>JBAZUN010000181.1:0-7462 GCA_041661365.1 Candidatus Latescibacterota bacterium
GTCAAGGGAGGTGTAGAAAGGGAGGGGGACCTGCCCCCTGACCCCGAAAACTGCGTGGGGAATGATGGCTCGAAATGGACTTGGTGTAAAGCGGGACGAGCCGGTCAGCGGGAAGCGTGGGGAGAGAGGACGTGTCGATGTCCGGCACCTTATCAGTGTTTCAGAGTGTTTGAGGTAGCCGGGACCGCAGTAACGGGAGATCTGTCCTGGCAAGAAGGACGGCGGCTCTGAGAGAGTCGCCGCCCCTCTTGTGAGGTAACCCGCGCGGTCAGCGGAGTAGGACCATGCGACCGATGGCGTGGTCGGCGCCGGCCTCCACGCGGTAGAAATAGACACCCGAGGCCAATTCGCGGCCGGCGGAGTCACGGCTGTTCCAGGTTACTCGGTGCGGTCCGGGCGATTGCACCTGGTCGACCAGCACCCGGACGGTCTGTCCAAGAAGATCGTGCACGGTGATCCGGACCGGCGCTTGCCGGGGAAGCTGGTATTTGATGATCGTCGTGGGGTTGAAGGGATTGGGGTAACTTGGCGATACCGCGAACCGTTGCGGCAGTGCCGCGATCGATGGCGGGAGCAGGATTCGCGTTACGCCGTCGTCTTCGAGGACGGCGGCTTCGATCACCTGTACCGCGGCGGTCGGACCGCGTCGTTGGAAGCGGAGCTGGAGCGGTACCACACGGGGGGTGAACCACTGGTGTCCGACGAGCAGTGCGCCGGGACGCGGCTCGGTCGCGATTACCAGGCCTTGCCCGGCATGGGCCTGCTGGAAGCGCAACTGGGTGGGATCGTATTCCAGCAATAGCGCCAGCCCCCGCGCGGGGGGTAGTTCGCCGAGAGACAGCTCAAGCACGGCTTGATCGGCGTCATTACCCCAGTGGGCCTCCAGCGTCGCCGTTGAACGAGTCGGCGACGCGACGACTCCCTTGGCGGCCTGGCAGGACTGACCGAAGTAGTCGGCGAAGAGGAAGAAGTCCCCGAAGGCGATGGTGCCGTCGATATCCAGGTCGAAGACGGCATACGGGCCGGTCGGCTCCCGACCGAAGGCGTCGGCGAAGGCGAAGAAGTCGGTGAAGTCGACGCCGCCACTGTCATCGAAGTCGCCACCGCACAGGGGGCCGCCGCGCCGGAACTCCACCCGCGAGCCGGCGACGAGATCCTCCCCGTGGAGGGTGCGTCGACGGATCTGATCCACCTGCACGGTGCCGCTGGTGGTCCGGGCGCGGAAGGTGAAGTGGGCCAGCAGCCCGCCCTCGTCCGGGGCGCTTGGGGGCTTGGCCGCCAGCAGACTGCCGCCGTACTCGATCCTGCCTTCTCCGACTACGTGTTTGAGGAAGAGCGGGAACCCTCCTGCGGCGAACAGCGCGTTGCGTTCGGTTGGGCTGTCCGGATCGACGGCCACCAGGTCGACCTGAGCCGGATCGTAGGAGAGTTGCACCACGAAACCGGTCAGGTCGGTTACCGGGTCGGTGTAGATGGGGACGACGAAGGTGGAGTCGGTCTCGTGCACCTCGCTCTGCGGGGCGATCACCACCGGCTGGTCGATGGGGACGCGGCCCACCACCTCCTCGACTTCCTGTTGTGCCGGGAGGGTCAGGTCGAGATCGATCCGGCTCTCACCGGCCGCTAAGCTCAGCTCGTGCTCGTAGGCGAAACTGAGGCCCGTAGCCTCTTCCTGGGCGAACAGGGCATACTGTCCGGCCCCGATACGGCGCAGCTCGAACGAACCGTCGTCCCTCAGGCGAGCCGACGCCACCAACTGGCGTTGGGCGTTGGCCAGGAAGACCGTGCCCTGCAGCGGTCGGCTGTTGGCGAAGAGGATGCGGCCGGCCAACTGGTTGTCCGGCGGCGGCAACGCGCCGGTGGTCAGGGTCAACTCGAAGGGAACCGCCAACTGCTCTCCTTCCTGTCCCTGGGCGTCGAGCACCACCACCCGGTAGCCCTGGTCAGGCGCCAGGCGCAGGGGGATTCTGACCTCGCTGCCCAGGATTCGCAGTTGGTGAGCCCAGCGGTTGAGCGGTTCTGGGACGATACGGGCCTCAATGGCGGCGGCGCCTTCCGCTTCCTGGTCTGCCTGCCCGCTGAGGCGATGCAGGGGGCGGTTGAACACCAGACTCAAGGTGGTCTCCTCGGCCAGACCCGTGGCCCCATCCGCGGGGATCGAGGTAACCAGGGTGAGAAGTGCCTGGACTTGCCAAGGCACGCTCAGTTGTCGCTGCGTCGGACTGTTGGTGACCAGCACCAACTGGCCGCTGCTACCGCTACCGGTGTAGGTCACCCGGGTGCGACCAACCTGCCCGGCGTCGACCACCAGCCGATCCTGGTCAAAGGCTAGTTGCCCGCTCGGGTCCACCTGCTCGATGATGCCGCGAGCACTCCCCACATTGTAGACGGCCAACGGCGCTACCTGGCCGGTATCGTCAGTCGGGGTGAAACGCAGCGGATCGGTCAACAAGGCGAACTCCGCCGCGGGCCGGGTATAGAGGTAGCGCAGACGTACCACCGGCTGCTCCGGGTCGTTGCTGACCAGGCGCAGGATACCCTGGGTCCCTTCGCTGGGGTCAGGGGTCACTTCGACCTGAACCAGCCGTTGACCGCCGGGTACCACGACCAGGGATTCTGGCAGGGCGGTCACCTGGCGTTCGGCGGCGTCGATCAGGGTCACCCGCAGCATGCCGGTACCGCGATTGGCGACCACCAGGGTTTGGCTCCCCCGCTGGCCGACGTCGAGGGGACCGAAGTTCAGTTCCCCTGACTCGTCTTCAGTGATGACATCTATGCTTGGTTCCCGAGCCGGTCCCTGGATGCCACGGCCGGTTACCAAGCGGACCAGCTCGCGGTTGTTGGGATCGTTGCAGCGCAGGATCAGGTTGGCGTCGGTCGTTCCTTCGCGCTCTGGCGTGAAGAGCACCTCCAGCGCCAGCTCGTTGCCTGGCTCGATGGTCAGCGGCAGTTGGTCGGCCTGGGGAATCTGGTAGGCCAACTTGCTAATAATGAGATCGAGTAGGCGTAGTGGTCCGGCGCCTTGGTTGGCAACGGTGAAGACGCCACGCCCCACCGTGCCGATCTCCACCTCGCCGAAGTCCCGTTGGAGCGAAGGGGAAACCCCGATCAGTGGGCCAGCGACGCCCACGCCGAACAGGTTGGCGGACAGGCCGGGGATGGTGCTCTCCAGCTTGGCGCTGAAGCTGTCCTCGAAGCGCGGCCGGAAACGGACCGCGAGAGGCGCCCGCTCGTCGGGGGCGACGGTGACTTGGCGCGGGTCGACGGTGAAGCCGCTGCCGTAGAGCTGGAATCCAACCTCGGCACTCTGGCGGGTGTGATTGACCAACCACAGGGTGGTATCGGCCGTAGTGCCCATGACCTGCTCCCCAAAGTCCAGTACCGACGGCTCGAAAAGCAGGCCACCCCCCATGCCGCGCAGGACTACGACGGTCTGGGGGATCTCCGGATCGTTGGCGCGGATCTGCAGCAGGGCCTGTTGCCAACCGGCCGTGACGGGAGAAAACCGCACCAAGGTCTCGCGTTGCTGGCCTGGGGCCAGATATATGGTGTCCGCCTGTTCCGGCACAAACCGCGGGTCCAGGGATACTAGGTGCACTGCCAATCCCCCTCGACCCCGGTTGGATAACCGCAGCGCGGCGAAGCCGCTATCTCCCTGAGGCACGATGCCGAACTGCAGGGTGTCCATCGGCGTGAAGGACAGGATCGGGGTGCCGGCAGGGGTTCTACCCACCACCGTGTACCGGTGCGGAGACAACGGATCGTTGCTACCCAAGAAGATCCGAGCCTCCACCGGAGCTTCTCCGGCGGGCTGGAAGCTCAACTCAAGATCGACGGAACGACCTGGGGCTACGGTCATCCTGGCCGGACTCAGGCTGAATACCGGCTGCGTCACGTCGGTGCTGTCCACCCGTAGGGTGTCCTGACCGGTGTTGCTCAACTCCAGCAGAACGCGGGCGGTCTGCCCCGCGGCCGCCGGTCCCACGTACACCGTGTCCGACGCATCCAGGGTCGTGCCGCCCTGGGACAGCCGGAAGGTTGGGGGGAGCACGCCGGCTCCCTGCAGTGCGACCGTTCGCTCGAGGCCCAGCCCACTTATACGCACGGTTGCTCCGGTCAACGCCGCTGCCGATTGGGGCCGGTAGGTGACGGTGGCCACCACCAGGCTCTCCCCCGCGGCCACGGTCGTGGGCAGGGACAGGCCGCTCAAGGACAGATCGGCGACCCCGGCCGGCTGGAGAGTCACCTCCTCGATGTCGGTCTGGATCAAGCCGTGGTTGCGCACGTGCACCTCAAGAGTCCGTTCCGTCCCCACCCACACCTGACCATACTGCGGCGGCTGCAGCCGAACTGTCACGCTCGAGGCCACGCCGGTGCCCGTAACCACCGTCGCGCCGGTCCCCGCGTTGCTGGTGAAGACGAGGAGACCGGTCTGTGGCGTGGCGTCTACAGGACTGAAGGTCACGGTCAGCGGCGCCAGGCCTCCTGCCGGCACGTCCAGTCGCGCAGGTGACACCACGAAGCGCGAATTGGCCATCTGGATCCCGCTGATGCGCAAGACATCGTTCCCCGGATTGCGGACCACCAGCAGGGCTTCTCCCTGATCGCCGATCCGCACCTGTCCCAAGGCCAGGGTATCCGGGATAGCCAGACCGGCCCGGATGCCTTCACCGGATACGGGTACCTGCACCGGCTCAGAATTGCTGGTCACGACGAGGGTGTCGGTGAACAGCGCCCGATCCCCCGGTGCGAAGGTGACGCTGACGACAGCCGAGTCGAGGGGTGCCAGCGGTGGCAGCTCGGCCGGCGCCGAGGAGTAGGGGCTGGTCAGGCCGCTGAGCGACTGGATGCGGACGGTGTCGGTGCCTGTGCTCCGCACGACCAGCGACCGCCAGGCCGTGCTGTCGACAGACACGCGCCCGAAGCTGAGCAACGGCGGCGTCACCGATAGACGTGGGACCACGGCCTCCCCCCGCAGGCGGACCATGACGACGGAGTCGGCCGTGCCGGCCACCGTCAGGAAGGTTTCCAATGGGCCGGCCAGCAGCGGCGTGTAGGTGAGGGTGACCGCCTGGCTGGAACCGGGCGCGACGGTGAACTGGCGTGGTGCAATCGTGACCGTCGGCACCGGTACCTCGATCCGCGAGATCTGGAGCAGCTCATTGCCGGGGTTACTCACGGTGACGATCCGGGCAGCGGCCTGGCCCAGCCGCACCCGTCCGAAGTCCACCTCGCGGGGCTCGGCGCCGATCCCGATCCACAGCCCTCTGCCGATCAACGGTACCCGCACTATCCCTGCGGTGCTCGACACCGTGAGGGTGTCCCGCTGATAGCCGAAGTTCCAGGCAGTCGGGGTGAACCGGACCAAGACGGCCGTGCTGTCGCCCCCAGTTAGCGTGAAAGGGGTGGCAGGCGAGGTGATGGTGAAGGCACTGCTACGGGTACGGGCACTATCCACCCGCGCGGCAACCGTAGCCGGGTTGCGGAGCCAGAAAGACTGGGTCGTGCTGAGCCGTTGGGGGATGTCGCCAAGGTCCCAGACCGTCGGTAGTGGTATCAGGGGCGGAGGTGCGGCGTCGGCGACCACGATCGTATCGATCCGGCTGTCAGAGCTCCCTTTGCCGTCAGTACAGGTGAACGCCGGATAGTAGGTGCCGGCCTGGGTGTAGGTCGGGATCCAGGTGAGAATCTGGTCCCCCAGGATTGCGCCGGCAGGCAGGTTAGCCATCGTGTAGGACAGCGTGTCACCGTCCACGTCCGTGGCCTCCAGCCGGTAACGGATTAGCTCCCCTTCGGCCGCCGCCGTGCGCACCGCGGCGGCCAACTCCGGCGCATCGTTCATCGGCGTGACCGTCACCGTGAAGCTCTTCAGCAGGCTATCAACGCCGCCGTTGGCTGTACCACCGCTATCTCGCGCCCGCAAGGTGATCGTGGCGGTGCCACTGGCATTGGGAGCCGGCGTATAACCCACCGTCGTGCCGGTTACCACGGGACTGGCGATCAGAGTCGGGTTACTCGAGCTCGTAGTAATGATCACCGTTTGGGTGGCCTCGTCTGGTCCACCGCCTGGACCTACCGTCAGTGCAACCGTCTGCGGCCCGGCATCCTCGAGGATCGTTTGCGGTGGTAGGTCGGCCAGGGTCGGCGCATCATTCACGGAGGTCACGGTGGCGGTGAAGCTCTTCAGCAGGCTATCAACGCCGCCGTTGGCGGTGCCACCGCTATCGCGCACCCGCAGAGTGATTGTGGCGGTGCCACTGGCATTGGGGGCCGGCGTATAACTCATCGTCGTGCCGGTTACCGTGGGATTGGCGATCAGGGTTGGGTTACTCGAGCTCGCAGTAACGATCACCGGCTGGGGAACCTCGTCTGGTCCGCCCCCCGGGCTCGCCGTCAGAGCAACCGTCTGTGGGCCGGCATCCTCGAGGATTGTTTGCGGTGGTAGGTCGGCCAGTGTCGGGGCGTCGTTGACCGGGGTGACGGTGACCGCCACCACAGCAGACGATGAAGTCGTTGGACCGTCGTTGACCGTGAAGGTCAGGGTGTCCGGACCATTGGCCTGGGCACGCGGACTGTACGTCAGCACTGAGCCGCTGAGGGGCGACAGGGCCCCCTGAGCTGGGAGGCGAACTACGGTATAGGTCAGGGCATCACCGTCCGGATCGGTACCGACGAGGGTGATCGCTACCGGCGTGTCTTCCGTCGTGCTGACGGTCTGGGCCACGGCAACAGGTGGTCGATTGAGCGTGACTTCGACCTGGCTCGAGACCTCGCTGTGGTGCCCGGCGCTGTCCACTGCCGCGACGCGGTAATAGTAGGCCGCACCCGCAAGCGCCGTATCGGTGTAGGTGTGGCTTGACCAGGTCACCCGACCTACCGAGTCACCAGGCGCCTGTGCCGTCGAGCCCCGGTAGACGACGTAGTGCGTCAGATCGGTCTCGGCGCCCGGTCAACATCACCTGACGTTGGCCAACACTGGCCGAGAGATTCTGCGGCGATACCGGGGGCACGTCGCCGACTAGCGCCACCGTCATCGGACTGACCCGGTTGGTGCCGTTGTGCGTCAGGGACAGGGTTGCCACACGGTTATGACCGGCGGCGGGAGATGGGGAGAAATTGATCACAAAGGTCTGCGTCATCCCTGGTCCTACCGGCGTGACCGTGTTCGGAATGACACTGAACTGGGCCGCGTCAGTACCCGTCAACGACGGGGTGACCGAAAGGGCGGTGTTGCCGGAGTCGGTCACGGAGACCGTCTGGGAACCGGCCGCCGTGAAGGTCAAACGGGCAGGCACCATATCACCACCCTTCACCAGGATGCTGAGGGTGTCAGCCACCTGCGCCGAAGGCCCACTGTGGTTACCAGCGCTGTCCACCGCGGCGATGCGGTAGTAATAGATCCCCGGGGGCACTCCCGGATCGGCGATGGTGGTGGCCGCGCGACCGGCGCGCAGGATGGAGT
>JBAZUN010000181.1:7472-10905 GCA_041661365.1 Candidatus Latescibacterota bacterium
ACCGGCGGTCTGGGTGCGGTAGAGGACATAATGGGAGAGATCGGCATCAGGAGCAGCTGTCCAGGAAAGGACGACCTGGCCATTGCCGGCGGACGAGCTCAGGCCCTGGGGGGCACCAGGAGGCGGGTCGGTCCCGTTTCCCGACAGGGAGACGGTTTGGCTCGGGCTCATCGGGTCGTTGCTGAGGATGGTCAGAGTGCCGGCCTTGGCGCCGGCCGAGGTTGGGGAGAAGGTCACCGTCACGGTCTGAGTGGCAGCACCCGAGAGTGTGAAGCTGCTTGGTGCTACGCTGAACTGCGGGTTAGTCGAACTAATGCTAGAAACCGTCAGAGGTTCTTGGCCGTGATTGGTGACCCTGAAGATGCTGAAGGCCATTGAGTCCTTCGTGACGTAACCGAAGTCCAGGCCACTCAGGGCAGACCAGGAACGCACCTCGTCTGACACGGAGTTGTTGGTCAACCGGGTCGGGCTGCTCCCGTCGGCGTTCATCACGTACACTTCAGTGTTTTCGTCACGGTTGGTGGTG
This sequence comes from Candidatus Latescibacterota bacterium, assembly GCA_041661365.1. Classification (GTDB taxonomy): domain Bacteria; phylum Latescibacterota; class UBA2968; order UBA8231; family UBA8231; genus CAITNQ01. The sequence goes on from JBAZUN010000181.1 coordinate 7,999, forward strand.
AAGGTCACCTTGCTTGCGTCAGGGGACCAGGCATGGTATCCCTCGAAAGCGGCAGTATTGGTTAGCCGTGTCAGGCCACTTCCGTCAAGGTTCATTATGTACAGCTCAGAATTGCCGTCCCGTGTGGATGTGAAGCTCAGGCGTCCATCCGGTGTAAATGTGGGATTGCCGTCGTCTGCAGAATTGCTAGTTAGCCTCGTCTCAGTGCTCCCATCCACGCTGATGAGGTAAAGCTCCCAGTTCCCGTCGCGGTTCGACTGGAAGGCAATCCTCGTTCTATCAGGCGACCACGTGGGGCAGATGTCGACGGCGGCGTTGCTGGTCAGCCGGGTGATATCGCTTCCATCTACCCGCATGGTATAGATATCCTCGCTTCCGCCACGGCCGGAGTGGAACGCGATCCTGGTACCGTCAGGCGACCAGGCGGGCCAGTCATCGTTCCCGCTGGAGGTGGTAAGGCGAACCACCCCACTGCCATCTGCCTGCATGGTGTAGATCTCAGTATCTCCGTCGCGAGTCGACTTGAAAGCAAGTCGAGCGCCGTTGGGCGACCATGCAGGTTGGTTGTCGATTCCAGGGCTGTTGGTCAGCCGGGTGACGCCGGTGCCGTCCGGCAGCATCGAGTAGATCTCCCCACCCCCAGCCTCATCACGCTCAGAGGCAAAGGCGATCCTGGTGTCTGCTGGCGACAGGGCTGAGACTACGGCGACAGGCGGTAGAACCGTCCTACCGGTGCCGTTGACCGTCAACTGGATGCTGGGTGAGTCTGGGTCATTGCTGGTGATCGTGAGCGTGGCGTACTTTGTCCCTGCTGATGCGGGACTGAAGGCAATTGCCACGTCCTGGCTGCTTCCCGGAGGCACCGAGAAGTTGCTCGGACTGGCCGAGAACTGGCCATCACCGAGGGTGATGCTACTCACCGAAAGGGTACCGGTCCCCGTGTTCCTGAGGACCATGGTCCTTGAGACGGTGGTACCGACGGTAGTCTGTCCGATATGGCGGAACGGGGCCCAGGAGGGGGTGACGTTCGTCCCTCCACTTGTGAGCGTCGACGGAGTACCGCCAGTTGCCGTCACCGTGTAGATCTGCCAGGCGTCATAGGTGATCCTTGTCCCATCCGGAGACCAAGACGGCGCGTGGCAATCGACAGCCGGGGTGAGTTGCACCCGCCCTGAGCCACCCACATTCATTGAGTAGATGGGATTGCTGCCCCCCAAGCCTGAGCGAAACGCGATTCTGGTACCGTCCGGCGACCACGCTGGATCGGAGTCGACCAAGCCATCGGACGTAAGGCGGACCACGTTGGACCCATCCGAGTTCATGAGGTAGATCTCGCCGTAGCTGTGGTCTCGCGACGATTTGAAGACGATCATGGTGCCATCAGGCGACCATGACGGCATGCCATCCTCTGCCGCGTTACTAGTCAACCTAGTCAGAGTCCCACTGCTGGTGTCAGCTGTGTAGATCTCCATCTGTCCGTCGCGCGTGGACGCGAAGGCGATCTTTGTCCCGTCCGGCGACCACGAAAAAGGGTAGTCCGCGGAGTGCACGACCCCCGAGTTGGTCGTGACTCGGGTCACGCCCGCCCCGTTGGCGTCCATTAAGTAGATGTCGCCGCTAGGGTTATCGCGTGCCGAGGTGAAGGCGATCCGGGAACCATCCGGAGACCAGGCGGGGTTCTGATCTGAAGACGGGTGCTGAGTCAGGTTGGTCTGACCCGTTCCGTCGGGGTTCATGGCGTAGATCTCACGGTTACCATCGCGATCAGACTCAAACGCGATCTGGTTGGCGATCTGGAGGTCGGGAGGGCCCTCGATCGCTCTACCGTTCACCACCAGACGAGTGAGCGGTGAATCGAGGTCGTTGCTTGCCAGTGTCAGTGTAGTGTAGACAGTCCCGCTTGCGACAGGTCGAAACTCAACCACGACAGCCTGTGAACCGCCGGGTGCGAGCGAGAATGCAGATGGATTGACTGAAAACGTAGGATCCGTAGCGGTGATCTGCGTGACGTTTAGTGTGGCCGATCCCGCGTTGGTCACCATCATCGTCCGCGCTACCGTCGATCCCACCACGGCTTGGCCGATGTAACGAAAGGACTGCCACGAAGGCCATATATACTGATTGGAAGGTGCGGTGGTAAGGCGGGCTAGGCTTCCTCCCGTCGCCGCCATTGTGTAGATATCGAAGTTGTGGTTAGCATCGCCTAGGCCGAAGGCTATCCTGCTGCCATCCGGGGACCACGACGGAGTCCACTTCCGGAGACCTACAGAACTGCCCGCGACTAAAACATCATCCGTACCGTCGGCATCTACAACGTGGATGTCATCGAGTCCTCCCCCGCCGCCAGTCACATAGGCGATCCTGGCACCATCGGGCGAATAGGCGAGGCCAGCATTCAAATAGGCGCTGTTGAGGCGTAGGGAGCTCGTACCGTCAGGCTTGATGGTGTATAGTCCCGAACCTATCACGTTGTACGCTATCCTGGTACCGTCGGGGGACCAAGCGCAGGATTCAGCACCCGTGCCAAGAGATATATTGGCAGAGCCATCGGCATTCATCACGTGCAGGCCGCTACCGGAGGAAACGAAGGCCAGCCTTGTACCATCGGGAGACCAGGAAGGATAGTTATCTAAGGCAGGATCAGTCGTCAGCCGAACAAGACCAGATCCGTCGGCATTCATCACGTAGATCTCACAGTTCCCGTCTCTCACAGATGAAAAGGCGATCCTTGTTCCGTCTGGCGACCATGACGGGACTACATCGTCTGCTGTATTGCTTGTCAGGCGTACTACACCGCTGCCGTCGGCGTTCATCACGAAGATCTCTCGATTGCCGTCCTGTAGTGCATGGAAGGCGATCTTGCCTGCAATCTGCAGGTCCTGTCCGTGGACAGTCGAAGCAAATACC
>JBAZUN010000182.1:0-10896 GCA_041661365.1 Candidatus Latescibacterota bacterium
CGGCCTGGAGGTGGGGCGGCTGCATACCCCGATCGGCCGACCGAGCGCCGCAGCCTGTTCTTCCTCACCGTTCACGCGGGGCTGAAGTGAGTATGGGCATGCCGGGAGTCGTGGCTCTGCTCCTCGCCTGCGTCCTGGCCGGCCCGGCCGCGGGGCAGGGGTACCGGACCTGGGTCCTGGGCGGCAGCGCCGCTGGCTGGCAGGAGGGGGGCCGGGGGATCGACCCCCTGGTCCTGGGCGGCAACGTCTACTACCCGACCCTGGATACCACCAACACCCCCGGCGACGCGGTCGACTTCCAGCACCGGGCCGGCTGGATCAGTCCCCTGCGCTTCGACGCGGAGACCAACATCGCCTCGCGGGTCCTCCTCCCCGGGGCCAGCATCACCGCACCCAACGCGGTCGAGGAGAAGAAGGTGGTCAACGCCCAGTTGCCGGGGATCGTCAACGGCGACCATCGGACCGCCCTCGAGCGCAAGCCGACCAGGCTGGTGCCGCTCAACCCGCTGGGGATCTGGGTGATCCTCGACTTCGGCGTGCCGCTGCCGGTGCACCGGGTCCGCTTCTACCCGCGCAACACCGTCTCCCCGCTCCCCGGGACGACCTACCACGACGACTACCTGCGCGGGTACGAGGTCTGGCTCAACGACACCCTGACCAGCGTGCAGCGCGCCCCGGACGTGCTGATCTCCCGCCAGACGCGCAACGAGCAGCCGGTGATCGACCTGACCTTCGAGTCGCGGTACGCCCGTCTGGTCAAGCTCAAGTCCTTGAGTGAGGTGGCCTGGGAGGTCGACGAGCTGGAGGTCTATGCCGACGGGTACCTCGAGCAGGCGTCGTACCTGACCGACCTCCTCGACCTGGGGGACCGGGCCACCCTGGGCCGGGTCCGTTGGGGCGAGGAGACGGTCGGCCGGGCGATCCGCTCGCAGACCACGGTGCGGGTGCGCACCGGGACCGACGACACCCCGCTGGTCTTCTACCGGAACCTGCTGGACAGCGTCGGCGTGTTCCAGGGCCTGACCGAGGTGGTCGAGGGGAGTCAGTGGATCGGACTGGCCCGGCGCGAGAAGGGCCGCGTCGAGGAGGACGCGGTGAACTGGAGCCCGTGGAAGGCCCTGGAGAACGGCGGCCTGGTTACCGCCCCGGGGCAGCGGCGGTTCATCCAGTTTGGCATCGAGCTGCGGGGGAGCCGGCAGGACACCCGCCAGGTGAACCAGCTTTCCTTCGAGTACCTGCGGCCGCCGCTGGCCGACACCCTGCGGGCCGAGGTCTTCCCCCGCCTGGTCCAGGCCGAGGAGCGGGCCACCTTCCGCTACGCCGTGCTCCTGCGGGCCGGCGGCCCGATCCAGGGGTACGACCGGCTGGCGGTCGACGCCAACAGCCTGGTCGAGAACATCCGCGGCCTGACCGTGGCCGGCCAGCCGGCCTCCTTCACCGTGACCTCGACCGACGCCGGGGGGTTCGTCCTCGACCTGCCGCTGATCCGGCAGGACAGCACCGTGGTCGAGTTCACCTTCGACGTGCCGGTCTTCCGCTTCGGCACCACCTTCTCCGGCCGGGCCTACAACCGGCGGATCGGCGACCTGCCGCAATCGCTGGAGTCGGGGAACGCGGGTACCTTCGGCCCGAGCGACCTCGACGAGCTGTCCGGCCTGTCCGTGGCCATCCCCCGGTCCCAGGTCGGCCGGCTGGTCGGCGAGATCGCCGGCAGCGGCACCGCCTTCAGCCCCAACGGCGACGGGGTCAACGACCGGTTCGAGCTGCGGTTCAACCTGCTGCAGCTCACCCGGCCGACCCCGGTGGTCCTGGAGATCTACGACTTGGCGGGCCGACAGGTTGGCCGCGCCCAGGAAGAGGAGCGATCGATCGGGCCGGCGGTCTATCGATGGGACGGCCGCGGCGACGACGGCCGGACGGCCCTGCCGGGGACCTACCTGTGGGTCCTGCAGGTCGAGGCCGACGCCTTTACCGAGCGCCACCTCGGGGTGGTCGCCGTGGTCTACTGAGCCAGTGAAAGGGACGCGCATGAGCCGCTGGCCGAGCATCCTCCTGCTGGCCCTGCTGACCGCGCAGGCGGTTGGGGCCCAGGAATACGGGGTCCGGTTGGGCACGGTGAAGCGGGGCGGCAAGGTCAGCTTCGAGCCGACCGGGCCGGGGGTCCTCTTCGACGCCCTCGACCCGGCCCTGCGCAAGTGGTACGTGCCCCAGGAGCTCTACAGCGAGTACCGCTGGCAGCAGGCCCAGTACACGAATTACGCCCGCGAGGCGTACCAGCGGTACGTGAGCACCTCCCTCGAGGGGCGGTACTACTACGACGAGTACGGGAACCTGCTGACCCGCGGCTGGCTGATCTACGACTGGCGGGAACAGAGCCCCCAGCCGTTCGGCTCGTCCCTCTCCACCAGCGGCTATTACGGCGGGTGGTTCAGCCGTCTCCTGGTGTCGGCCGACCACAAGGGCCAGTACCACTACGCCATCACCGTGGGGAGCGAGATCCGGACCACCCTGACCCCGATGACCTTCTCCAAGCCCAGGTTCAACGGCCTGCAGTGGGACTTGGCCTCGGACAAGTACCAGGGGACTCTGCTGCTGTCGCGGATCAGCGCTCCCAACCCCGAGAACACCACCCTCGAGCGGCCGTACGACCAGCGCACCGACGCCACCAACCTGCTGGGCGGCCGCCTGGTCGCCCAGGTCGGCGACTTCGTCAAGGTGGGCGGCACCTTCGTCAACGCCTACCAGGTGAACACCCAGGTCGGCACCTTCGGCGGCGACATGTTCCGCGGCCAGTTGTCCGGGCCGCAGAACTTCAACAACGTCACCGCCATCGAGGTCCGGCTCAGCGATGACTCCCCCGAGGACGGAGAGGCCGGCGCGGCCCTGTTCGCCAGCGACCTGCTGATCGAGGACCTGCAGGGGCAGCAGGTGCGCGGCAGCGAGATCGGCTTCCGGGCCCAGGTCGAGGGCGGCTTCCAGCAGCAGGGGTTCCTCTCGGCCGACGGCACCGAGAAGATCCGGCTGCGCTTCGACTTCAGCGACCGGTCCTACAGCGGCCCGGACCCCGGCGAGATCCGCCGCGTCACCGTCGAGCTGGTGGTGGCCAACGACTACTACGTCGAGGTCACCTCGGACCGGCAGCTCGGCTCCACCGGCATGGTCTTCCTCCCCGTCACCCGCGCCCCGGGGAACGTCAAGGACAGCTCGAACCAGCGGGTGATCACCTTCGACTACGGCCTGCCCACCGCCAACCAGATCGCCGGCTTCACCCTGGAGGCGACCGACCTGGCCGGGTTCGACGCCTATGCCGAGGTGAACGTCAACCGGCAGTACCGCCAGTACCCCAACCTGAGCCAGACCTCGCACCACGCGGCCAGCACCCGGGCCGACGTCTGGCTGGTCAACCTCTCCCACACCCGCTACCCCTGGTTCGCCTTTGGCGAGGCGTTCTCGGTGGGCACGGGGTACAGCACCGGCCTGTCGCTGCTGGACAAGGACGGGAACGCCAATTACGCCAACGCCTTCTACCGGTACGAATTCGTCGAGGACAACGACGACCAGGACCGGTACCCCGACTGGTTCCGCAAGGGCTCGGGAGACCCGGACCGGGAGGTCTTCCCCGGGTGGGACGAGAACAACGACTTCGTCTCTGACTTCAACCAGAACGACAACGAGGACAGCCCGAACCTGATCCCCGATTACCAGGAGCCCTTTCTGCGCTTCTACACCGATTCGCCGGAGTACCTCTACGGCGTGGACATGAACCACAACCAGTGGGTCGACCGCTTCGAGAACGACGAGGAGCCCGATTACCCCTACCGCCGCGACCAGCAAGGGTACAACCTCTACGGCGGGGCCTTCATCGTCCCCCAGGTCCGGCTGACCCTCGGCCGGCAGCAGGTACGGCGGCTCTCCCAGGACCAGCGCTCCCACGACAGCTACGCCCTCTTCACCCTGGACCAGGACCGTCTGGCGTTTGGTCGAGTCCGGGCCTTTCTGAACCTGCAGCGGGTCAAGGACGACATCGCCGACGACCTCTACCAGTGGGTGCAGTTGCCCGATACCCGGGGCGGTCAGCGGTACGTCCGCGATATCCTGCCGGCCGAGAACACCTGGGTTTACACCACCTGGCTCGGTCTGGAGCACGAGCAGGCCCAGGGGCTCTACCTCGCCCACAAGAACAAGTGGCAGCTCTACCGGCAGGTCGGCAGCCGCGACGAGATCGAGGTGCGCGGGGTGCGGCGGCAGGGGTACTTCCTCGGGGTCGTCGACAAGGCCGAGTACCAGGTCCACCTCGGTTCGCTGACCCTGGTGCCGCGCTGGAAGAGCGAGCTCCGCCGCGAGGCGCCGGTGGCCCGCGAGGAGAGTCGACGGTCCGAGGTGAGTCAGCTCCTTTCCCTGCTGGGGCGCTGGCCGTTCCTCGGCAGCAGCGTGGTCGAGACCGGGCTGGAGTACCAGCGCTTCTGGCAACTGCGCCGACCGACCCCGCAGGGGGCCGAGGACAGCTTCCGCGAGCTGGTCATCGCCGCGCAGTTGTCCAACCGGTCCGACTATCAGGGGTACAAGCTGGTCACCATCCTGGGGTTCGAGGTGACCCGCCGCCAGGTCGAGGACCAGAAGAGCCGGTCCCGGGTCCGCGGCTTCGTCAGCGTCTACGCCGGTCTGGAGCGCTAGTGTCGCGTCCGAGAAATGAGTTGTGTCACCGAGCGGGCCGAGACGCCCGGCCAGCTAGGCGCGCGAACGCCCTGTATCGACAGGAAGATACAGGAAGCGAGCGGAACGACACTGGCCGGGATGGATCGGCCCACGAATGCCAAGGCATTTCTCGGACGCGACACTAGCAGCCCGGTCGACCGTCCCCCGCTCCTGGCGTTCCCACCGACCGGCCGGGAGGCCGCCTTTCCAGACCGAGTCGGCCACCGCGTTCCAGCAAACCCGCCCCTTCCCGGCCTTGCCCTGCTCCTCCCCCTTGATACCTTCGCAGCCAGACCCACGAATCGAAGCCGGTAGGGGTCGATCGGTCGGTTCGGCGAAGGAGGGAAGCCCCCGTGCAGAGGATACCCTGGCTGCTGCTGGTCGTGGCGCTGGGCTCGACCACGGCCTCGGCTGAGGAGCCCTTCCGGTGCGCCACGGCAGGGACCGGACCCGCACCGGGGACCGGCGTTGCGGCCAAGCCGGCCCAGGCCCTGACCACCGGTACCCGGCAGGCCCTGGTGTTGTTCGGCCGCTTCGCCGGCGAGGAGGCGTTGCCGGTGCCGTCCTGGGCCGCGGCGATCTTCGACCCGGCGCTGCCCGGCAGCTTCTCCCATTTCTACGATACCATGTCCTTCGGTCGGCTCCAGGTGCGCGGCGAGGTCGCGCCCCGCCGCTATGCCTCGGCCCAACCGGTGAGCGCCTATCTGGCCTCCGACCCGTCCCAGGAGGGGGACTTTGGCCGCTTCGCGCTGGAACTCCTGCGGCAGGCCGATGCCGATCTCGACTTCGCGCGTTTCGACAACGACGGTCCGGACGGGATCCCCGATTCGGGCGACGACGACGGGTACGTCGACGCGGTTTTTGTCCTGCTGCAGTCCACCCCGGCCAGGTTCCTGCTCCGAGAGGCGAACGGGATCGCCTCCCTCGGCTTCGACGAGCCCTTCGACACCGCTGACCGGGGGGTCGCCGGCGCGCCGATCCGCATCGACCCGGCGCGCGGCACGGTTCTGCAGGGCCGGAGCTGGGGCAGCGCGGTCGGGCCGATGTGCCACGAGTTCGGCCATCTCCTCGGTCTGATCGACCTCTACGACACCGAGTTCCTGCGGCTGCCGGACGCCCCTCCCGAAAAGGACTCGGCCGGGGTGGGGAACTGGTGCCTGATGGGACGCGGCGCCCAGGGTTGGCGAGGGGACGACGGGCCGGTGAGCTTCTGTGCCTTCAGCCGTCTCCTCCTCGGGTGGAGCGAGGTGGTGGAGGTCTCCCAGGACCAGCAGGAGCTCCGGCTCCGGGACGTCGGCGTTGGCGGCGCCATCGCCAAGGTGCCGGTCACGGGATCGGAATTCTTCCTGATCGAGCACCGCCGTCAGAGCAGCTTCTACGACCGCAACGCCCCGGCCGGGGGGGTGTTGATCTGGCACGTCCACCGCCAGGCGCCCACCCCGGACCAGGGGGCCCGCTTTCGCGTCGATCTCGAATCGGCGGACGGGAACTGGCTGGACGCGGGGTACCCGATGGGGCGGGTCCCGGCTCCGGAGCAGGGGGAAGACAACCTGGATTTCTGGGCGCACGACGAGGCCTATACCCGGGCGCACCAGGGGAACCTCGGCGATGCCACCGACCCGTTCGACGGGGCGCGGTTCACGGCCTTCACCCCGGAGACCAATCCCTGGTCGGTCGGGGTCGACGGCGACCTGAGCGTGCGCGTCGAGGGGATCCGCCTGGAGGGCGAGTGGGCCGTGGCCCAGGTTCAGACCGCGCCGTTGCTGGTCGAGATCCGTAACCTGGTCCCCGTGGGGCAGGACCCGGATACCCTGGCGATGGCCGGCGAAGAGGTGCGGGTGCGACTGACCCTGGCCAACGTCGGTGGGCTGGCGGCCCGCGACCTGCGGGTCGAGCTGCACTGCGACGATCCCCTGGTGGAGATCGTCAAGGCGAAGACGGCCTACGGGGATCTGGCCCCGGGGCGGGAGCTCTTCACCACGCGGGATCCCCTGCTGGCCTATCGCTTCCGCGACGGCTTCTTCGGCGCCCGAGTCGCCCGCCTTTCGGTCTTCGTCTACGCCAACGGCGGCCTGGTGGCGGTACATGGATTCACGGCGACCGGGGTCTCGCCCCGACTGTCGTTGGGGGAGATCATGGTGGTGGACACCCTGGGGAACGCGGACGGCGGGGTGCAGCAGGGGGAGATCGTCCGGGTCGGGCCGATCCTGTCGATCGTCGACCCGGCATTACTCCGGTTGTTCGGCTTCTCCGTTCGGTCGCTGCAGCAGGGGGCAGTTGGCCTGGGGGGTGACCATCTGCGGTTCGACCTGTCGCGCCACCCGGTGCGGCCGGCCGAGGCTCCGGAGTTCCTGGTCGCCTCGGGACTGCCGGCCGGGGCGCTCCTCGACTTCGAGTTCGCGGTCACCAGCCCCTTCGGCACCTGGAGGGATACCCTGGCCCTGGTCGTGCAGCCCGGAGGGGATCCGAGCGCCCCCCGGGTGCTCCCCCTCCGGACCCGCGCCGACGGCCAGGGGGTTCTCTTCGAGCTGCCCGTGAGTCAGGTGCTGGAGTCCAGCGCCGTGACCCGCGTCGAGGCGGTGGTCTATGCCGCCTCGGACACCACGCCGGTCGTTACTCTCCCCCTGGGGCAACGCGATGCGGTCTGGTCCGCTACCTGGGCGGCGCCGTCCCCCGGGGAGTACCTGGTCCGGGCCTTTGCCACCGACAGCCAGGGGAACCGGGCCGCCGGGCCGCTGCAGCGGTTCCGGACCTTTGTCGACGCGCCGTCCTCGTCGGTCCGCCCCGGGGGAACCGGTTCCTGGGAAGCCGTGGACCTGCCCGGTCTGGCCGCGGTCCCCGATGCCTACGAGCTGGCGCTGGCCACCGGCGATCCCGAGGTGCTCTACCTCAGTTCCACCCGGACCGGGATCTGGCGCACCCGGGACGGCGGCTCGTCCTGGGTGCGCGTCAGCCCGCTGACCCGCAAGCCGGCTCTGGTGGACGCCGCTGATCCTGACCTGATCTACACCCGGTCGACGGCGCCGCTGGCCAGCTCGAACGGCGGGGCCTCGTGGGAGGCCCTCGCCGACTTCAACTACCTGGTCCTCCGGGCCGATCCCCTGGTCTCCGGGCGGTTGTTCGCCGCGCGCGGAGCGGCCAATCAACTGGCGATCTCCGAGGACGGGGGGCGGTCCTGGCGCGACGCGCCGCTGGGCGACATCGCCTGGGTCGAGGTGCACCCGGTCGATCCCCGAATCCTCTACGCTGGCCCCACCCCGTCTCCCCGGGCCCGGGCCACGGTCTTCTACCGCAGCGCCGATCACGGCCATACCTGGGAGACGCGGATCGTCGACCGGGTCTTCGACGCCGTGGTCCCGGACCCAGGCCAGCCCGACGGCCTGTACGCGGCGACCCGGGAGGAGGTCTGGCACAGCCCGGACGGCGGGGTCACCTGGGAGTCGCGGTCCCGGCTTCCGGCCGATCTGGGAGCGCTGGTCCTGGCTCCCCATCCGCTGCTGCCCGAGCTGCTCTACGCCTGGGCTCCCGGGACCTACGACCGATGGTGGCGCTCCGAGGACGGCGGGCGGACCTGGGAGGCGATCGAGCTGCCGCCGAACACCGCGCTCCTCGGGGTCGTGCTCCACCCGCGCGATCCCGAGCGCCTGTTCACGGTCACCAGCGGCGACGGCCCGGCGCGCGAGATCCAGCCGGTGCAGGAGTCCCGGGATCGGGGACGGACCTGGAGACCGATGTCGCTGGTGCTGCCCCGCGGGCCCCAGGCCGGCACCGTGGTCTACGACGCCCGCGGCGGGCTCTACGTCGGGGCTGCCGGGATCCGCGAGACGGCCGATCCGAGCCAGGGGGTGTACCGCAGCCGCGACGGGGGGCTGAGCTGGACCTGGCTCGGCGCCGCGGGGAGCGGCGAGCTGGTTCCCTTCGCCGATCAGCTCGGGATCGCTGCGCTTCAGGTCGACCCCGCCGAGCCGACGAACCTGCTGGCCGCGTACGGAACGGGGTTCTACCGCAGTAGCGACGCCGGCCGCACCTGGACCCGGCTGAGCACCTGGGCGCGGCAGGCCACCGTGCTGCCGTTCTATCCGCAGATACTGAGCGATCTGGTAGAACCGGTGACCCAGTTCCTGGGCGTCCAAGGGGTGGCCCGCAGCGCCGACAACGCCAGGACCTGGGAGCAGCGATCCGCGGGACTGCCCGTGATCCAGGGAGGGGGTGAATCCCTGGTCAGTGGCCTGGCCTTCGATGCCGAAGGGACCGGCGCATCCTCGGCCCTCTATGCCGCCGTGCGCGACACCGTTTGGCGTAGCCCGGACGAGGGGATCGGTTGGGTCTACGCCGGCCGGCCGGCCGTGGATGAGCCGATCGGCGCGCTGGCCGGCCATCCGGCCCGTCCCGGCGACCTCTACGCCGCGACCTCGGGGGGGCTGTATCGCTCTCGAGACCAGGGCGCCAGTTGGACCTGCCTGCTCCGGACCGAGCCGTCCCCGGGGCTGACCGGGATCCCCGATCGCTATCAGTTCGTGGGGATCAGCCAGGGGCGGCCACGGGTCCGTTTCGCCCCCCACGACCCCGAGCGGGTCTACCTGGTCACCGGGCCGGAGTTGCTCGAGAGTCGAGACCAGGGCCAGACCTGGCGATCGATCGGCACCGAGCTGGGGGTCTTCCCGTGGTTCAACGACGTCGCCGTCGACCCGGCCGATCCCGACGTGCTCTTCGCGGCCACGCCCTGGGGGGTCTTCCGGCTGGCGCGGCACCAGGTGACCGCGGTCCGCGAGGAGGGTCGGCCTTTGCCCGCCGCGATCCTCCTGCGCCAGAACTACCCGAACCCCTTCAACGCGCAGACCGTCATCCCGTACCGGCTCCCGCGGCGCGCCCGCGTGGAGCTGGCCCTGTACGATCTGGCCGGGCAGGTGATCGCCCGTCTGGTCGAGGGGGAGCAGGAGGCCGGATCCCACCTGGTGGTCTGGGATGGCCGGGACGCCCAGGGCCACGCTGTCGCCAGCGGGGTCTACCTCTGTCGCCTGGCGGTCGGGACCAAGGTGCAGACCCGTCGCCTGGTCCTGGTGCGGTGATCCGGGTCAATCGTCCCGGGCGCAACCTTCCCCCACTCGGCCTCTGAGGGAAGGCGCTTGCCGGCTCAGGCGCAGAAAAGGCCCGGGCATCCCGCCAGCTCACCTGGACCACCGGATGGTCCAGGATCTTCGCAAGTTCTCCCGTTACTCCGCGCGACGCCCGCCACGAACCCCGAAACGGTCAGGCGCTTTCGTTTTCATAGACCGTGGATCCGTCCTTCGCCTCGACGATCCGGATGCATCCGGGCTGGTTGGCGTCTGGATAGGCTTGATGCGGATTCGTCGATCGAGTACACTGCTCGGACACGATTGGTACGGGCACCATGCCCATTACGGAACAGAAGTGCGGGACAGATAGAGCTCTCAAGGTATTGACGCCAGACCAATTCCCCGTGTTAGTGCTCTGCTCGATGGCGGCGGCAAGCCGCAGGGGCTCTGATGGGTACCCTACATGACACCGCCCCGCTCTCCACGGTAAAGGTGGTCCTCTTTTCCGGAGGGAGGGGATCAGGAGTCCTCTCCAGAGAGCTCATCAGGAACCCCCAGGTCTCCTTGACCCTTGCGGTCAACGGCTACGATGACGGAGCTTCGACAGGAGAGATCAGAAGGTTCCTCGGAGATTGCCTCGGTCCATCCGATTTCAGGAAGAACGCCTCGCGATTGGCCCGGGAACTACAGTCGTGCAGCACTACCCTTATCGACCTGCTTGACCTTCGGCTTCCCGTGGGGTGTTCGGAAGCTGAGGCGATCGACGCGCTCCATGCGATCTGCGAAGAACCGGCACCGCCCCCATCCGGTTTCCGGGCCGTCCTCCAAGCTCTCTGCCGGGGCATGGAAGCGGCCTCAAGAAAGGCAATAGCCAACAGCCTCTCACTTTTCGAGGACGAATTCAGGAGGGCCGGCCGCACCTTTGTCTGGTCTGACTGCAGCGTTGGCAACCTGACCTTTGCCGGCTGTTTCCTGTGCGCCGGGAGGGACTTCAACCGGGCGGTCGAGGAGTATTGCGCCCTCCTGCACCTTCCGGCTGAACTGATCGAGAATGTGACCACGGGAGGCAACGCCTGGCTCGTTGCCATGGACAGCGAGAATCGCCTCGTGGGAAGCGAAGCCGAGATCGTCGACGCCGGCACTC
>JBAZUN010000183.1:0-10857 GCA_041661365.1 Candidatus Latescibacterota bacterium
CCGCTCGCCGGTGAGGTCGCTGTAGACCTCGGCTTCGAAGGTGGTCGGGAAGAGGTACCCGGAGCCGACGCCGATCCCCAGGGCGATGCACCGCTCGCGGGCCCGGCCGGTGAAGTCCTGGGCCACGCCGAAGCTCGAGTTGATCCCGGCGCCGGAGAGGAAGTTCCGCCGCACCGAGGTGCCCGATCCCTTGGGCGCCACCAGGATCACGTCGACGTTCTTCGGCGGGATGACCCCGGTCTGCTCCTTGTACACGATGGAGAAGCCGTGGGAGAAGTACAGGGCGTCCCCGGGGTTGAGGCACTTCTCGACGGTCGGCCAGATCGCCTTCTGGGCCGCGTCGGAGACCAGCATCTGCACGATGGTGCCGCGGCGGGCCGCCTCGTCGATCTCGAACAGGGTCTTCCCCGGCACCCAGCCGTCGGCCACGGCCCGGTCCCAGTCCTTCTTGAAGCGGCTGGCCTGACCGACGATGACCGGCAGGCCGTTGTCCTTCATGTTCAGGGCCTGGGCCGGTCCCTGCACGCCGTACCCGATGACCGCGATGGTCTCCTTACCGAGCACCTCGCGGGCGCGTTCGATCGAGAACTCCTCGCGGGTGACGACCTCTTCCCTGGTCCCGCCGAAATCGATGATCGCCATGACGTCCTCGCTCCTTGTGGCGTAACGGAATACAATCGAAAAAAGCGTAATCAAGATACAGGCAACCCAGGGTCGCTGCAAGGCAGCCATCCCCTGTCGGTCCTTCCTCCTGGGCTCCTTGGGGGCGGCCGCCGGAATCGGTATCTTTCCCGCGCCAATCCAGCCAGATCACGGTCAGATCAAGATCATCCAGGGGACTCCGGCGTTGAGCGACGCGTACGAGATCCGCGAGGTGGAGGAACCAGAGGCCTGGGACGGCTTCGTGCGGACCGCCCACGGCGGCACGATCTTCGCCACCTCGACCTGGCTCGACTGCGCCGAACGGGCCACGGGATGCCGCGCGGTACGGCTGGGCTGTTTCCGCGGAGAGAGGCTGATCGCCGGCGTCTGCGGCGTGGAGGAGCACCGCGGTCCGTTGGTGCGACTGGCCACCCCGGTCCTCACCCCGCACGGCGGCTTCCTCCTGGCCCCGGTGATCGCCAAGGGGCCGGCCAAGCTGGAGTCCGAGTGGCACCAGGCCGCGCCACTGCTGGCCTCCCACCTGCTGCGCCGCTATCCCCACGTGCGGCTGGTCCAGGGCCCGGGACTGGACGACCACCGGCCGTTCACCTGGGCCGGGTGGACCGCCCGGGTGCGGTATACCTACCTCCTCGACCCGACCGACCCCGAGGCCCTCTGGGAGCGGGTCGAGCGGCGCACCCGCACGGTGATCCGCAAGGCCGAGAGGGCCGGGTTCACCGTACGCGAGACCCGGGACATGGACCTGCTCGGCCGCCAGTACCGGATGGTCTACGACCGCGGCAACGGGCCGGCGCCGGTCCCGGCCGCGACCGTGACCCGCCTTGCGGCCCTGGCCCTGGACGCCGGTCTGGCCGAGGCCCGGACCGTGGTCTCGCCGACCGGCGAGGTGGCCTCGATCGTGGTCTTCGTCCGCGGCTGGGACACGGTCCACGCCTGGGTGTCCGGGGCCGATCCCGCCTTCAATCCGACGGGGGCCACCTCCCTGCTCTACTGGGAGTACCTCACCCGCGCGGGTCTCCCGCGGTTCGACTTCGTCGGCGCCAACCTGCCCGCGGTCGCCCATTTCAAGCGCGGTTTCGGCGGCGACCTGGTGGCGTACCACGCCCTCGAGGGGTTCCGCCACGCCGGGGTCCGGGCGCTGGTAGTCCTGGGAAGCCGGCTCCGCTCATCCCTGCGTTGAACGGCTGACGACGACCCGATCCCCGGTCTCAGCGGGCAGCCTCCTGCCAGGCCTTCAGCGGATGGCGCCGCGACATCGGCAGATGGACCCGGGCCCCGGTGATCTGCGACTCGTACGCGCCGAGGATCATCTCCAGGGCGGCCACCGCGTCCCGGGCGCTCGACCTGGGCTCTCGATCCTCCTCGGCCGCGGTGATCAGGTCGAGGATCGCCAGCCGGTTCCCGTCCGCCAGGGTCGCGTCCGGCGCGATCTCCAGCAGTTCCCACCCCCAGCCGGTCTCCGCGGGGAGGAAGACCGGGTGCCGGTAGATCATCAGCTCGCCCCCGGTCCCGCCCCGCAGGGAGATGATCCCCTCGGTGCCGACGATCTCCATCCCGTACCGACGCCCGCCTCCGGCCTGGTTGCGGCGCGAGTCGAAGAACCCCGAGACCCCGCTTCGGAAGGCGAAGTAGCTGTCCACGTGGTCGCCGGCCACCGGACCCACGGGCTCCCCGCCCTCGTGCACATCGGTCACCTGCAGCTCGCGGCCTTCGGCGGTGACGTGGGCCGAGATCCAGTCGACGTCGCCGGCGAAGAACCGCATCATGTTGAGGAGATGGGTGCCCAAGACGACCATGTCCTCCCCGCCGCCGCGGGAGTCCTGCTTGCCGTGGGCGTAGATCGCCGAGATCCGGCCGATCACCCCGTCGGCCAGGGCCCGCTTGACCCCCTGGATGCGGGGGAGGTAGACCCCCTGATGGGCCACGGCGACCTTGCGCCCGGCCGTTGCCGCGGCCTCCACGATCCGGTCCCCGTCGGCGAGGTTCCAGGTCATCGGCTTCTCGCAGTACACGTGGGCCCCGGCCTCGAGACAGGCCAGGACCATCTCGAGATGGCAGTCGGTCCAGCGGGGACAGACGCTGACCAAGTCAGGGCGCTCCTCGGCCAGCATCTGCCGGTAGTCGGCATAGGCCCGGGGGGCTCTGGTCTGTTCCTGGGCCGATCGGCGACCGACCTCGTCCGGGTCGGCCACGGCCACGAACTCGACCTGTTCCAGACCTTGGTACGCGAGGTGCAGGCCATGGCCGTAGTCGCCTTGACCCCGGCGGCCGATGGCCGCGGCACGGTACTTCCTGGGAGTAGTCATCCTCCTTCTCCTTTCGCTTTGCACTGGACTCATGGAACCCCGATGTACACGAAGTTGCCGATCTCTCCGAGGGTGAAGTCGACGACCATCCAGACGGCGCCGCCCATGAGCTGACCGGCGATCAGACCGAGGAAGAACGGCTTGTACGCCTGGTACCCGCGGGTGCCGGTAAAGCGGAAGACGATCGCCTTGAACAGCCATCCAAGAAAGACCGAGAACCAGGCCCACCCCATCACCCAACTGTCCCCGATCGGCAGGCCGATGTAGTGGAGCGGCCACCACAGGTGATGGTGCTGGAGGTGGATCAGTAGCCACATCAGCCCGGCGCCGACCGCGGTGAAGAAGAGCCGCGGCCGCACGTGGTCCCATCCCACCGGGTTGAGCAGCTTGTCCTCGAGAAAGCTGTAGGCCACCCAGGGTACGCCGAACTGGCGGAGGTTGATCCCGCCGTGGGTGTAGTTGAGGCGCAGGGTGATCCAGGTGGCGCCGGCCAGGCCGACCAGAATCGCAATGACGATGGCCCAGAACAGGCGACGCGGACGCAAGCCGGCACCGTGGGCCAGCTTGAGCCCGTTGGCCGTGGAGGCCATCACCGTGGTCCGCATCTCCGCGGCCCAGGAGTAGCTCAGGCTGACGCTGGCCAACCCCTTCCAGCCGATGGCCTCGGTACCCAGGGTGTAGACGACGAACGGCTGCGGCAGCATGGTCGAGGCGGTGAACCCGATCCCGCCCTGGGCGATGACCCGGGTCACGGCCAGGAAGATGACCAGGGCCCCGGCCAGGAAGACCAGGCAGGCCAGTATCGGCAAGCCGGTGAAGAGGAGCCATACCAGCAGGTACCCCCCGCTGAGCAGTCCGGTCCAGACCGCGGCCCGGTAGGAGAGGATCTCGTCTCGGTCGTCGGCGACCGCGGCGCGGCAGAAGGCGGCACGGGCTACGCCACGAAGATGGGCCCGCGCCGACCAGAGCATGGCGACGACCAGCACGATCATCGCCCCCATCCCCTGGTGGGACAGAGCCACGGACGAGCCGGTGAGCGCTTCGTTGTGCCCCTTCACCTCGAACCCGACAAGGTTGAAGATCCCGGTCTGGAAGCGGCCGAGGAGGTGGAAGAACCAGACCGAGAAGGAGACCTGGAGGCCCAGCAGATAGCTCAGGCCGACGATGGCGAAGTTGACGAAGACGATCAGGGACACGCTGTTGCGGAAGAGCAGGATCGGGTCGAAATAGGTGCGGATCTCGGGGATGAAGAAGAAGTAGTGGTGCAGCCCCCGGAAGAGCTGCACGACGAACGGCAAGGCGAACCCGGCCCAGGCCAGGGGATGGCGGAACAGCGCCGGGAACAGCCCCTCGTCGCAGCCGCGGAGCACCTCCAGCGGCAGTTGGGCCAGGGGGAAGACCAGCCGCTCCTGCTCGACCCAGGGCCGCCGCAGCACGACCATGGAGGCGATCATCAGCAGGTACGCCGCCATCATGGCCGAGCCCCAGGCGACCATCGGCACCAACCAGGCCCCCCAGGGGATCGGCTCCCCGGCCGGCAGCCCCTCGTAGAAATACCGGGCCACCTCGGGGTCGCGCGGCGCCAGCCACGAGGGGATGAGCGGCTGGATCAGCTCGGCCCAGCGGTTCTCCGGAGTAGCGTAGTAGAACGGACGGGTGAGGATGTGGAAGAGGTTGGTCACCAGGCCCCAGGTCGGGATGGCCGAGGCGACGATCATCATTACGTACACGACGACCAGCTCCCCGCCGCGCAAGGCCAGGGGACGGCAGACGAGCTTGAGCAGCGGGTTGACCAGGCCGACCAGGACCAGGAAGAGCATCATGGCCCCGGCGGTGATGTAGTCGGAGGTGAGTCCGGCGTTCTGCAGGACGAGGACGCTGTACGGACAGGCGACGTTGAGGCAGAGCGCCAGGCCCGCGCCCAGGACCACGGCGCGGATCGTCACCTCCGGCTGCCGCCCGGCGGCGGGCAGGTCGCTCAACGACGGGCCTGCTTTCAGGGGACGAGTGACCGAGTGGCCCCAAGGTAGGCGATCCCCCACACGCGATCAAGAGAAGGTCCGGCCCTTGCCGGGCCGGCGGTCCGCGCGGATCTTCTCCCGCCCGATGACCGGATCCCTGCCATGACCAGCAGACCTTCCTCGCCGTTCCACCGCGTGTACCTGCGCCTGCTCGCGGCCCACGGGTCCCAGGGGTGGTGGCCGACCACGCCGCCGAGCGGGACCGGCCCCCGCTATTACCCCGGTGAATCGTCCCGCACCCTCGACGAGAGCGAGCGCTGGGAGATCGCCGTCGGCGCGGTGCTGACCCAGAACACCGCCTGGCGCAACGCCGAGCTGGCCCTGGTCCGCCTCCTCGCCGAGAAAGCGCTGGCCCCCGAGCCGATGGCCGGCCTGCCGTTGGCGCGGTTGGCGGAGCTGATCCGCTCCTCCGGGTACTACAATCAGAAGGCCCGCCGGCTCCACGGCCTGGCCCGCCACCTGATCGACCGGTACGACGGTCGGATGTCGTCCCTGCTCGGTCGGCCGACGGCCCAGGTGCGCCAGGAGCTGCTGAGCCTGGACGGGATCGGCCCGGAGACCGCGGACTCGATCCTCCTCTACGCCGGCGGGCACCCGATCTTCGTCGTCGACGCCTATACCCGCCGGATCCTCAACCGGCTCGGGATCCTCGACCATCGGCTCTCGTACGCCGGGGTCCAGGAAGCCCTGATGGCCGGTCTGCCCCTGGACGCCGACCTGTTCAACGAGTACCATGCCCTACTGGTCCGGCACGGCTCGACGAGCTGCCGGGCCACCCCCCGCTGCCGGGACTGCTCCCTGGGCCGCGGGTGCGAGTACCGGAAGAATCAGTCCCCCCACGACGGAGGAGAGCCGTGAAAGCCATCGAAGCACTCGGCGGGGCCCTGCCGCTGACCGCCGAGGTGTTCGCCCGGCGGGCCTATGCCTATGCCCTCAACCCCCTGCGCAACCCGCTCAAGGAGATCCTGGACCAGTGCCCGTCGGTGGAGACCACCCCACCTCTGCTCGGGATCTTCAACGACGTGCCCTGGCACAAGCTCCGCGAGACCGAGGTCCACGCCTGGGCCAAGGCCGGGTGGAGCTGGATCGTCAACGACGCCGAGCACTCCCAGTGGGAGGGATACTACGGCCGCGAGCAGAACGCCGCCGAATCCCGGGTCGGCCTGCTGCCGGTACAACGCCTTCACCGCGAGGCCCTGAGCGCCCACGGCGACTCGTACCAGCTCGGGGCCCGGGCCACCCTGCGGCCGTACGGCACCACCTACGAGGAGGCCGAGCGGTACTACCGGTCGGTCAACTTCCCGGTCCCGGGGAAGGCCACCCAGTACGACCGCGGCGGGTACCCGGTGCGCTCCGGTGACCGCACCATGATGTTCACCCCCGACGACCTGCGGGGCGCCGAGACCGAGGTGCAGGGGTGGCTCCAGTTCGAGACCGCCGAGTACATCATGGACCGGTCGCTCAGGGACCGGGTGCTCGACCTGATGGAGGCCCAGGGCCGGAACAAGGCCTGCGGCTTCGTCGGCCCGTTCGACGCGATCATGCGCGAGGGCGCCATCCCGGCCATGAACGACGCGGTGAACGAGCTGTTCCGGGTGGCGGCCAAGCGAGGGATCCACACGGGCCGGGTGGTCGGCTCAGGGGCGATGGAGAACCCCAGGGATATCGAGGACGCGATAGTCCTGGCCATCGAGAATGGCTGCCGCCTGATCTCGGTCCACCCCCTGACCAGCGACATGACCTACCGGGGGGCGGCCGCCATGGCCGAGCCCTTCTTCCGAGCCGCCGAGCGCTGCGGGTTCTGAACTCTCTGAGAACAGCAACCGGGGGCGAGCCGCGCGGCTCGCCCCCGGTTGCCTTAACCCACTTCCGAACCGCGGTTCACATCGGGAAATTGATCCGGGTCCCGTTCACGTTCCAATACCCGCTATACACCCCGTTGGCCATGTTGATCTCGCCTTCGATGGATCCTGAGTAGACGCCTGAAACGTCCAGGTCGAAGGTGTAGCTGTAGGAGGTACCGGACATGTTGATGCGGATGGTGCCGTTCAAGAAGGTCTGACCGTCGTCTGAGTAGTCGTCATACTCACACGTGTATCGGATGGTCTGGACAGGCTTACCGATCGACTGGGTGATCTTGACCGTGCCGCTGTTGGCGCCGTTGTGGGTTCCGGCCCCCTTGCCCATGACTTGAAGAGCCCCAGACATGACCGTCGCATATACCTGCCCGGCGTTGGCCGCGGTGATCTCGGTTCCGGCCAGTCCGTGGTTATCCCCGCCGCCCGATCCGGTGCCGCCGCTGCCGCCGTCGTCGTCATCGTCACCGCCGCAGCCCGCCAGCGCCAATGCGGCCGCCGACAGGGTCACCAGGAAAAGCCGATGCAGTTTCATACTCACTGCCTCCTGACGAATAAGAAGTGGAAAGAAGCGAACAGAACGTGCTGAAGCGGTGTCAGTATACTTTAAAGGGGTCCGCCGCGCAAGGCAGTATGGCGCAACTTCCGTCCAGGAGCTGGTTCGTGGTTCTGCCGCCTGTCCCGCTTGCCAACTGCCATGGACGCCCCTATCTTTGCTCTGTTGGTCGGCTGAACGGGATCTGTTCCCCCGCAATCTCGGAGCCGCTTATCCCTTCGGCGTGTGGAGGTACTTCAGGCACGTCCGGTTGGCGTGCCCTCCACACCCCCACGCAGTAACCCCTCTAACAGGAGGATTAGGACCATGAGGAAAGTGCTCGTTATCGCGGCTGTCCTGTGCGCCTTCTGCGCGACGCAGGCCGCTGCACAGATCGTGATCCCGAACTTCACGATCCCAACGATCATGATGGCCAAGGCCCCGGTGAACTACGATCCCTTCTACGTCCTGCCGGGCACCGCGGGCAGCATCGGGGTCGATGCCGGGATCACCAGCCCCGACGTCTCCAGCATCGCCGACGTCAGCGACGTCTGGCTGGTCGGCAAGTACTCGGTCAACGACAAGATCGAGGTCGGCGCCCGCGCCACCTTTGGTTTCCTGCGCACGGACGGCGATGCCTTCTCCTCGGCCCTGATCGGCGCCAAGTACGGCATCACCGAGAAGAGCGCGGCCACGGCCAACGTCTTAGTTCCCATCGGCGAGGTCGAGGATCCGGGCGTTTCGGTCGGGTACATGCAGAGCCTGACCGTCGGCACCATCAACGTCGACTGCCAGGCTGCTGCCAGCCTGCTGGACGGGTACACCGGCGGCACCGGCGTCGGCATCGACCTGCTGATCGAGCCGAGCAAGGTCATCAACGACAAGATGACCGCCTACCTCGACGTGCTGGTCTCCACCAACACCGACGACATCGCCGGTGATCCCCTCGGCATCAACCTGCGTCCGTACGTCGACTACACGGTCCAGGAAGGCCTGGTCATCAGCGCTGGCGTCAGCGTCGGCATTGCCGGCGATGCCAAGCAGGACGACATCGGCATCCAGGTCGCCGCCATCAAGACCATGAGCAAGTAAGGATTCTCGGGCGGTTCCACCAGCCCTGAGACCGCCAGAAGAAGGGGGTCCGGCCGAAAGTGGCCGGACCCCCTTCAGTTTGTACCCCTCGGGTCTCTGCCCGTCTTCCGGACGCTGTTATCCCACGTACCGGGGACTGCCGAAGCCGTCGTTGTTGACGTGGCTCCGCGCCGGGATGTCCGCCTTCCCTGGGATCACCAGGTCCAGCTCCGACCCGTTCTCGATGATCGTGCCGGCCCCCACCCGCACCTCCGGTCCCAGCCGCACCTGTCCAGGAGGCCGTTCGCCGGTGCGGATGGTGCCGATGAAGACCGAGGCGCCGATCCGGCAGTCGGCTCCGATCTCGACCCGGCCGTGGATCTCGGTGTTGGGGCCGATCACCGACCCGTCCCCGACCCACACCGAGCCGAACAGCCCGGCGTCGGTGCCGATGGCGACGCCGTTGCCGATTACCGGGTGGCGCTGCTGGACCTTCTCGCTCAGCCCCCCGAGGGTGCAGGGAAGCAGGTGGCACCCGCTGCCGATGACCCCGGTCTGGCCGGTGGTGATCCCGCGGTGGGTGTGGTCGAGGAAGTTCGCGTCGCCGATCCGGGTTTCGGGATGCAGGTCGGCCTGGTAGTACCGGGCCCCCAGTTCGGCGATGGCCCGCGGCAGGAAGGGGACCGGCGCCCGCTCGGGCCCGGCCCCCTCGCCGGCCGAGCCGCTCAGGATCAGGGCATGGGCCACGTCGTGGTAGAACAGAACCCGCCACCCCGGGTAGGCGCTCATCACGAGCTGCATCTGGTAGTCGAGGATCTGCTCGCATCCCAGCTCGCACAGGAAGGTCCGGTAGTGTTCGCGGTCACGGCGCGCAATCGCCTCGTCGAGCCGCGTTCCGAAGTCGATCTGGGCCAGTTGGGCCTGGTCGAGCCGGCAGCGACTGAGGAGGTAGGCGTCCCAGACGGCCGGATCGCGCAGGGAGGCGAAGCGGTTCCAGCGGGCCCGTTCCTTGAGCCCCGGCAGGTCCCACAGCAGCGCGAAGGTGGTGGTCAGGGCTCGCTCCTCCACCCCGTCGTCCAGCCCCGCGGCCAGCAGGGACTGGGCAGTGGTGGCGTAGAGCTGATCGGCGACCTCGCCGATGGCGCCGGCCAGACCGTCCCGCGGCCGCTCGGGGCCGCCGGCGTTGTGCGAGCCCGGCGCCACGCACTCCAGCAGGTTCCCCAGCAGGGTCTCCAGGATGTCCCGATCCACGAACCCCCGGCCCGAGCGCTGGCACAGGAATCCCGGGTCGATGGCGTCGATCCGCAAGGCGTCGGTTTCCTCAGGCGTGAAGACCGGCCACAGGCGGACCAGAACCGGCTCGAGCAGTTCCTTCTTCCGCCGGTCGTGTGCAGCGTCGAATAAGGTGGTGGCACTCATGGCCCACGGTTCCCGCCCGGACCGCCGCCGGGCTGCGAGGGGTGATGATCGATGCCGTTCCGGGCGTTCTCTCGCTCTATATTATGAATGGTGGAACGGACCCTGACAAACGCGATCTCCGGGAACCGGCTGGGGCTGCTCCTCGGCGCGGTGCTCTGCACCGTCTTCACGGCCTCCTCCTGCCAGAGCCCTTCGCTGGCCGCGGCCAGACTCTACCTGGCCCGCGAGGAGTACCCGCGGGCCCGCGAGCAACTGCTCCTGGCATTGTCCGAGGTTCCCGACGATCCGGAAGCTCGGTACCTCCTCGGCAGGGTGTGTGCACATGTCGGGGATTATGCCTGCATGGATTCCTGCTTTCGCCAGAGCGCCGTGCTAAGCCCTCGCTTCGCGCCGGCCATGGACAGCCTGCGCCACCACTACTGGGCCCTGGAGCAGAACACCGGCGCCCGCCTGGCCTCGGGGTCGACGCCCGATTACCCCGCCGCCCTCCGCGCCTTCCACCGGGCCGTGGTGATCGATCCCGGGCACCTGGAGAGCTGGCGCAATGCGGCCCAGGTCTACCGACAGCTCGACAGCCTTCAGGCGGCCGCGGCGATCTACACCCAAGTGCTGACCGCGGCTCCCGAGGACACGGCTTCCCTGGCCGCTCTGGGCTTCCTCCACCTGGAGCAGGGGGCCGATACCGCGGCGGTTCAGATCCTTGAAAAGCTCATACGGCTCGCCCCGACCGACGCCCGCGCCCGCGTGCGCCTGGCCGGGGCGTACGAGGAACTCGGCAGACCGGCCGAGGCCGAAGCGGCTCTGCGGGCAGCCCGGCTTGCGGACCCGCGGTACCCGCTGGCGGCGTACAACCTCGGGAATCTGCTCTGGCGCCAGGGCCGGCACGAGGCGGCCCGGGAGGCGTACGAACAGGCTGCAACCCTGGCCCCGGACGACGGGGATACCCGCTACAACCTGGCCGTCGCCTGCCTGGCCACCGGCCGGTT
>JBAZUN010000184.1:0-10830 GCA_041661365.1 Candidatus Latescibacterota bacterium
GGCCGTCCGCCGTGGTGAAGGTGGTCCAGGTGCCCCCGTCGCACTGGCGCAACCCGGCTCCCTGGTCGTCCCAGCTCATCCCGGTACCGGCCCACAGCCTGCCGGCACGGTCCTCCAGCAGGGCCCGGCAGCCTTGGCCGCTGCCGACGCGGGTGAACTCCCTACCATCGTGGCAGAACAGGGATCGCACGGTGCCTATCCAGACCTGCACCTGCCGGTCCTCCCGGATCGCCCAGACGCTACACCCTTCGCCGACCGAAGGCAGTTCGAGGGTGGTCAGGCCTGCCCCGTCCCACCGACTCACCCGGCCGTTGGAGGTGCCCAGCCAGATCCGTCCCTGCCGGTCCTCGCCGATGCCGTACACGCCCTCGGCTGCCAGGCCATCCGCCGCAGTATAGGTGAGGAACTGCCCCTGGCAGTACCGGCTCATCCCGGTGCCGCTGCCCACCCACAGGTCACCGGCCTGGTCCATCCCCAGGCACTCCACCATGTCGTTGGCCAGACCGTCGACCACGGTGAAGCGGGCAACCCGGGCGCCGTCGTACCGGTAAAGCCCGCTGCCGTGGCTCCCGAACCACAGGCGTCCCTCTCGGTCCTCGGCGATGGCCAGGGCTGAGTCCGGCAGCCCCGGGAGCGTGGCAGCGCTGAACCACCTCTCGCCGTCGTAGCAGCTCAACCCGCACCAGCAGCCGCACCACAACCGGCCCTGTCGGTCTTGGGCGATGGCCGACACCGAGCTTTGGGCCAGGCCGTCCGCGGTGGTGTGGGTGACCCACGCCCCCGCGTCGAAACAACTCACCCCGTTCCTGGTGCCGCACCAGATCCGGCCCTGGCGGTCCTCGACCACCTCCAGCACCCCGTTGTCCGCCAGGCCGTCCGCGGTGGTGTAGGTGACCCACGCTTCCCCGTCGTAGCTGCTCAGCCCCTTCTGGGTCGCGCACCAGACCCGCCCCCGGCGGTCCACCAACAGGGAGCCCACGCTGTTGTCCGCCAGACCGTCCGCCGCGGTGTAGGTGACCCACACCCCCCCGTCGCGGCAACTCAGCCCATCGTGGGTGCCGCACCAGATCCGGCCCTGACCGTCCTCGGCCAGGGCGTCCACGTGATTGTCGGCCAGACCGTCCGCCGTGGTGAAGGTGGTCGCCCAGGATCCGTCGTATCGGCAGACCCCTTCCCCGTGGCTGGCAATCCAGAGCTTCCCCTGCTGGTCCTGGCGGATCGCGGCGATGCCTCGGACGGGTAGACCGTCATCCACCCCGAAGCTCAACCAGAGCCCCTGGCGCAGCCCGGGGCCCACCGCCGTGGTGCGCCCTGGCCCGGCCGGAGCCCGGTACAGGTCCAACGCCCAGGGGGGTGACGGGCTGCCCATGCCCTCCACGGTCGCCTGCAGCGCCGCTTGCCAGGTCGGGTCTCGCTGCAGGGATTCCCGCCCGGCGACGACCGCCGCCGGCTGCACCAACACCAGCAGCCGGCTGAAGACCCCAGGTGCGGTAGGCCGGCCGGGCTCGCCAGACTCCACCAGCCCGTGCCGCTCCAAGACCGGCGCGATCCACTGCCGGTAGGTCCCCGGGAATCCCCCGAGCCGTCCAGGGTCAACCCAGAAGCTGACCCGGGCCAGTCCGTTCATTGGCCAACCTCATCGACTGGAACGTCGGCAGCCGAGAACCGGCCACCGGCCGACCTTGTCCGCACTGGGGTCGCGCAGCAAAGGTACCCTGCATTGGCGAGCCGCTGCGTCCTGGCTGGCGGTGTTGCGCCCACTTCCGGTATCCCTGTGCAGGGCGATCGGTCACGCGCCTTCTCAGCCGCGGGCGCCACCGGCTGGCTGGCACGACGCCTCTGCGCGACCCAACACGGAATGACGATGGATGGTGGCAGCAACCTACGGAAGCGGGGGAGATGCAGCCAGAGCCCGCGCGGAGCACCCGTGACCCGCAGCTGCTAGCGGCACGACGCCTGGTCAGTTGACCCGCTCAAAGACCAGCGCGTACACGGTCATCTGCCCGTGGACAAGCATAGGCGGCGTCAGGAGCGAGAGACGCCCGGGCTCGAGCTGGTACCACCGGACCTGCTCGCCTCCCTCCCAGTTGGGGTAGTCTGCCCCTACCACATGGTGCGTCACCGTACCGTTGACTTGGTCGATGGTGTACTTCCCGAAGTAGGTGACGATGCCTTCGTACGCGGCACGCACCTCCGCGTCGGTTCCGGCACGCCGGTCTCCCGACACGAACTGGGGGCGATTGCGCTGCCCGAGGAAGACGCCCATGTTGCCGGCATCGTCATACCTGAGCTGACCGATGGCGTCGGGTCCGAGCGGGTAGATCAGCGCCCCCCCGCCCTCGGGCCGCCCCTCGAAGGAGACCAGCTGCCAGGTTCCGACAAAGGCGCGCTCCAGGGAGGTCTTGCCCTTGTACCCCCCAGCCTTTTCCCCCGCTACAACGAGTTTCCCCGCCGGGTCGGTTACCGTGGACACTGGGTCGGGGTCGCCACAACCGAGCAGAGCCGGCACGGCGAAGATGCCGAGTGAGAAGCCTAGGTACCGCATGGCGCTCTCCTTGTGGGAAGTTGGATGAGCCGAAGGTAGGGTGGGACACCGATTCCCCGCCTCCTGCAGGGCCGTCCGATGCACCTCCCTGCCAACGCCTGACGGGCCGCCGCCGCACCGTCAGGGCACATCCCCAGTCCCAGGCCCAGGTCCGCCTGCGCCCGCCTTGCCGGCAGCGCGAAGGTCTGCTCTTCGCCGGGCGGCGCGATGGCGCCCGCCTTTCTGCCCCCCAGCGCGGCGTGATCGTGGCTCAGCGCAGCAGCAGCAGCTTGCGGGTCTGCTCCTGGCTGCCGGTCCGCAGCCGGTACAGGTACACCCCGCTGGCCAGAGCGCGGCCGTGCTCGTCTTCCCCGTTCCAGAGCACGGCATGGGCGCCTGCTTCCCGCGCTTCCTGCACCAGAGTGGCCACCTGCTGCCCGACCAGGTTGTACAGCACGAGCGCCACCTCCCCCGCCTGCGGCAGGTCGAAGCGGATCACCGTGTCGCTGTTGAACGGGTTGGGGTGGTTCTGGTCGAGCACAAACACGCTGGGCAGGGCTGCACTGTAGGTCTCCTGCACGGCGGTGCCGTCCATGCCGGGGGCAGCGGGGGCCGCGGCAGCGATCAGCCGCACGTCGTCGAGGTAGAAGGTGCCCTTCAGACTGCCGAAGAAGGCGATCGAGGTCACATCCTCCTTCGGCTCCAGACCGAGGCTGTCCAGCGGGAGCGCGACCTGCTGCCAGCGCTTGTCAGCCCAGTTGACCAGCTTCAGGATGTTCTTCCGCTTATGCAGGTTGAGCCCCACCTCCAGCGCCAGGGCGGTCCCTTCGCTCGGGTACAGCGCTAGGGCGAGGGAATCGTACCCCACCCGGCTCACCGGCGGCGTGGTCTCGCACGACGCCTTCAGCGCTCCGCCCGCCTTCACGGCCAGGGACCGGCTCCCCTGGGAGACGACCGCCGTGGCGGCCGTGTCCAGGACGGCCGTGTTGTCCTGGCGCCAGGTCCAGCCGGGCCCAGGCCCGTCGCCGAACAGATCCCGGTCATCGGCGGGCCAGACGACCAGCCGGAGGTAGCTGTACGGGCCCTGAGCAGGGGACTGGCTGTCCAGCAGCGGGACCCACCGCTGGCCCGTGGTGTCCGGGATGGCCAGACGCACGGGGTCCAGCCGGTACACGCCCTCGCCTTCAGACACCAGGGCAACCACCCCGGGCCCACCCACGCCCCGCAGGTCGGCCCTCAGCCCGCCGGAGACGGCCCCGAACCCCTGGGTCGGCGCCTCGACCCGGGCACTCCACTCCACCTCGCTGCCGGCAACCACCGTATCCTGCGTCGTGCTCCTGGCCTGCGGTCTGGTGGCGAGGAACCGCGCGGAGTAGATCAGGAAACCGTCAAGCCGCTCTCTGATCATCGAGTTGTGGTCGCCGTCGTCCTGCACGAAGGTGTGCGGAATCCCGAGCGCGGCCATCATGCCGACCAGCTCGGGGATGTACGCCGGCAGATGGTCCTTGGGGTCTCCTGACCCGAACCCTACCCACCAGAGCTCGTGCTTGTCGTTGGCGCCGACGTAGACCCAGAAGCGCAGGGGGATGGGTCCACTGAAGGTGGCGGGCGTCGGCTTGGTCGTGAAGTAGGGGGCGAGCAGACCCACGGAGCCGAAGAGCTCGGGGTATGCCAGGGCGACGGTCATCGCGTCGCTCCCGCCGACCGAATGGCCGCCGATGACCCGCGCGTCCCGGTCCCTGATCGTCCGGTAGCTGGAGTCGACCAAAGCCACGACGTTGGCGAGGTAGCTTGCCACGGGGATGGAGGTGGCGGGCTCGGTCCGGTTGGCGATGTTCGGGAAGACCAGGATCATCGGCGGCAGGTCGCCGGCCGCGATGAGGCTGTCCGCCTCCGTGGCCATGGAGAAACGCCGGGTCAAGGGCTCACTGAAACTGCCACCGTAGGTTGCCCCACCCAAGAAGCTGGTGTAGTCCCCACCCCACCCATGGATCAGGTAGGCCGTGGGGTAGCGGCGGTCGGTCTGGGAATACCCGTCGGGCAGGTACACGTTCACGGATCTGGTGCCCCCTGTAGGGTAG
This sequence comes from Candidatus Latescibacterota bacterium, assembly GCA_041661365.1. Classification (GTDB taxonomy): domain Bacteria; phylum Latescibacterota; class UBA2968; order UBA8231; family UBA8231; genus CAITNQ01. The sequence goes on from JBAZUN010000184.1 coordinate 4,606, forward strand.
GCCGCCTGGCGGGTCTCCACGATTCCCGCTGCCGCGGCCACCCCCGCAGTCAGAGCGGTCGCGACCACCAGAGCGATCCCCGTTCTGAGCGCAAGTCTCATCGTTGACCTCCTTGGTTAGCAGTGTCTGCATTCGCGTACCCGCATCCATGCGATCGGACGCCAGGGCCAGCCGATCCGCGCAGCTGGTCCAGGCGCGCAACTGCCGCGGTACGGTGACAAGGCGTCATCGGGTCTGCTCCTTCGACAGGTGATCAGTCAGGGATCGGTACCCTCGGGCCGGCCCGCCCTGGTTCGGCCCCCGGGTCTGCAGCAGGAACCGCACGTACAGGGACGCGCCCCGCAGCTCCAGCCCCTGGTCAGACCAAGTCTGCAGCAGCGCCAGACCCGCCGGGTCGACGAAGTCGACCTCGGCCAGGTCGAGCACCAGCCGCTGGTTCGGCCGCCACTGCGCCTGGACCGCCTCGCCCAGCACCCCCACCCCCTGTTCGGCGAGCGCTCCTCCCACCTTCAGCACCACCTCTGCCTCGCTGGCCGATACCAGATCGATCCGCAGCATGGCCTTCCTTCCCAGGTATGGGATCCCCACCGCAAAGCCGGGGCCAGAGGCACGGCCACTCGGGAACATTCCCTCAAGTGGCTGTACGCCAACGTATTATCGGCAACAAGCCCCGTTGGGCAGACGGCCGAGGACTCCGGCCAGGGGTCGCCGATTCGGCCCTGGACTTCGGCTGATCCACTTCTATGTTTCTGGGAGCCAGTCCGTTACCGGGGGGTCCGCAATTCGACCCCGGGACGGTCTACCGACCATCGAGGCGACGCCGTCTACTTCTACAGACGGCGGTGAAGGGGACGGCCCATGAGCCTGTGCGGGAACCCCATTCGGGCTGCAGCCGAACGGAGTGGCAGAGCTGGCGCAACCAAGGCGTAGAGCACCGGCCGCCCTTCCCTGAGAAGCACGTGCGGGCAATGAGTTCGAGGCCAGGATGGGGCTGGGGGGGGCAGGCTCGCGGCCTCAAGCCCCCGGCCTTATACCGTCGCCCTCTGGCTCAGGGCACGGCGGCTGGCGGATGCGCGGCTAGCCGGACAGCGCGACGCGCCAGCGCGGCATCCAAGGTAAGGAAACGTGACGCCTTGCTGCTCAACGCCAGATGCAAGGCATCGGCCACATCCATCCCGGACTCGACCCAACCCAGTGCCGTACGCACCTCGAGGTCGTGCTGCAGCCTGAGGCACGGAAGCGCAGCGAGACCGCGGAACGCCTCGAGGATCTCCTCGCGTGTGACCTCCCGCGCCCGCAGCACCCACGCCAGCTCCAGCAGCACAGTGACGGGGACGAACACCTCCTCCTCGGCCTCGAGCACGGCGACGGCACGCTGGTGCTGTGCTGGCTCGTCGCGGAGCAGGAACCGGGCAAGGAGGTTGGTGTCGACGCTGATCATCGCCGCCGGCCTGGCCTTGCCCTGGTCCGCTCGTCGTCGGCCAACAACGCTTCCAGGACCGCAGCATCCTCCCACCTCGCCGCCCCTTGCTGCCCGCGGTGGGCCAGCGAGCCGGCAAGTTGCCGCACCAGGGCAACCTGGTCAGTCGGCCTGATCGACACCTTGAACGCCTGGTCCGGCAGGAGCTCGATCCCCAGCGTGGTGCCGCTGCGTATGCCCAACGCCTGCCGGATGGACTTGGGGATGACCATCTGGCCCTTGCTCGACGCCTTGGCAGACTCCATGGCTGGCTCCAGTAAGACGGTGTGGTAAGACGATACCCGCCATCCGGCCGCCCGTCAAGGTCCGGAGGCGGCGGCTGGCCGAGCTGGTGGCGCGCCCCGGGGGGGAGGATTCCGGCATGAGCGGCCAAGGCGGGAGCGCAGGCACCTGGGTCGCCCCAAGAACAGCGGGCAGGCCGCGACGGTGACGAACGGGGCCTCCTCACCGATCTCCCGCGTGGAGCGCGCCGTCCCACTCCGCCGCTGCCAGGTAGCCGCCGTCGATTACCAAGGACGTGGCCGTGATCCCGGCCGAGTCCTCGCATGAGAAGAAGAGGATCGACCGGGCGATGTCCTCCGGCGTCAGGATAGTGCCCAGGGGCACCCGTCGCAGCCGTTCGGCCAGGTGTCCTTCGGGATCGGGCGACGCGTCGAGATGCTGGCGGAGCATCGGCGTGTCGGTGATGCCGGGACACACGCAGTTGCAGCGGATGCCGTACCGCGCATAATCGAGGCCGATGGAGCGGGAAAGCTGCAGCACTGCTCCCTTGGAGGCCGTGTAGACGGGCGTACCGTCCTGCCCCACGAAGCTGCTGATGGAACCCACGTTGACCACGTAGCTGCGCGCTTGGCGCCGCAGGTGGGGAAAGGCGTACTTGAAGGCCAGGAACATCGATTTGACGTTAACGGCCATGACCCGGTCGTATTCGTCCTCGGTGTACTCGTGCAGCGCCTTCACGTCCACAATGCCCGCGTTGTTGACCAGGATGTCCAGCTTGCCGAAGGCCTGCACGGCAGCCTCGATGGAGGCGTGCACCTCCTCGGCCCGAGTCACGTCGCACCGATAAAACAACGACCGCCCGCCAGCCCGGCTGATCCCTTCGGCGACGCGCCGTCCGTCCTGCTCATTGCGGCCGATCACCGCCACCGCCGCGCCCTCTTGGGCGAAGAGCCTGGCGGTTCCCTCACCAATGCCTTTGGTTCCGCCGCTGATCCAAGCGGTCTGGTTGGCTAGTCTGCCGCTAGACATGGTTGCACCCCTCCCGGCTGGTATCAGAGACCGGCCACCGCGGCGAGGAGCGGTCGCGGCCGCTGTTCGCGGTCGGCTCGCCAGTCCGTCGGTTCTGCCGGTGAATCCCGAGAGAAGAAAGGCTCTTCCCGGGCGATGGGTCAAGCGAGGCGGCGCCAAGGAGGGGGAAGCCGGGGGACCGCTGTTGACGGGGACGAGCTCGCAGTCCATCGTACTCGACGTGACGGGACCTGGCCGACCAGGCCCGGGCCAGGTTTACCGAAGCCCACACCCCCCCAGCCCGGACGTGACATGAGAGCATATGAGAAGGGCCTTGCGGCCGGCGAGGCCGCCGCTGCGGGCACGAGGGGCGGCGCGGGCGCGCCGGCGACCGGACAACGGATGTACGTGCGGACCCAGGGCTTCGGGTCCAGCGACGAGGAGTTGCGCTTCCTGCAGCGATGCGGCGTCCGCCACAAGGCCGGGCGGTTCCCCTTTCACCCGGGCCGCGGCTGGGACCTGGACGACCTGCAGCGCGAGCGCGAGCACCACGAAGCCTGGGGGATGACGCTGGATATGAGTCTGATCCCGATCTACGAGGAGCTGCCCAGCATCATCTACTACGGCAGGAGCCCGGAGCGCGAACGCGACATCGACCTGGTGTGCGAGATGATCCGCACTGCATCCCGGGCCGGCATCGAGTCGCTGCGGTACAACACCTGCATTCTGCCCATCGACCGCACCGAGGACGAGGAGGGGCGCGGGGGATTCCGGCACACCGCTTTCCGGCTGGACCAGGTGCCGCAGGCGGCGCGCGACCCGCTTACGCCGGCCGGCCGCGTGACGGCGGAGATGCACTGGGAGCGGATCGAGTACCTGCTCGAGCGCATGGTGCCGGTGGCCGAGGAGTGCAAGGTGCGGCTGGGCAACTCGCAGGAGGACCCGCCCACGCCCCCGGGATACAAGGGTGTGGACAAGGTGCTCAACGACTTCGAGGGGATGCAGCGGTTCATCGAGATCCGGCGGAGCCCGTACCACGGCTGGAACTTCTGCATCGGCTCCATTGCCGAGATGGTCGAGGATCCGGCCACGGAGATCTACCGGTTCATCGAGTACTTCGGCAGCCGCAGGACGATCTTCCTGGTGCACTACCGCAACCTGCTGGGCCGGCGGTACGGCTTCCGCGAAGCCCTGCCCGACGAGGGGGACATGGACTTCTGCCGGGTGCTGAGGGCGCTCAAGGACGTGGGCTACTGCTACGGGATCGATCCGGACCACGTGCCGCGCACCGACGACGACCCGAAGGGGTACTACCAGGCGTACGCGTACTGCTTCGAGTACATCAACGCCATGATCCAGGCGGTATACGCCTAGCCCCCCACTGGTGATACGCGGCCGGTCCGGCTCGGCGGGGCACTTCCCGGCGTATGGAGACGTGGACGGCGACAGCCGCGACGAGGTGCTGTTCTCCGGAGCGCGAACGCGACATCGACCTGGTGTGCGAGATGATCCGCGCTGCATCCCGGGCCGGCATCGATGTGTCGCGCACCGACGACCATGGTCGCGCGCTCACCGCCTGAACCAGATCCGGAGGGCGGTGCCTCCCATGATCTGGTCGGTCTCCTCCCGGCTGAGGGCAGGCAGGTGGCGAGCCAGCAGGTCCACCAGGCTCCGGTACCCCGGCTCCGGGAAGACCCACGGGGCATCCGTGCACCACATCAGGCGGTGCGCCCCGTAGGCCCGGTAGGCCTGCTCCACCATGGGCTTCAGGTCGCGGTAGGGCCAGGGGTCCCGGGACACGGCGTACTCGCCGGACACCTTGAGGTACACGTTGGGCAGACGCGCCAGCGCGAGGATCCGGGGATAGGCCGGCGGCGGCAGCGACTCGTCGTCCTGGCGGGGCCGTCCCCAGCGATCCACCAGGCAGGGCGTGGTCGGCATCACCCCGAGGTGATCTAGGGAGATGCTCACCTGGGGAAAGGCGGCGGCGAGGAGCTCCAGACAGGGGACTTGGTCGCCGCCGGTGAAGACGTTCACGTTGAGGCCCAACTCCCCGGCACACTGGAACAGCGCGTACGTCTTGAGGTCCTCGGCGCGGGCGGCCTGCGGATCGCCCAGGTCACCGAGTCGGATCCCCTCGATGCCCGTGGCCTCCACCAGCTCGCGGAGTCGGGCGGGAGGGTCCGGGTCGTCGGCGTCCACCAGCCCGGTGGCGGTGAAGCGATCGGGCCACCTGGCCACGCAGCCGGTCACGTACCGGTGGTGCTCGATCCGGGAACCTCCCATGCCGATCAGCACCGCCCGGTCGATCCCCGACGCGTCCATCTCCCGCAGCAACTGCTCGGCCGTGGCTTCCCGCTCCGCCGGGGCCAGCTCGCTGACCTCCCGCGGGTACTCGTCGCCGTGTCGGGCGAATACGTGGACGTGGGCATCCACCTTGACCATATAGGCGGTCTCCTTGCCGGGGTGGGGCGGTCGCGGTCCGCTTCAGGCGGGCAGGACGGGGTCCGGCGGCCGACCGATCCGGCCGGCATGCGCCAGCGCGCCGAGCGCGTCGACGATCAGCCGGGCGGCCAACAGACTGGTGACGTCTTTGACGTCGTTGGCCGGGACGATCTCCACCAGGTCGACCCCGGCGATGGGGCTGCGCGCCGCCACGCCCTTGAGCAGGTTGACGGTCTCGAAGTAGGTGAGCCCGCCCATGGAAGGCCAGCCGACGCCCGGCGCGATCGCGGCTTCCAGGCCGTCCATGTCGATGGTGACGTAACAGCTCCCGGCCGCCGGCAGCCGGTCCAGCACCGCCTCTACGCCGAGCTGGTGCAGCTCTTCGGCGCGCACGAGGACGCTGCCGTACGCGCGGGCCGCGTCCACCTCGGCCTGCCGGGCGCTGCCGGCCCCGCTCAGGCCGATCTGGATCATGCCGCCGACCCACGGCATCTCCGAGGCCCGGCGCATGGGGCTGCTCTGCCCGTGGCGCACCCCGCCCCGCTCGTCCCGCCAGTCCAGATGGGCGTCAATCTGCACCACGCGGATGGGGGACAGCGCGCGGTACGCCTCAAGCACCGCAGCCGTGATCGCATGGTCGCCGCCCAGCACGATCGGTAGCGCCCCGCACCCCAGGATCGCCGCGATCGCGGCGGTGGTCGCGGCGCGGTTCTCGTCGAACCGGCCCGGCTGCATGGCTACGTCGCCGCAGTCGGCGACGGTCACCCGGCGTCCGGCCCAGATGGTGCCGCCGTGCTCGAAGTTGTAGTGGTCGAGTGACGAGACCATGCGCAGCGACTGCTCGCGGACCAGGCCGGGCGCGCTGCTGGAAGGGGAGGTGGACGCCGCCATGCCGTACGGCGCGCTGAAGGGGACGCCGATGACGGCGACGTCGGCGGCCAGGGCGCCCAGGTCCGCGCAGCGCGGCATGTCCAGGAACGTCGGTCGCCCCATGGGAACGGGGGTGATCAGCGAAGTCATGGCAGTCTCCCTTCGGCCAGCGGGCTGGACCGTCAGTGGGTCATCGGCCG
>JBAZUN010000185.1:0-10812 GCA_041661365.1 Candidatus Latescibacterota bacterium
CGGCCGGCGCTGGGGCCGTCGGAGCCCGCGGCTGGGGATGCTGCCGGCCTCCTTTGCCGGAGAGGTCCCGCCGCCCGAGTCGTGGCCTCCGCGCGAGCCGCCGCTCATCGAGCTGACCCTGCGACCGTAGTAATCGCTATCGGTCGGCCGACCGGCTTCCGCGGCTTGATCGCGGCCCGGCTTTCGCCGATGTTTCTCCCCTTTGGCGACCGGCCACCGGAGGACCGAGGCCGGCCGCGGCCCCTGATTCGGCCGGTCCGGACCGACTGCCCGCGGAGCGCGGATGAACAGGAAGCACTGGCTGGCCCTGGCCCTGGTCGGCCTTGGAACCCTCTCGGTACTCGGTCTCCGCCAGGGCGGCTCCACCGGCACCCGCGCCAGTCTCAAGCTGGTCTTCGAGGTCCGCGACCGCATCCACCAGGACTACGTCGAGGAGGTCGACAGCCTGCGGGTCATCGACGGCGCGGTCGACGGTCTGGCCGCCAGCCTTCCCGAGGGCGAGAACCTCTACATCAGTCCCCTGGAGATGGCCGAGCTCGGGGTGGCCGAACCCTCGCCGCCCCGCCTGGACAACCGCGGCCAGATCGCCCTGCTAGGCGAGGTCTTCCAGCAGGTCAGCCAGCGGTACGTCGACGAGGTCGGGGCCGATACCCTGGCCCGGGGGATGGTTGCCGGGATGCTCTCGGCGCTCGATCCCCACTCCTCGTACCTCGATCCCAATGAACGCGAGGACCTGGTCGAGCGGTTCCGCGGCGATTTCGAGGGGATCGGGATCTACTTCGAGATCCGCCAGGGCCGGTTGATGGTGATCTCCCCCATCGTCGGCTCCCCCTCTGACGGCAAGCTCCGGGCCGGCGACGAGATCGTCGAGATCGAGGGGGTGTCGACCGACGGCATCACCAACGAGCAGGTGATGAAGAAGCTCCGGGGTCCCAAGGGCTCGACGGTCCGGGTGACCGTGGTCCGTCCGGGCCGGAGCGAGCCGTTCGAGGCGGCGATCCGGCGCGAGCGGATCGAGGTGCGCAGCATCCCCTACGCCTTCGTCCTGGAGCCCGGCGTCGGTTACCTGCGGATCGCGCGCTTTGCCGAGACCACCGGCAAGGAGCTGGGCGAGGACCTGGCGCACCTGCGGGCTCAGGGGGTCGGGAGGCTCCTCCTCGACCTGCGCGGGAACGGCGGCGGACTGCTCAACCAGGCCGTCGAGGTCGCCGAGTATTTCCTCGACGCCGGCGAGCTGGTCGTCTACACCCAGGGTCGGACGGCCGACTCCCGGCAGGAGTACCAAGCCGGCCGGCCGCTGGAGCGACCGCCGCTCTCCCTGGTCGTGCTCATCGACCACGGCAGCGCCAGCGCCTCGGAGATCGTGGCGGGAGCGGTGCAGGACCACGACCGCGGCCTGGTGGTCGGCCAGACCAGCTTCGGCAAGGGGCTGGTGCAGGAGCAGTTCCCCCTGGCCAGCAACGGCGGCCTGCTGCTGCTCACGGTCGCCCGGTACTACACCCCGGTGGGCCGGCTGATCCAGCGGCCCTTCACCGAGGACCTGCAGGCCTACATCCAGGAAGGGGTGGACGACTTCGACCCGAACTCGGTGGACAGCCTGCGGTCGGCCGGTGCCGTCTTCCGCACCGCCCTGGGCCGGCCGGTCTACGCGGCCGGGGGGATCACCCCGGACGTGGTGCTCCCCGAGCCGTCGTACACCGAGTTCGAGCACGAGGTCTTTGCCAGCGGCGCCCTGGCCGACTTCAGCAGCCGGGTCGTCGGGACCGGCCAGGTCTGGACCGGGGGGTTCGAGTCGTACGCCGCCCGGTACGAGGTGCCGGACAGTCTGCTGGCCGCCCTTGACCGGTACCTCGTCGAGCGGGACGTGGTCGCGGCAGGGGAGTCCCTGCCGGCGCATCGCGACTTCCTGCGCACCGAGCTGAAGTCGGGCCTGGCCCGGGTGCTGTGGGACGACCAGTCGGCCTACCGGGTCCACCTGCGGGCCGATCCCCAGGTGCAGCAGGCGGCGGCCCTGTTCGACCGGGCCGACGAGCTGCAGGCGGCGCGGGCCGGGCGTTGATGCCGGCCCGATCTGTGCGTATCGTGATGGTCGGTATCGAGCAGGCGTCACGGAGGTAGAGGCCCATGTCCCAGACACACCTGGCCGGCGGCCGGGAGATCGTGCTCCCCCTCAGCAAGGCCGTCGAGATCAGCCTGCGGAGCCTGAAGATCCGCTTCGGCCGGTCGCTGATCACCACCAGCGGCGTCATCCTGGCGATCGCCTTCCTGATGTCGGTCTGGAGCAACAACGAGGTGGTCAAGAGCCTGCGCCAGAGCAACAAGAGCGAGGTGAACCTGCTGCTGCAGAAGAAGGGGATCGAGACCGGGATCGGGGAAACCGGCGAGGTCTCGGAGGAATCGCGCGCCCGTATGGCCGAGGAGCAGTCCAAGCAGACCTGGCTGATCAGCCTGTCCCTGCTGGTCTGCGTCGTGGGGATCGCCAACGCCATGCTGATGTCGGTCACCGAGCGGTTCCGCGAGATCGGCACGATGAAGTGCCTCGGCGCCCTCGACTCCTTCATCGTCAAGCTCTTCCTGCTCGAGTCGACCTTCCAGGGGAGCGCCGGGACCCTGTTCGGGATCATCATCGGCTTCCTCCTGACGCTGGTCCTGGCCCTGGTGGACTACGGCGGCTTCGTCTTCACCTACTTCCCCACGACCGGGATCCTGCGCTCGGCGGTGGCGGCCATGGTGGTCGGCACCCTGCTGTCGCTGGTGGGGGCCATGCTGCCGGCGTACCGGGCCGCCAAGATGGAACCGGTCGAGGCCATGCGGTCCGACACCTGAGGACCCGCGGGGATCCACGAGAGCGAGGAGATCCTTCTCCATGAGCGAGCAGCAGGGGCAGGCGGCCCAGACCGCCGTCGCCGCACCGGACGAGGAACGCCGCACCGTGGTGCGGACCCAGCGGGTGAAGAAGATCTACCTGATGGGCGGGATGGAGGTCCATGCCCTGCGCGGGGTCGACGTCGAGATCTACGCCGGCGAGTACCTCTCGATCATGGGCCCCTCCGGCTCGGGGAAGGTCTACATCGACGAGGTCGACGTGGCCCAGCTCGACGCGTACGAGCTGGCCTGGCTGCGGTGCCGCAAGATCGGCTACATCTTCCAGTCCTTCAACCTCATCCCGGTGATGACCGCCCTGGAGAACGTCACCCTGCCGATGGTCTTCGCCGGGCTGAGCAGCGACGACGCCCGGGACAAGGGGATGGGGCTGCTGAAGAAGGTCGGCCTGCAAGAGCGCCACTCCCACAAGCCGTACGAGCTGTCCGGCGGCCAGCAGCAGCGCGTGGCCGTGGCCCGGGCCCTGGCCAACGATCCGGCCGTGGTGCTGGCCGACGAGCCCACCGCCAACCTCGACCTGCGCACCGGCACCGAGATCATCGAGCTGCTCAAGGAGATGAACCGCGCCTCCGGGGTCACCGTCATCTCGGCCACCCACGACCACAAGATGCTCAGCGTGTCGGACCGCGTGGTCTGGATCATGGACGGCCGCGTCGACCGCATCGCCAACCGCGAGGATCTCGTGATCGAGGTCACCCAGGTCGGGGAGGAATGACCGGTCCGGCGACGATGACGAGAAGTAGCTTGACAGTGCTTCCCGAGACCGTTAAGTTACCCCCTCGTCAGTGGATTTGGCTCCACATTCGACCAATGCGACGAAGGTAGATGGACCTCTTCTCCTCCCGCTGCCGCAGGTGGTACTGGCGGCGCTCCTGGCGAAATCCCGGAGATGGGGGAAGGTGCGTCCAACGGTCTGACTGGTAACCAAGCCACACGCCATTCGGCACGAAAACCGCGGACGCAGCCAGCGTTCGCGGTTTTTCTATTGTCGCGGGGGAGGAGACAGCATGGTTCGGAAGAGCGCCCAGGAGCTGAGGGCCGAAATCTTCAAGACCGGAGGCGGGGTCGACGTCTTCCGCACCATCCAGGTGTTGCCTCCAGAGGAGCCGCTGGCCGGGGTTCTGGACCGGATCGACACCCACCGGGGCGCGGTCTTCGCCAGCGGGTACGAGTACCCGGGCCGGTACAGCCGCTGGGACATCGGCTTCGTCGACCCGCCCGTCGAGCTGGTCGGCCACGGTCGCCGGTTCGTCCTGCGCGCCCTGAACGAGCGGGGTCGCCCCCTGGTGCACCTTCTGCGGCTGGGGCTCGAGGGCGAGGAGCAGCTCGCCGAGCTGGAGGATCACGGGGACGAGGTGCGCGGGACGGTGCGGCCGATGCCGGCGCACTTCGCCGAGGAGGAGCGCAGCAAACAGCCGACGATCTTCAGCGTGCTGCGGGCGGTGGTGCGGCAGATGCACACCGACCGGGACCCGCACCTGGGCTTCTACGGCGCCTTCGGGTACGATCTGGTCTTCCAGTTCGAGCCGATCCGGCTGCGGCATCCGCGGGGAGACCGGCCCGATCTCCATCTGTTTCTGCCCGACGAGCTGATGATCGTCGACCACCGCAAGGAGCAGAGCATCCGCTACCGGTACGACTTCAGCGGCAGCGGCTTGTCCACCGTCGACCTGCTGCGCGGCGGTGATGCCCTGACCCCGGCGCGGGGGGAGTCTTCGCCGCTCGTCAGCGACCACGCGCCGGGGGAATACGCCGACAAGGTCAGGGAGATCATCGCCGGCACCCGGCGCGGCGACTTCTTCGAGGTGGTCCTCAGTCAGGTGTTGCGGGCCGGGTACGCCGGCAGTCCGCGCGAGCTGTTCGAGCGGATCCGGAAGACCAATCCCAGCCCGTACGAGTTCCTCATCAACCTGGGCGACGAACAACTGATCGGGGCCTCCCCGGAGATGTTCGTGCGGGTCGAGGGACGGACCGTGGAGACCTGCCCGATCTCGGGGACCATCCGCCGGGGCGCGACCCCGCTGGAGGACGCCGACCGGATCCTCGAGCTGCTGAACTCGGAGAAGGACCTGGCCGAGCTGACCATGTGCACCGACGTGGACCGCAACGACAAGGCCCGGGTCTGCAAGGCGGGATCGGTGCGGGTGGTGGGCCGCCGGCTGATCGAGATCTACTCGCGACTGATCCACACCGTCGACCACGTGGTCGGCGAGCTGCGCGACGACTGCGACGGGTTCGACGCCCTCCTCTCGCACTTGTGGGCCTGCACCCTGACCGGTGCTCCCAAGCCGGCCGCGGTGCAGCGGATCGAGGAGCTGGAGAACTCGGCCCGCGGCTGGTACGGGGGATGCGTCGGGATGGTGCTGTTCAACGGCGAGCTGAACACCGGGATCACCATCCGCACCGTCCACCTCGAAGGGGGCACGGCCGCGGTCCGGGCCGGGGCGACCCTGCTGTTCGACTCGGATCCCGAGGCCGAGGAGCTGGAGACCCGGACCAAGGCCGAGGCCTTTGTCCGCGCCGTGCTCGGTCAACCGACCGGCGACCCGGCGCGGCCGGCCCGGCCCGCCACCGGTCGCGGTCGGCGGGTGCTGTTCGTCGACCACCGGGATTCCTTCGTCCACAACCTGGGCGACTACGTGCGGCAGACCGGGGCCGAGGTGGTGACCGTGCGGGCCGGCTTCCCCGACCGCCTGCTCGAGGAGATCGCCCCCGACCTGGTCTTCATCTCCCCCGGGCCGGGAACCCCGCGCGACTTCGGGGTTCCCGAGCTGGTCCAGCGATGCGTCGGGCTGGGGCTGCCGGTCTTCGGGGTCTGCCTGGGGCTCCAGGGGATCGTCGAGGCCTTCGGCGGCGAGCTGGGGGTGCTCGACACCCCGGTGCACGGCCGCAGCTCGATGATCCGCTGCCGACCGGAGGGCCTGTTCGCCGGCTTCCCCGAGACCTTCACGGCCGGCCGGTACCACTCGCTCTACGCCCTGCCCGAGCGTCTCCCCGACTGCCTCGAGGTGCTGGCCACGACCGAGGACGGGGTGGTCATGGCGGTGGAGCACCGGGACCTGCCCGTGGCCGCGGTCCAGTTCCACCCGGAGTCGATCCTGACCCTCAAGGATGACCTGGGGCTGCGCCTGATCGCCCAGGCCGTGGGCCGGCTGACCCGGGCCGACGCTCCCGACAAAGCCGAGGAAACCGATCCCAAGGAGATCGCGAGATGACCATCCAGCAAGCCATCCAATCCCTGATCGACGGCCGCGACCTGGGGCGGCAGGAGGCCCGCGAGGTCATGGACCAGATCATGAGCGGCGAGGCCACCCCGGCCCAGATCGGCGCCTTCCTGGTGGCCCTCCGCTGCAAGGGCGAGACCGTGGCGGAGATCGCCGGCTGCGCCGAGGTGATGCGGGAGAAGGCCACCCGGGTGAGGACGAGGCGCAGCGACGTGGTCGACACCTGCGGCACCGGCGGCGACGGCTCGGGAACCTTCAACATCTCGACCACCGTGGCCTTCGTGGCGGCCGGCGCGGGGCTGTGCGTGGCCAAGCACGGGAACCGGGCCATGTCGAGCCGCTGTGGCTCGGCCGACGTGCTGCAGGCCCTCGGGGTGAACACCGAGGCCTCGCCCGAGGTCGTGGGCCGCTGCCTCGACGAGGTCGGGATCGGGTTCCTCTTCGCGCCCCTGCTGCACGGCGCCATGAAGCACGCCGTCGGACCGCGGCGGGAGATCGGCACCCGCACCGTCTTCAACGTGCTGGGGCCGCTGACCAACCCCGCCGGTGCCCGGCGTCAGCTCGTGGGGGTGTACGCCGCCGGATTGACCGACACCCTGGCCGGGGTGCTGCGCGAGCTGGGGACCGAGCGGGCCTTCGTGGTCCACGGCAGCGACGGGCTCGACGAGATCACCGTCACCGGGCCGACGCGGATCAGCGTCCTGCGCGACGGGAAGGTCACCACGGGTACCGTCGAGCCCCGGGAGTTCGGGCTGGCCATCGCCCCGGGAGAGTCGCTCAAGGGGGGCACGCCGGAGGAGAACGCCGCGATCCTGACCGCGGTGCTCGAGGGCGAGCCCGGACCGCGGCGCGAGGTCGTGCTGCTCAACGCCGCCGCCGCCGTCGTGGCAGGCGGCCGGGCCGATACCCTGGCCGAGGGGTTGGAGCGGGCGCGCGAATCGGTCGACTCGGGGGCGGCGTTACATGCCCTGCAGCAGCTCCGCCGGGCGAGCCAGGGCTGACCGCCATGGCCGACATCCTCCAGGAGATCGCGGCATATAAACGGGAGGTCGTGGCCGCGGCGAAAAGGCACCGGAGCCTGGCCGAGGTGCGCTCCGCGGCCCGGGACGCCGAGCCGGCCGCTGACTTCCTCGGCGCCCTGCGCGCCGACGGGATCTCCCTGATCGCCGAGGTGAAGAAGGCTTCGCCGTCCAAGGGCGTCATCCGGGCCGACTTCGATCCAGAGCGGATCGCGGCCGCCTATGCCGAGGCCGGGGCCAGGGCGCTTTCGGTACTGACCGACGAGGCTTATTTTCAGGGAAGCAACGCCTACCTGCAGGCGGCCCGGCGGGTGGCGGGCCTGCCGGTGCTGCGCAAGGACTTCATCGTCGACGAGTACCAGGTTCACGAGGCGCGCTGCATCGGTGCCGACGCGGTGCTCCTCATCGTCGCGCTCGCCGACGGTTCCCAACTCGCGGACCTGGCGGGCCAGGCCGGCGAGCTGGGGATGGCGGCCCTGGTCGAGGTGCACGACGACGCCGAGGTCGACCGGGCCCTGGGCTCCGGCGCCGTCCTGGTCGGCATCAACAACCGCGACCTGAAGACCTTCCACACCTCGCTGGACACCACCTTCGCGCTGGTCGAGCGGCTCCCGGCCTCGGTAACCAAGGTGAGCGAGAGCGGCATCGAGACTCGCGCCGACGTGGAGCGGCTCGCCGACGCCGGGGTCGATGCCGTCCTGGTCGGCGAGGCCCTGATGCGTGCCCCGGACGTCGCCGCCAAGACGCGCGAGCTGCTGGGACGCTGAACCTTTCCGAGGAGCGAGATGGCAGGGCTGACCAAGACGGGCAAGCGGGTATTCTCCGGGATCCAGCCTTCGGGCGGGCTGCACATCGGCAACTACCTCGGCTCGATCCGCAACTGGGTCCAGGACCAGGGCCGGTACGACAACATCTTCTGCGTCGTCGACCAGCACGCCATCACCGTGGACTACGACCCCGAGGAGCTGCGACGCAGCACCCGTCAGCTCATCGGGCTCTATCTGGCCGCCGGACTGGATCCGCAGCACTGCACCCTCTTCGTGCAGTCCCACGTTCCCGAGCACACCGAGCTGGCCTGGCTGCTCAACTGCGTCACCCCGATGGGCTGGCTGGAGCGGATGACCCAGTTCAAGGAGAAATCCGAGGGCCGGGGTGAGCGCGTCAGCGCCGGGCTATTCACCTACCCGGTGCTGATGGCCGCGGACATTTTGCTTTATCAAACCGATGGGGTTCCGGTAGGGGAGGACCAGAAGCAGCACGTGGAGCTGGCCCGGGACGTGGCCGGCCGCTTCAACCGCTTATTCGGCGAGGTCTTCACCGTGCCCGAGCCGTGGATCCGCGAGGTGGGAGCGCGCGTCATGGGGCTGGATGACCCGACGAAAAAGATGTCCAAGTCCACCAGTGCCCAGGGCCACGCCGTCCGCCTGCTGGACGAGCCGGCCCAGATCCGCAGGGCCATCATGCGCGCGGTGACGGACTCGGGGCGGGAGATTACCTTCGATCCGCAGCGGCCCGGGGTGATGAACCTGCTGACCATCTACCAGGCGCTGACGGACCAGACGCGGCAGCAGATCGAGGCGCACTTCGCCGGCAAGGGGTACGGCGACCTCAAGAAGGAGGTGGCCGAGGTCGTGGTGGCGGCGCTGGAGCCGCTGCAGCAGCGCTATCGCCAGATCACCGCCGATCCGTCCTACATCGACGGACTGCTGAAGGAGAACGTGGCGCGACTGCGTCCGATCGTCGACGACACCATGACCCGGGTGCGCCGGGCCATGGGCATCCGCTGAGGC
Source organism: Candidatus Latescibacterota bacterium (assembly GCA_041661365.1). Taxonomy (GTDB): domain Bacteria; phylum Latescibacterota; class UBA2968; order UBA8231; family UBA8231; genus CAITNQ01. The sequence continues at coordinate 8,917 of JBAZUN010000185.1, forward strand.
CAGCCCATGCAGATCGACCTGAGCACCTTTCGCGCGCGCATCGACAGCATCGACGACATCATCCTCGAGCTGCTCAACCGGCGCCTGAAGTACGCCCTGGAGATCAACCAGATCAAGCTGGAGCAGGGGCAGCAGGTCATGGACGCCCAGCGCGAGATGCGGATCCTCGAGCGGCTGAAGGGGTACAACGAGGGCCCGCTGAGTCAGGAGGGGCTGACCCTGATCTTCAGCACGATCATCGCCGAGTCGCGGCGCCTGATGGCCCAGGCTCGCGGCCCCGAGGAGCAGGACGATGACCTTGCCGCCGGCGCCGGAACCCGCTGACCGAGCCGGCGCCGTGCCGGCCTTCTCCCGCGTGGCCCTGATCGGCGTCGGGCTGATCGGCGGCTCGCTCGGGCTGGCGCTCAAGCGCGCCGGCTTCACCGGCCGGATCGCCGGGATCAGCCGACCGGCCACGATCGAGCAGGCCCTGTCCTTGGGGGCGATCGACGAGGGGTGGGACTACCCGGAGCTCGAGCGGGCCGTGGCCCCGGCCGACCTGGTCTTCCTGTGCACCCCGATCCGCAGCATCCTGGAGCTGCTCGAGCCGGTCGGCCGTTGTGCCGGTCCGGGGACCCTGATCACCGACGTGGGGAGCACCAAGCGACGGATCATGGCCCAGGCCGTTGCCGCGCTGGACGAGGGGCAGTTCTTCGTCGGCGGGCACCCGATGGCCGGCTCGGAAAAGGCGGGAGTGACGGCCGCGGACCCGTTCCTCTTCCAGAACGCCATCTACATCCTGGTCCCCGGCGCCGGGGTTCCGGCCGTTCGGTACAGCGCCTTCGTCGCCCTGCTGCAGGGCTTGGGCGCCAAGGTGCTGGAGCTGTCGGTCGAGGTGCACGACCAGGTGGTGGCGGCCGTCAGCCACCTGCCGCAGATGATGGCCACCTCGCTGGTCCGCATGGCCGGCGAGCTGAACCGGGAGAACGGGTACTTCCTGGCCCTGGCCGCCGGAGGGTTCCGCGACCTGACCCGCATCGCCTCCAGTCGTTTCTCCCCGGTGTGGGAGGACATCTGTCACACCAACGCCGACCAGATCGGCGGGATGATCGACCGGTACATCGCGGTCCTGCAGCAGGTGCGCGGCCGGCTGGGCGAGGCCGATCTGGGCGACGACTTCGCCTTTGCCAACCGGATCCGCGACGCCCTGCCGCGGGATTCCAAGGGGTTCATCCACCGGCTGTTCGAGCTGCTGGTCCTGGCCGAGGACCGGCCCGGGGTGATCGCCGAGATCGCCGGGGCCCTGGGCGGGGAGGGGATCAACATCAGCGACATCGAGATCATGAAGGTGCGCGAGGGGGAAGGGGGGACGATCCGCCTGGGGTTCGACAGCGAATCGGCGGCCGACCGGGCCATGGCCATCCTCAACCGTCTGGGCCACGTGGCCCGGCGGCCCTGACCCCGGACGGGACGCGGCCATGGAGCAGGTGGTCCGACCGGCCCGCAAGGTGGTCGGCGAGGTGCGGGTCCCCGGCGAGGTCGGGGCCGCGGTCCAGGCCGTGGTCCTGGCGACCCTGGCCGAGGGTGAGGGCCGGGTGCTCAACGCACCGCCGGCGGTCGACGGCCTGATCGCCGTCCTCGGCCGGCTCGGGGTGACGGCCGAGCGTCGCGGCCGGGAGGTGGTGGTCGCCGGTCATGGGGTGCGCGGTTTCGAGCCGCCGTCGGAGCCGCTCGATCTGGGACCGGCCGGCGAGGCCGGGCTGCTCCTGGTCGCCCTGCTCGCGGGACAGTCCTTTGCCACGCGGCTGGCGCCCCTGCCCGCGGCAGAGCGGCTGCCGCCGCTGTTGGGATACCTGACCGCCATGGGAGCGGCGGTCGATCAGGCCGACGGTACCCTGACCGTGGGCGGCGGACCGG
>JBAZUN010000186.1:0-10709 GCA_041661365.1 Candidatus Latescibacterota bacterium
GATCGACCGGCGTGGCCTTCGGTCGACCCCAGGCGCAGAGGAGGACGGTCTCGCCGCCGGCCGCCAGGTCGACGAAGGCGACGACCCAGGCCGTGGTGCACAGCTCGCGCCGGTTGGTGGCCGTGTGATTGGCCTGGGCCTGACGAACGACCTGGAAGGGCACCGGCTCGATCACGCCTCGTTGGACGTCGTAGAGTCCGAGGCGCAGCTCGCCGGCCCAGTCGCCGCACTCGTCCCCGTAGGCCGAGAGCATGACCTCGACCGGCTCGCGTTGTCGTGCCAGTCCGACCGGCTCGCGCAGGCGCAGCAGACGCTGGTGCCGCCAGCCGGCAAAGGGGAAGGCGCCGCTTTCGGGCGCCTCGGCCGTCGCCTCGATCCAGATCCGTTCGCCGGCCGTGTCCTCGACCTCCAGGCGGACCTGGTACCGGCTGCCGGCCTGCCACGGATAGAACACCGCCAGCTCAGGTGTCCCGCGTCCAGCGACGAACTCCCCCCCGGCCGAGGCCGACGAGACGTGCAACGCCGGCTTGCGCACCCCGTGCCGACTGGCGCCGGGGACCGGCGGCACGACGCGGTCGTCCTGCAGCAGGACCCAGTCGTCGATTGCCGTGCCGTCCACCTCCACGCCGCGAACCCGGGACGGCAGGGGGACCTGCAGGGTCAGGCGGAGGTGCCAGGCGAGGAGCCGGTCAGTGGGGGGCGAGAAGAGCAGGCGGTCGATCTGCATGCGGGATCCTGTCGCGGTGGCGCGGCGGTGGCAGCGGAAGACCGACCCGGAGCCCTGCAGCGGGAACCTCGCGGGTGGACGGTCGAGTTTCGATGAACATAGGGCCGGTCCAGGGACCGGGCCAGCGACGGTTTGCGTCGTGATGAAAGAGGAGTCAGGCTCGCGCCGGCCCGGTCGCCGGTCAGGGCATGATCTCCTTGCTGATCACGGCCCGGGTGGTCACCGGGAAAACCCCGGGCTGGCAGCACTGGCAGAGCTGCACGTCGACCACGGCGCTCATCAGCATGTACGCCTCGGTAAAGGACAGGCCCAGCCGTGTCTGCATCAGGGCCGCCATCTCCTCGGCGGCCAGCCGCGCGGCCTGGACCATGTCGAGGTGCTCTGCCGTGGTGACCCAGCTCTCCGGGGTCTCGATCAGCGCTCGTCCCCGGAACCCCGGCAGCCCGCCCTGCTTCACCAGGTCGACCTGGACCGTCACCGTGGCACAGATCTCCAGGCCGAGGAAGCTGATCTCCCCGTCCCCCATGACCCCGTGCACGTCCCCCAGACCCAGCAGGGCTCCCTCGACCAGCACCGGCAGGTAGACCCGGGCTCCGGCGGTCAGCAGACGGTTGTCCATGTTCCCGCCGTGCGGCCCGGGATCACCCGTGCTCACCGCCTGACCGGCCGGCGTGGTGCCGACCACCCCCACCATCGGCCGGAGCGGCAGCCGCAGGCGGTCGCCGAACCAGGCCGCCCCGTCGTGCACCGGCAGGATCCGGGTGGCGTACTCCGGCGCCAGGTGGGCCAGCAGTCCCTGCCCTGCCTTGACCGCGATGAACCCGCTGTCGGCAAGGTCGATCCGCAGGACGTCCACCACCAGCACGTCGCCGGGCTCGGCCTCCCGCACCCGGATCGGTCCGGTGGCCGGGTTGGTCCCCAGGGGATGGGCGTGGTCGAGCAGGTCGCGGTCCTCCCGGATGGTGCCGGTACGGGCGTCCCAGGTCTCCAGCACGACCTCGTCCCCTGGATCGATCTCCAGGGCCGGGGGATGGTGCCGGTCCAGGGCGTAGACGATCTGCTCGCGGTTCAGGCGGTGTTTAGGAGCCTGTCGGCGAACCCCATTCGGGCTGCGGCCGCCCCTGATGTCCGCCACCTGCGTTCCGCTCTCTTGCCGCATCTCCCCTCGATGCGGCGCCGTTCGCGCGCCTTGCTGGCGGCCACCAGGTTGCAGCCTTGCTGACCAAAGCAGGTTCTCCGACAGGCTCTTAGCTCCCATGTCGCTCCTTCAGCGTATGCGGTATCTGCCGGTCCCGCGCCGGCCGACGTCGGGCTTCAGCGGACGCGGCGGTACTGGAAGAGGAGGGAGCCCGGCCGCTGGTTGATCTCGGCCAGCAGGTGGGTCAGCTCCGCGCCGGGGACCCGCTCCCGCTCCGGCTCGTCAAAGGTCTCGGTGGCGCCGATCTCGTACTCGGCCGCTGGATCGATCCCCCGCAGGGCGACCTCCATGGTGGTGAAAGGGCTGTCGTGTCGCCTCAAGAAAATCGCGAACCCGTCCCCCTCCTCGGGCCGGTGGTACTGGTAGGCGCACCAGTCGTGGGCCGCCATGGTCAGCGGCACCAGCGGATAGAAGTCGCCCAGGTAGAACGGCCGCAGCCGCTTCAGCTCGGCGATCGCCCGCCTAGCCTCCTCCGCTGGGAAGCCGTCGACCCGGATGTCGCAGTAGAGGACCACCCCGGTCGCCATGGCGCTGCGGAAGTCGTACGGGCTGAACGACCAGACCGAGGCGGTGTGCAGGGGGACCCAGCGCGACAGCCCCGCGGTCTGGGATTGATCCCCCAACTGCAGGCCGCGGCCGTGCTCCGGTCCGCCCACGTCGGAGAAGTCGCTTCGCCAGAGCGGGAAGGAGCGGGAGACCGTCTCCAGGTCGATCCTCCGGCCGCCGCTGGAGCAGTTGTCGATGGCCAGTCCCGGATGGCGTCGGCGGAGCTCGTCCCACAGGGCGTAGAGCCCCTCGATGTGCCTGATCTCGCTCATCCCCTCCCGGTCAGGCGCATCGGCGGCCCGCCAGAACGGCAGCGGTGGGAAGTTGAAGTCCTGTCGGTAGATGTCCACCCCGGAGGCGGCGATGATCCGCGAGACCGCGTCGGTGATGTAGGCCCGCGCCTCGGGCAGTCCCAGATTGAGGAGCGCGTTGTCCGGGTCGTGCGGCGAACGGAGGAGGAACTCCGGGTGCTCGCGGTCGATCGGCGTATTCCGTCGCACCCGCTCGGGCTCGAACCAGAGGACGAACTTCATGCCGCGGGCGTGGGCCGCCTCGCCGATGAAGCCGAGCCCGTCCGGGAACTGGTCGCGACGCACGATCCAGTTCCCCACCTCTTCCCACCACCTCCCTCCGGAGCCGTACCAGCAGGCGTCGACCCAGTAGGCCTCGCCGCCCAGGTCGGCGATGCGGGTCAGGGCCTGCAGCTCGCCGGCCGGGGTCACCACCTGGGTCCGGTGGTAGGTGGACATGGTCATATGAGCCACCGGCGGGATCACCAGCTCGCCGTCGATCCTGGGGCAGTAGTGGGCGAGCAGGAGCCGCCGCAGCAGGTTGTTGCCGAGGATCGGGTCGTCGCCGTCCCAGCTTATCAGGAGGATCCGCGGGGTGCGGATCCGCTCTCCCGGCTTCAGGTAGAGTCGGCAGTGTTCCATCCCCGCCGACAGCCGCAAGGACTGTTCGTCCCGCGCGAAGGTCGCGGCCCACTGGCCGGACCAGCCGATGGCCAGCACCAGACCACCACCGGGCCAATGCAGGTTCATGAAGGGGAGGACCCCGTCTGAGGATCGACCCTGGTTCGGGGCCAGGCAGAGCGTCCTGCCGGGACGCACCACCTCGTCGACCGGCAGGAAGTCGTCCATGACGCACTCGCTCCCCTTGGCCCGATGCAGGATCACCTGCTCGTCCCGACCGTGGGGTCGGGTCAGGTCGAGCGGGAGCAGGTGCTCGAGGATCGGCGTGTCCGCGGTGCCGGTGTTCTCAAACTCCAGTATCCAGTCCACGGCCGGGAAGGCGTCGAAGGTCCGCCGATGAGCGGTCACGGTCAGACCGGTGGCCGGATCGATGTACCGCCGGTGCGTGGTCCGGCCGCCGGCGCTGGTCTGGACGGTCTCCTCCGGATGCCAGTGCGGGATCTGCGCGGCCGCTGGTTGGCCGCCGTAGTCGAAGGAGAAGGGCGGGGCCTGGTCTGCCCAGGGATCGCGTGCGGTCAAGGGAATACCTCTTTCACGTTCGGCGAAGCCGGATCGGCCGGCGTCGCCGGGGAGTGGGAGAATAGCCGACGTCACTCGGTCGGGGCATTGCCGGTGACCGGCAACTGGCGATAGCTGAGCAGCGCCGACCCGGGCAGATCTTTAATGGCGACCGGCAGCCCCTGCTCCATCAGCAGCGCGCCGGAGTGGTACTCTGTCTGCCCGCTGTCCAGGTCCACCACCTCGTATCCGGCCGAGGGATCGAGGCCGCGCAGCCGCAGACGGGCCACCTCGTAAACGGATTGATCGCGCCGGAAGGCCTGCACCATCCCCTCGCCCGTCTCCGGTCGGTGGAACTGCCAGGCGATCCACGCTTCGCGGCTGAGGGTGTGGGGGGTGAGCGGGTAGAAGTCGCCAAGGTAGCAGTCGGCGACCCGGCGCCATTGAGCGACGAGCCGGCGCAGCAGGTCGTAGTCGAGACCCGCGTCGCGGACGTCGAATAAGCAGTTGGTGAACGGCGCCATGTTGCTGCGAAAGACATAAGGATCGACCTCGGCCGCGCCGGTCCCCGACAGGGGGATCCAGAGGCTGATCCCGTACCCGCACCCCTGGGTGCCGACCGGCTCGCACCGCCAGTCGGTCCGCCACAGGGGAACCGAGCGTCGCATGGTCTCCAGGTCGTTGCGCCGGCCGCCCGAGGCGCACGAGTCGATGAGCAGGTCCGGGTGCCGGCGGCGCAGCTCGTCCCAGTAGGCCAGGTACCCCTCGACGTGGCGGATCTCGGTGATCCCCTGCCGGTCCGGAGCATCGGCCGCGCGCCAGTACTCCAGCGGGTCCATGTTGAAGTCCTGACGGTAGAGATCGATCCCCTGCTCGGTCAGCAGTTGGTCGACGTGGTCGGTCAGCCACTCCCGCGCCGGTAAATTGCCCAGATCGAGCAAGCCGCCGGCCGTGCCGCCGTGCACCCACTCGGGGTGGTTGTTGGTCAGCCAGGTGTCCGGGTGCACCCGCTCGGGCTCGAACCAGAGGATGGTCTTGACGCCCCGGCCGTGGGCGTGGTCGGAGATGGCCCTGAGTCCGTTGGGGAACCGCTTCGCGTCGACCTCCCAGGTCCCGGTCTTGGGCCATCCCACCGGGGCGCAGGGGTACCAGCCGGCGTCCATCCACCAGCGGTCGATGGCGATCCCCTCGTCGAGGTACCGGTCGATGCAGCGCCGCTGGCTCGCCTCGTCGGCGTCGACCATCTCGTTGAAGAGGTGTGAGCTGCAGCCGAACAGCTCAGGCCGCGGCAACTGTCCGGACGGACGGGGCAGGTTGTGCGCCAGCATCCAGCGGCGCCACAGGTTCTGGCCGCGGATCCAGTCACCGCGCCAGAACTGCAGCACGATCAGCGGGGTGCGGATCCGCTCGCCGGGAAGGAGCCGGAGATGGGTCAACTCCTGGCCGGCCCGCACCCGCACCCCGGCTCCCTCGTCCCTGGTCCAGAGGGAGGACCACTGCCCTGGCCAGCCCACCACGACGATCACCCCGCGGTCCGAGGGACCTTCCAGGTTGAAGTAGGACAGGTCGGAGTTCGTCGGCCGGCCGCCGGCGGCCCCGATCCGCTTCTCGGCGCCCGGGCCCAGGACCGTCTCGAGCGGAGCATAGTCGTTCGGCGCGCACGGGCTGCCGACCGCGTGGTGCAGCAGGAACTCGCCCGCATGGTCACCGCCGAGTCTGGCGTCCAGGGCCTGGATGCATTCGAGGATGGGGGTTGGTCTTGACCCGGGGTTCCGGAAAAAGACCGTCCACTCCACGACCGGGAAGCCGCCGTATGCGATCGCGACCAGCTCCACGACCAGACCGGTCCGTGGATCGGTCCAGGTGATCGTGTGCTCGGTGCGCTGCCGGTCGAGCGGGCGCGAGGTCCGCTTCACCGGCCAACTGGCCAGCAGTGACTCCGACGGCTGCCCATCGTAGAAGAAGGAGAAGGGGGGTGGACCATCCAACCGAGCCCAACACCGGGCCTCGGCCATCTCTTCAGGCAAAACGTTCATGGGGGTCGCTTTCTGCCGGCTGCCCCGGCCATCTGCCGGCCGTCGTGCCCGAACCGGGCGCATCCCGGCGTGAGGCCAGATTCAGCCGATCTGGAGGTGGTGTCCCGCCATAGGCAACGCTGACTAACCAGCCACAAGATAGGCCGGCAGCGGGGGGTGTCCACTGGGGGCAGGAACCTGACTGTGGTGGGCACGACCTGCCGGACTGGGGGCCTAGTCCTACGACGAGTACGCAGATCTACGCGTCGCCGTCTACTCCACCACCCAGTCCAGTTCTACTCCTGGGGCCAGCCGCACCGGGGTGAGTAGGGCCACCCGGTAGTAGGCCGGACGCGTCTCGGTTCGGGACAGCGTTCGGCCGTCCATTCGCACGCGGTGGGTCGCGGCCGGCACCTCGAGCTGCGCCACGGCCGGCAACGGATTGCCGAAGGTCCGCACCGCGCGGAGCGAGATCCGGCCTTCACGCTGGCTGGCCAGTCCCCAGAACAGCGGGTGCACCACGGCAACCCAACTTTCCACCTGGGGATGCAGGCGAAGGACCTGCTCGGCCGGCAGGTAGACGAAGTCAAGCAGCGCCTCGTAGACCAGCCAGCTCGCCGGCGCGGTCATGTAGTAGGCGCCCCAGCTCGGGTCGCCGGTGCCGGGCTGGTACATCAGGCGGGTGTCGCACGGCGAGGCGCCGTCGCCGTCCATGGCCCGCACCATCCGCTCCCAGATCGCCATGACCCGGGGGTGCCGGTTGAGCGCCAGGGCGGTGAGGGCGAAGGCCTCGACATAGGGTAGCCAGCCGTACTCCGTGGGGTCGTCCAGCGCCGGGCCGACCTCGTCGGGGGGCACGGCGAACCGGTCGCTGCCGTTGAGCGCGGCCAGCGCCTCGACGCAGGCAGCCAGCCGCTCGGCCGGCAGGACGCTGCCGCCGCTCAGGGTGCGACAGAAGAACTCCCCTGCCAGCATCCCGGCGTGACAGCGGTCGTTGGTCGGGCCCTCCGGGCTGCCGAAGGTGCGCAGGTAGCGGCCGTTCCAAAGGTCCTGGTCCAGCCGCGCCAGGGCGGCCTGCTCCCAGCCTGCCACGGCCCGGGTCAGCTCCAGGTCGCCGGCGCATTCCGCCCAGGCCGCGGCCACCCGCAGGGTGGCGATCCACAGGGTGCCGAGGTAGGGCGTGGTCTCTTCGTAGTGGTAGCCGTCATAGCTGGTGCCCACCCCGTCGCGTCCCACCTGGGCGACGCCGCCACCGGCCTCGGCCCAGCGGGCGTGACGCAGGATGGCAGCGCGGGCATGGGGCCAGTGGACCGCGGCGAAGGCAGCATCGCCAAGGAGCCAGGCATGCCGCGCCAGTTGCAGCACGAAGGCGCAGGTCAGGTCCGGCCAGCTCACCTCGGCGGAGCCACGCTCCAGGTGACCGCCGCCCAGATCGTGGTTGACGCCGCCGCCGGGAGACTGACAGGCAGCGAAGGCCTGCAGCTCGCGGCGGTTGAGTTCAGGGTAGAACAGCAGCGTGGCCGGGTGGGCGGCCAGTCGCTGGTCGAGGGTGCCGTAGCAGCCGGCCATCTCGGTCGGGCCCTCGTTGACGCTGAAGCGGCCGTCGCGCAGGAGCACGCTGTTGGTCACCAGGGGATAGCAGCAGTTCTGCAGGCGAGCCCGGAGCCAGGACGGCAGGTCCGTATCGGCGAGGAGCCGGCCCAGCGCCCCGGTCTCGTCCCAGATGCGGTCCGCCTGCGCGAACAGCATCGCCAGCACGGCCAAGCCATCGGCACAGTGGTTCTGCCAGTAGTGGCCGCGCTCGATCCCCAGCGAGTCCACCCAGTGCGGCATCTCCCAGGCCACGGCCATCTCGACCTCGGCGATCCCTCCGGCCGGGATCTCCACGGTGCGGCCGACCCAGCCCCGGCGGGGATCGCGGTGCAGCACCACGCCCGCAAGGCCGGCCACCGCCACGTAGTGGCAGCCATCGGCCGTCGGGCAAACCGGACTGGGGGCGTTGCGGTAGCGCAGCGCGGCAAAGCCTCGGTCTCGCACCTCCTCGCAGGTCTGGGCCTCGGGGGGCTCCCAATACCGGTAGTAGCCGTCCCCGTAGCCGATCCGGTTCTCGGGCGCGCCCAGGCCGCCGCCGTGCCCGACCAGGTTGGGCCAGGCCAGTCTGCAGGTCGCGCGCATCGCGTCGGCGCGGCGGTTGTACAGCCGCCAGCGCAGCAGGAATCCGGGCAGGCTGGAAAGGCGCAGGTCATGGGGCACCAGGGGCGCGGTGGCCGTCACCTCGGCATCCAGGCCGGGGAGAGCTTGGTCGGCGCGCAGCACCATCCGCGGGAATCCCGCCTCGGCCTGCAGCTCGGGCACCGGTGCCAGCCCGTCGACCGGCGCCGTGGCCAGCACCCGCTCCTGGTTCCCGCCGGGGACATGAGTCCCCACGGCCAGATACGCCCCCTCCAGGCCGCAGGGTTCCTCGAACGGCATGTCCTGATTGTTGTTGGCGCTGAAGTTGCGGAACCGCCCGTCGCGACACAGCTCCACCTTGCCGGTGCCGATCCCGCCAAGAGGCACTCCGCCGCGCGCCCAGTGCGGGTCGGCCTGGCAAGCCAGCCAGTCGTCGGCCTGGCCGCTGAGCAGGAACCGCGGCCAGGTGCACAGCAGCAGATCGGCCCGCGCCAGATCCTCGGGCAGCTCGGTCAGGCTCACGGTCCCCTCGCCGCGGGAGAGGTAGGCCCGACAGAGGAAGACCCAGGCCATCCCTGGCGCACGGGAGGGGACTCGCCGGGCCAAGTCCTCCAGCCCGTCGCCCTGGACGAGGTGCTCGTCATCCGGGGTCAGACCGCCGATCTGACAGTGGACCCGCACCTGCTGCACGCGACCCGCCAGGGCCAGGGGTAGGCGCAGGCAGACGTAGTACCCCAGGCGCGCCAGGGCGCTGGGGATGTGAACCGGCACCGGCCGCGTCAGGTCGGCATTCGGCGCGAAGACCTCCTGGTGTTCGGTTTCGAGATAGACGGTGTTCACGGCGGCAGCTCCTGGTAAGGGGATGCCTTGAAGGCGGGGAGGGTGGGCCAGCATGGCCTCGGCACTGGATGGACGCGCCGGCGCCAGATCAATAACGGCCGGCCTCGGGTGAGCCAGCAAGGCGCCGACGGCCGTAGAGCCACCGGACCACCCGGCGCGGCCCTGTATCCTGCCCGCGGTGATCAAGACCACGCGGAGAGAGGACGCCCGGCTGCTTGGACTGCCTGGCGTCGAAGGCCATTGGCGGGTGAGGGGCTCGGCTAGTGCAGCGGGTTCCTGCCGTGTAGCGCCCCGCACTCAGCGTTGTGTCCCCGCCGCTACAGCGCGCCGTAAACCTGCAGTCCTAGGCTCGGGGAGGCGCCATCCTGGCCTGCCCCTTGCACCAGGGCCGGGCATGCTGGCCGTCCGTGCCCCTGCCCCCGCCGAGTACCGTCGCCGCACCCCTGAACGCGAGCCCCTGTATCAGGCTCTGGCCGGCCACTTGGAGACCTTTCTCGCGCAGCACCGCGCTCAGGAACAGCCGTTGCCCCGGCACATCGAGCAGGAGCTGCGCGCCTACCTGGAGTGCGGCATCCTGGCCTACGGCTTCGTGCGGCTGCGCTGCACCGCCTGCGGCGGGAGCCGCCTGATCGCCTTCTCCTGCAAGAGGCGCGGCTTCTGTCCCTCCTGCCTGGGCCGGCGGATGGCCGACATCGCCGCTCATCTGGTGGACCACGTCCTGCCACACGCCCCGGTGCGCCAATGGGTGCTCAGCCTGCCCTACGAGCTGCGCTACCGTCTGGCCTGGGACCGGGCGCTGCTGGGGGCAGTGCTGGCCGTTTTCCTGCGCCTGGTCGCCGGCTGGTACCGGGCCCAGGCCCGCCGCCAGGGCCATCCCGCCGGCCGCACCGGCGCGGTGACCTTCGTCCAGCGCTTCGGCTCCAGCCTCAACCTCAATCCCCACCTGCACGTGCTCATGCCCGACGGCGTGTGGGTGAGCGGTCCTGACACTGTCCCTACCTTCGTGGCCGCCCACCCGCCCACCGAGGGCGACATCCAGCACCTGGTCGAGCGCACCGCCCAGCGCCTCGTCCGCCTGCTCCAGCGCCGCGGCCTGCTCGACCAGGACCGCACCGATCCCCTGGCCCAGGACCAGCCGCTGCTGGCGGCGCTGACCGCTGCCGCCGTCCAGGGTACCGTCGCCACCGGCCCGCGCGCCGGTCAGCGCCTGCGCCGCCGCCTGGCCGACCCGGCCGACGGCCAGCGCACCGCGCCGCTGTGCTACGCCGCCCGCGGCTTCTCCCTCCACGCCGCCACCCGCGTCCCGGCCCACGACCGCACCCGCCTGGAGCACCTGTGCCGCTACGTCCTGCGGCCGCCCCTGGCCGCCGCCCGTCTCCGCTGGCTCGATCCCGACACCCTCAGCCTCACCCTCAAGACCCCCTGGGCCGACGGCACTACCCACCTGCTGCTGTCTCCCCACGAGCTGCTGGAGAAGCTGGCCGCCCTGGTGCCCCCGCCGCGGCAACACCTGATCCGCTATCACGGCGTGCTCGCCCCCCACGCCGCCGACCGCGGCCAGATCGTCCCCGCCCCCGCCGACCCGGCGGCCACCCCCTCCGCCGCCCCCACCGAACTGGCCAGGCCCTGGCGCCAGTCCTGGGCGTGCCTGCTCGCCCGCGTCTTCCGCCAAGACCTGACCCTCTGCCCTGCCTGCGGTGGCCCGATGCGGCTCATCGCCGCGCCCACCGACCCCGACCCCC
>JBAZUN010000187.1:0-10675 GCA_041661365.1 Candidatus Latescibacterota bacterium
CACCGTCGGCCTCCGCACCGAGCTGGACCTCCTCCTGCCGCGCGCCGCCCTGCTCACCGCCGCGGTCCGGGTTCACCGCGAGACCTTCCGGCCCCGGGACCTGCTGGAGCGGGAGACCCGTCTGTTCGACAGCCGCCGGCACAGCGGCACCGCCGCGGTCGACCTGCAGCTCCCCCTGGGGGATGATCGCCTGCAGCTCAACCTGGGAAGCCAGGTCACCGTGGACGACGACCGTAGGTACTCCGAGCCGGACCTCAACCCCGCGGCCGCTCGGAGACGGCGGGACCATCTCGAGATCCTGTGGGGTCGGCACCTGGGCGCCCGCTGCCGGCTGTTCGGCTCCTGGTCAGCGCGGGGTCATCTGGCCTGGTACCAGCGAGGCCCCAGCTTCTTCGAGCTGTTCGGCGACCGGGGCGCGGTGATCGGCAACACCGAGCTGACCAGCGAACACGGAAGAAGCGGCGATCTGGGGCTCACCTTCCAGGCTGACCCGTCCACCAACGGTCGGGTCGAGCTGCTCGAGGTGACCTACTACCGGTCGGTCGTCCGCGACCTGATCCGCTTCATCCAGAACTCCCAGCGGGTCTCGCGGCCGTACAACATCGGCCGAGCCCGGATCGCCGGGATGGAGAGCCGGCTGCACCTGCACCCCTTCCCGGGGGTGAGGGTGGGCGGCTCGTACGTGTACCAGCGGGCCACCGACCGCTCGCCCTTCTCCTACCACCGGGGACGGGATCTGCCCAATGCCCCTGAACACGTGGTCGGCGGCCACCTCCGCCTCGACCACGGCCCGGCTCACGCCTCGTATGAGGTGGAGCGAGAAAGCCGGCATTACCTCGACCGGGCCAACCTGCGATCGGTGGCGGCCCGCCTGACCCAAGGCGCCGGGATCGGTCTGCGGATCTGGTCCGGTGCCGAGCTGTCCCTCGAGGTGCGCAATCTAGCCAACCACCAGGCCGCGGACCTGTGGGGATACCCGCTCCCCGGACGCGCCTGGTTCCTGTCGCTGCGACAGGATCTGAACACCCAACCCAAGGGAGGAGATACGCCGTGACCCGTCTGCCTTCGCCGCGGCTCGCCGCCGTGCTGCTCACCCTCTTCGCCGTCGCCTCCACCTGGGCCCAGCCCGGCCTGCTGGTGGTGACCAGCGACTACGAGTCCGGAAGTCTGGCCTATCTGGCCCCCGGTTCCCTGGCGCCGCAAGTCGACCTTCTCCTCATCAACTCCGACGCGGTAGCCCGCTATCACGACGGCCTGGTCTACGTGCTGAACCGGCCCCCCCAGAACAATGTCCTGGTCATCGATCCGGCTGCTCCGCGATCCCCCCGGCGCAACTTCTCGACCGGCGACGGCAGCAATCCCCAGGACATCGTCTTCACCGGCCCGGGCAAGGCCTACGTCTCCCGGTACGAGATGCCCAGCCTGCTGGTGGTCGACCCGCGGAACGGCAGTGTCCTGGGCGAGGTCGACCTGAGCCCCTTTGCCGATGCCGACGGCATCCCCGAGGCGTCGGACATGGCCCTGATCGGCACGCGGCTCTACGTGGCCTGCCAGCGGCTCGACCGGAACGGCTCCTGGGGACCGGCCGAGGGAGCCTGATCGCCGCGGTCGACATTGCCACCGACACCGTGATCGACCTTGACCCGAGCCTCGACGGGGTGCAGGGGATCGATCTGGCCGCGGACAACCCGATCGCCCTCTACGCCCTGGGACAGAAGCTGGCCGTGGCCGGTTCGGCCTTCTTCGGCGACCGGGCCGGCGGGATCGAGATCCTCGACCCCGAGCAGGGAACCAGCACCGGCCTGCTGGTGACCGAGGAGGAGTTGGGCGGTGACCTGACCGCCCTGGCCCTGGTCTCCTCGCGGCAGGGGTACGTCGTGGTCTCCGACGAGAGCTACGCCAACCACGTCCGACCGGTGGACCTGGTGGCCCGCACCGTCGGCCCGGCTCTCACCGGGCACTCGGGCGGGTACACCCCGGACCTAGTCGTGGACGGGGAGCGGCTGATCGTCGCCGACCGGGGGACCTTCGCCGATCCGAACGCCGCCGGGCTGCTGTTCTACGACGCGGCCACCGGTCAGCAGCTCGCCGGCCCGGTGGGGGTCGGCCTCCCCCCCTCGGCCATCGCCGTGCTGGCCGAGGTCAACATCCCGACCGACGTCCTCGGCGACGCGGGCGCGAGCCTGCCGGCGCGGGCCGCGCTGGGAGCCGGGTACCCCAATCCGTTCAACGCCGGGGTGGTCCTCCCCTTCACCGTGACCGCCGGTTCAATGCGGTTGATAGTGCGGGATGTGCTGGGTCGTCAGGTTCGCGTGCTGGCCGAGGGGTCGGTTTCGGCGGGCGAACACCGGCTCGTCTGGGACGGCACCGACGAGCGCGGCCGGATCGCCGGGAATGGGACGTATCTCATCGAGCTGCAGACCAACGGGCAGCAGATGGTTCGCAAGGTCACCCTGTTGAAGTGAGGTCGACCGCAAGGCGACCACGAGCGAGGAGGATGAGATGGTGACCCTGTCCAGGATCTACACCCGGACCGGCGACGGCGGTCAGACCCGGCTCGGGGACTGGTCGGAGGTGGCCAAGACCGATCCCCGGGTGGAGGCGTACGGCAGCGTCGACGAGCTGAACGCCACCCTTGGGCTGGTCCTTGGCGCTGCCGGCCTGGAGCCCGAGGTACACCGGGTCCTGTCCCTGGTACAGCACGACCTGTTCGACCTGGGCGCCGATCTCTGTCGGCCGATCCCCGAAGGCGAGGCCGAGGGCGCGGTCCTCCGCGTCACCGCCGGCCAGGCCACCCGCCTGGAACGGGAGATCGACCGGGTCAATGGGAGCCTCGAGCCGCTGCGATCTTTCGTATTGCCCGGGGGAAGCCCGGCCGCGGGCTGGCTGCACCTAGCCCGGACCGTCTGCCGCCGGACCGAGCGCCGGACCTGGGCTCTGGCGGCCCGGGAGCGGGTGAATCCGCAAGTTATGATTTATCTCAATAGATTGTCCGACTTGCTGTTCGTGCTGGCACGTCAGGCCAATGATCAGGGGAAGGCGGACCGGCTCTGGGAGCCTGGCCTGGGCCGCGCGACGCCGGCGGGCTAAAGGGGATAGGGCAGAACACGGCGACGGTGGCCAGGGAAGGCCCCATCGCTATATTCCCCCTCTAGAAAATTAGGTGGCATCAGGTGGCTTACTGGAGGAGAAGGAGCATCGAATGAGACGGATCGTGGCCCTGGGAATGCTGGCGGTGATCGTCGGGTGCAGCCAGAACTACAGCGAGAAGAAGCCGGACGAGGCCCTGGCCGAGCGGGGTCTCAAGCCGGCCCAGCCGATGCCCTCGCCACATCTGCCGGCCGGGCACCCACCCCTGGACGCGAATCAGGCCACGGAGCCGTCCTCGGCCCCGGCCGCCGCACCGACGCCCTCTGACCTGGGCGGGCTGGCCGGCCAGGCCCCGGCAGAATGGCGGCAGGTTCCCCCAAGCAGTTCCATGCGTCTGGCGGAATACGCCTTGCCCGGATACCCGGGGGGCACGGCCGATGCCGTTCTGGCCGTCTTCCACTTCGGCCAGAACCAGGGCGGAGGAGTGGAAGCCAACATCCAGCGCTGGTTCTCGCAGTTCATCCAGCCCGACGGCGGGTCCACCGAGGCACGGGCCCGGCGCTCGACCCGGACGGTGCGGGGTATGCCGGTCACCCTGGTCGACCTGGAAGGGACCTACAACGGCGGCATGGGGGCCGGCGGTCAAGGCGAACCCCAGCCGGGGTACCGGATGCTGGGCGCCGTGGTCGAGGCGCCGCGCGGCACCTTCTTCTACAAACTCACCGGCCCTCGGACCACGGTGGCCTACTGGGCCGAGGCCTTCTCGACCTACCTCGAGAGCCTGCAGCCCTGAAGAAGGTCGACGGGCCTCATTCCGGCCGTGACCGCGGCAGCCCCTTCGGCCCTCTGTCAATCCATCGCTCGCCATTGACTCCGGTCAGGCAGGCCCCTACCCTTCGTTGACGTCGTTTACCTCGGTGGCGTTTACACCCGCGCCATCGGTTATTCCCGGATCGCGGAGATGCACACCAGTCTGGAGGACGAGTTCGGGGACGTGGTCGGCAAGGCCCGCCGGGGTCAGGAGCTGTCCGTGGCCCGGCTCGCCGTTGCCTGCGGTCTAGCCGAGGAGGAGATCGCCCGCCTCGAGCGATACGAGCTGGTGCCGTCTTTGGCCGCGGTCAACGGCATCGCCTTGGCCCTGGGCCTGCGACCCGCGGCGTTGCAGGCGAGCGCCCGGCGTTCCTTTTTCCCGCGTCATCCAGCCGGCCGGCCGTGCACCGGGCTGGTGGTCGAGATGCTGGAGCTGGGTGGGGAGTATCGGGTCAACGGGTACCTCGTGGGGTGCCGCGAGACCGGACGGGGGGTGATGATCGACCCAGGGAGCGACGCCGAGGAGATCCTGCGGGCGATCGAGCGCACGGGGCTGGAGATCGAGCGGATCCTGTTGACCCACGGGCACCACGACCACGCCGGCGCCCTGTCGGAGATCTGTCAGGCCACCGGCGCTCCGGCCTTGATCGGCCCGGCCGACCTCGAGCTGCTGGGGCCGCTGGGGACCAAGATCGAGGCGAGCATGACCGACGGCGAGGGGATTCCGGTGGGGAACCAAACCCTGGTGGCCCGGGCCGTGCCCGGTCACACCGAGGGGAGCATCGCGCTGGTCCACCCCCAGGTGGCCTTTGTCGGGGACGCGCTCTTTGCCGGGTCCCTGGGGGGGACACGGCGCATCGCGGACTACACCCGCCTGCGCCAGGCGGTGCGCCAGCACCTCCTGAGCCTGGACCCCGAGGTCGCTCTGATGCCCGGCCACGGACCGGCCACCACCGTCGGTGAGGAGTTGGAGCACAACCCCTTCTTCGGCTGACGCGGGATGCCGGGAAGTCAGGCGCCGCGGGCCATCACCGTGCGGGGCGCGGCCGAGAAGCCGCTGCAGCGGGTCGATCTCGAGCTCCCCCTCGGTCGGCTGATCTGCCTGACCGGACCATGCGGCTCGGGAAGCCGGGCCCTGGCCGTCTCGGTGCTGGCGGCCGAGAGCCGGCGGCGGTACATGCTGGCCCTGACCCCGGCCGAGCGCGAGGGATTGGGGGGGATCTCCCGGGTCCGCGTCGACGAGGTCCACGGCCTGCCCCCGGCGATCTACCACGATGGCCGGGATCCGCGCGGATGGCGCTCCCGCGCCACCCTGGCCGCGGCCTTGCGCGTCGATCTGCCGCTGGGACACCTGCTGCAGCGATCGGCCGAGCTGAGCTGTCCGGCTTGTGGGACGGTCTGCCGCGGGTACACCGTCGAGGAGGTGGCCCAGACCGCCGAGGCGCGTTTCTCCGACCAGCCGGTGCTCGTGGTGGCGCCGCTGACCGTCGCCGATCCGGCGCACCAGGGCCGGGTGCTGCGCGAGTTGCGTCAGGCCGGATTCCTGCGTCTCAGGGTTCGGGGCGAGGTGGTGCGGCTAGACGGAGACCTGTCCGGATTGACCGGGCTGAGTGGCGAGGGGACGAAGGAGCCGCTCGAGGTCGTGGTCGATCGGATCGCCTGCCGCCCGGAGCACCGGACCCGGCTGCTCGAGGCCGTGCGTCACTGCCGGGCGATCTCGCGGGGCGACTGCCTGCTGGTCGGAGCCACGTCCGGGGACGAGGTCAGGGCCAACCAGGAGGTGACCTGCCCGGGGTGCGGCGCCCGCCACCGACGTCCCACCATCGACGACTTCGTCGGTACCGGCACCGAGCGCCCAATCCTGGTGGCGCGGGCCAGGCTGGGACCCTGGACCGTGACCGAGCTGGAAGCCCTCCCGCTCGCCGAGGTCGCGGCCGTTCTCCGCGATCGGACCGACCCCGAGGGATTGGCCCAGGCGGTCTGCGAGCCCCTGGAGCTGGCGAACCGTCTGGGCCTGGGGTACTTGACCCTGGGAACCCAGGTAGGCCAGCTCGCCACCGGCGAGAGACAGCGCCTCCTGCTCGCCAGTTGCCTGAGCAGCGGGCTGGTCGGGCTGCTCTACGTCTTCGACGGCCTCGGCAGCGCCGCCGTCCCTGAGCAGGAATCCCTCTGGACCGAGGGGCTGCGTCTGCTCACGGCCCAGGGGAACACCGTGCTGCTGATCGACCACGCCCCGGCGATGCTGGCGATCGCCGACGAGGTCAGGGAGTTCTCCGGCGGCCAGGTCTCCGAGGCGTCGACTTGGGTCGCGACCACGGACGCCACCGGCAGTCGTCCACCCCGGTCACCCCGGACCGGAACCGGCTGGCTCGGTCTGGCCGGGGAAGGGCCGTGGCCCCTCTCCCGCTACAGCGTGGAACTGCCCCTAGGTACTCTGATCGTCGTCACCGGTCCTTCCGGGGCCGGGAAGTCGGTCTTCCTGCGCGAGGTGGTGGCCGCCGCGGTCCGTGGCCGGAGCGGCCGTGGTCCGGCGGTGGTCTACCGCGGCCACCGGGGGCTGACCCGGACGGTGGAGCTGAGCGACCAGCGAGGCGACCCGGACCGGAGCCTGCTCGCGGCCCTGGGCCTCTTCGAGTGGGTCTCGCGGCTCTATGCCGAAACCCCGGCGGCCGCCCGGCGGGGGTACCCGGCCGAGTGGTTCCGCCTGGACGGCGCCGGCGGCCGCTGTCCGGTCTGCGAGGGCCGCGGCCTGCTCCGCTTCGACCTGCAGCTCCTCGAGGATCTGACCCAGGTCTGTCCCGAGTGCGGCGGCCGGCGGTACCGCGAGGAGCTCCTCGAGATCACCTGGCACGGCCTGAGCATCGCCGATCTCCTCGACCTGTCGGTGACCGCCGCCGGCGAGCGCTTCATCCGCGAGGCCCCGGTGGCGGCGCGGCTCGAGGCGGCCCGGCAATGCGGCCTGGGGGATCGCGGCCTGGGTCAGTCCTGCGGTGAGCTGGAGCCCGGTGAATGGGCGCGGCTGCAGCTTTCCGGCGAGCTGCCCAGGGCCGGGAACCGGGATCTGGTGCTGCTCGATGGACCGGCAGGATCGCATCATCCCGAGGACGTCGAGTCGCTGGCCACGGCTTTGGACCGATTGGTCGAGGCCGGCGCCACCGTGGTCATCGCCGAGCACCACCCCAGGATCCTGGCCGCGGCCGACTGGATCGTCGCGCTGGGACCGGGAGCCGGCCCTGAAGGCGGCCGCATCCTGAGCAGCGGTCCCCCGGGCCGGTGAGCCTGGCCGAGACGGCTCGGGGATGCCGCGCCGCAGAACGCGTGGGCTGGGACGGGTGGCCGTTGTTGCGGAGGAAACCGAAACCGGCGCGCGGCGAATGCACGCCAGCAAGGAGGAGGAAGGATGTCACGGCAAAGGTGGATCGGAGTACTGGCCGTCGGCCTGGCCGGGATAGCGCTTGCGGTCAGGCCGGCCGCGGCCGGCCTGACCGCAAGCGATCTCGGGGGGACGCGGCTGGTGCGGGAGGCCGACTGGCTGCGGCTGCAGCTCAAGGTGCTGGCCCAGGAACTGAGCTACCCGGCCTATCGGCTCCAGATCACGCTCAGCGACGAGGGGGTGATCTCCTTCGACTTCCTGGCCAGCAGTGGTCTGGCCGAGCACCTGAGCGGCACGGACCGGGCCGAGGCCGAGAAGCTGGTGGCCTACCACGCCGCGGGGATCGGCGAGCAGATCGAGCGGCTCCTGACCGAGGAGTTCCCGGGCCTGGCGCCCCGCTTCCGGGCCACCGACGACCTCAGCGGCAGGTTCCTGGCTCCCGGCAAGGGGTGGGACGATCCGCCCCGCCTGCTGGGAACCTGGGCCGGGAACCGCTTCACCTGGAAGCCGTGACCGCGGGCCTATTCGGGGTCGTGCTGGACCAGGTCGTCTTCCAGCGATTCGTGGAGGGAGATGACCTTGTCGATCACCGTCTGCTCGGTGGTCACCAGCCAGCCCTGGACCTTGCGGCCGAAGATGGTGATCTCCTTGGGCACGGCCTCGACCACCCGCTCGCTGGTGGTGTGGCGGGCCTTGTTCAGGCAGAAGAAGGGGTGGCGGCGGGTGGTCCCCTTTTCGGCTTCCTCCACGGGATCGCTCCTTCTCCTCAGCGCGGGTGCTGGGTGCCGAACTCGTGGACCGCGTCGACCAGGCGGCGCACGTTGTCCAAGGGAGTCTCGGGCAGCACCCCGTGACCCAGATTGAAGACGTGGGCCTGTCCTCGGGCCGCCTCCAGCACGGTGCGGGCCTGGATCAGCAGCTCGTCGACCGGGGCCAGCAGCGCGCAGGGATCGAGGTTCCCCTGCAGCGGTATGCCGGGGAAGGCCCGGAAGGCCTCGGCCAGGTCGACCCGCCAGTCCAGACTGAGAACGTCAGCGCCGGTCTGACCCGCCAGCGCCAGCAGGTGGGAGCCGGCCAGCGGGAAGTAGATCCGGGGAACCTTGGCGTCGGCCAAGGCGGCGAACACCCGTTGGAGATAGGGGAGGCCGAAGCGGGCGAACCCGGCCGCCGAAAGAACCCCCACGGAGGTATCGAAGACCTGGACCGCCTCGGCTCCGGCCCGGATCTGGGCCCGCAGGAACTCGATCGCCACCTCGGTGAGTCGGTCGAGCAGCAGGTGCGCGGTCCCGGGGTCCTGGTAGAGCATGGCGCGAAAGGCGGAGAAGTCCTTGGCCCCTTTCCCCTCGACGGCCCAGGTGGCCAGGGTAAAGGGGGCGCCGGCGTACCCGATGAGGGGGATCCCTGCCGGCAGGGCGCGCCGGACAAGCTGCACCGTCTCCACCACGAACGGCAGGTCGGCCTCGGTGTTGATCGGCCGCAGCTCGAGCACCTCCTGGCGGGTGCGCACCGGCCGCGCGAACACCGGACCGGGACGGTACTCGAAGGGACACCCCATGGGGGCCAGCGGCGTGACCAGGTCGGTGAACAGGATCGCCGCGTCGACTCCCAGCAGCTCCACCGGCATCAGGGTCACCTGGGCGGCCAGCTCCGGGGTGGTGAACAGGGACTCGATGGAGCCCACCTTCTCGCGCAACTCCCGGTACGGGGGCAGGATCCGTCCTGCCTGCCGCATGAGCCAGACCGGCGTGCTGGCCGCGGGTTCGCCGCGACAGGCGCGCAGGAACGGACCAACCTCGGCCATGCCGGTCAAGCCGGCCTCGGGGGAGCGGTGAGGGCAGGGGGGAGCGGCGTCACCAATTGGGAGAGAACCCGAGCGCCCGGTTCTTGGTGGTGCGGGGGACATCGCGCAGGCGGATCCCCTGGTCGGAGAAGTAGACGCAGACGAAGTCGGTCTTGCTGGTGCCGGTGCTGGTCCAGTCCAGGGTGCGGCGTTGCCAGGGATCGCCCAGGACCATGCGGCTGACGATCAGGTCGTACACGGTCTCGACCAGGGTGCGGCGCCGGACCAGATGGGAGGGAACTCCGATGGTGGCGGCCAGATAGCGCAGGTACTGGTTCTGCTCCATGTAGGTCTTCCCCAGGGTTTCCCGGGGAGACTCGGGCGTGACCAGGGCCCAGCCCGGCTCGGGCGCCTCCCGGGTCAGGAAGGGGAAGGAGCGGAACTGGATCAGGTCCTGGATGTTGCCGAACATGCCGGTGAAGAGCTTGGCCAGGGTCTTCAGGGTGCAGGGGCAGACCTGACCGTCGTGGATCAGGCGGCTGAGGCGGGGGATGAGGACGTACTGCTTTTCAAAGGCCTCGGCAGAGCGCAGGGCGGCGAAGGTCCGGTCCATCAGCCGGTTGTGCAGCAGGTGATCCAGCTCCACGCGGTCGTTGGCCGGGATGCCGATCCCCATGCGGGTGAGCAGGTCGTCGAGTCCCACCTTGGCCGAGAAGATGTCCACCGGGCCGGCCAGCTCGGTGTCGCTCGGCTGGTACCG
The DNA here is from genome assembly GCA_041661365.1 of Candidatus Latescibacterota bacterium. Taxonomy (GTDB): domain Bacteria; phylum Latescibacterota; class UBA2968; order UBA8231; family UBA8231; genus CAITNQ01. The sequence goes on from JBAZUN010000187.1 coordinate 9,814, forward strand.
CTCCCCGGACCGCGCCTCCGGGGCCTGCTCGGTCTGGGCGCGCCGCCGCACCGGTGGAACCGGCTGGGCTGGATGCTTGGGAGCCCGGTGTCCCGGTACCGAACCCGGGTCAGCGGTGGGCTCCGGCATCCGTCGTCGTCGCGGGGCCTCAGCCTCGGCCGTGCGGCGACGGGACGAGTCTCCAGGGTCTTCCTGGCCGGCGAACAGCTCTTCGGCCGACCCTGCCAAGGGGAGCGCGTCCTCCTCGACGACCGGGGATTCCGGTGCTTCCTTCGGGTCGGCGGGTGAGGCGACCGCGGTATCGGCGGCAAAGAGATCGCCGGGATCGCCCGCGGGGAGCGCGGGATCGCTGGACGCGGGCTGGTCGGTGAAGAACTCCAGCGATTCCGCTTCCTCGTCCTCGATCCCGGCCGTGAACAGGGAGGCGGCCGTGTCGCTCTCTTGGAATTCGGGCTCCGGCTCATCGGGGTCGCGAGCCGGCAGAGTGGCGGCAGCGCGGCCGGAGGGACGCAGGTCGGCCACCAGGGACTCGTACCGCTCGAGGATCTCGTCGATGCGGCCGGAGAACTGGCCGTTGACGCTGAACTGGAACCGAGCCTGATGAAGCGCCGTAACCACGGCCTTGAGCTCGTCCTCGTCCAGGTCGTGCTCCACCCGGCTGAACGGCCCAAGCAGCTCGGAGATCCAGCCGGTGACGCGCAGTCGTTCTTCCGTCGTCCGGATGTATTCCTCGAGCGAAACGATCTCGGCCTTCAGTTGTTCGGCGATCTGATCCACGACGCGACCAAGGGCGGAACCCCGGCTCCAGGGTGCTGAACGGAAGAGCGGCCTTATCTCAAGATAGGGGCGCGCCGGTGAATCT
>JBAZUN010000188.1:0-10613 GCA_041661365.1 Candidatus Latescibacterota bacterium
AGCTGGCGAACAGGCCCCCGTTCATTCTGCCGCCCCGGCGGCGGTGGTGGTCGGCAGCCCATCGGCCACACACGGGAGGTACCCGGGAACCAGCCCCTGCAGCAACCGCATGACCTCGGCTTGCCGTCATCCGGCCGCGGCCTGCCGCAGCTCGTCCAGGCCGGCTTCGCCCACCCTCCCGTCGGATTCGGGTGGCGGACAGACCAGGACCTTGCCGACCTGGCGAGCCACCGCGGCCTCGCCGGGGCTGAGCAACTCCTCAGAGAGCTTCTCCCCTGGCGCCAGGTCGGTGAAGACGATCCGGATCTCCGGTTGCAGCGGTTGGCCGTGCAGACGGATCAGAGCCGCGGCCAGATCGGCGATCCCCACCTGCTCCCCCATGTCCAAGACGCACAAGTCGCCGTTGCGGCCGATCTCGCTGCTGCGGAGCACCAGGTGCACGGCCTCGCCCAGGCTCATGAAGAACCGGCGGGCCTGCGGGTGGGTGACCGTTACCGGACCGCCCCGCGCGATCTGCTGTTCAAACAGCCCCACCACGCTCCCCCGGCTGCGCAGCACGTTGCCGAAGCGCACGGTGACGAAGCGCGTGCCGCCCTCCCGCGCCAGATCCTGGATCAGCAGCTCAGCGAGCCGCTTGGTGGCGCCTAGCACGCTGATCGGCCGCACCGCCTTGTCCGTGGAGATGTACACGAACTCCGCCGCCCCGTGCTCGCGCGCCAGGGAAGCCAAGGTCCGGGTGCCGAAGACGTTGGTCATCACCCCCTCTTCGGGGTTGGCCTCGACCAGCGACAGGAACTTGCGCGCGGCCGCGTGGAAGACGATCTCGGGCCGCAAGGTGCGGAAGACCAGGTCCATCCTGGCCCGGTTCCCCACGTCGGCGATGACGCTGCGAACCGGTACTTCCGGGTAGCGGAAGGCCAGCTCGGTCTGGATCTGGTAGATCGAGTACTCCCCGTTCCCGACGAGGATGAGCCGCGTCGGCCGGCACTGGCAGATCTGGCGGCATAGCCCCGAGCCGATGGAGCCGCCCGCGCCTGTGACCAGCACCGACCGGCCTTCCAGGCTCTGCCCGACCGGCTCCGGGTCCCGCCCGTTCCCCTCGTCGCGCAGCAACTGCTCGATGTCGACCACACTCGGTGGTGGCATCATCTGGGTCCTCGATCGGGCAGGCTCAATAAGCCCCCTTGCCGCTCAGCGCGATCGGCAGGGTCTGCAGCAGGATCCTCAGGTCGAGGAGCACTGACCAGTTCTCCATGTAGTAGATGTCGAGCTTGACCATGTCGTCCAGCGACAGGGTTCGCCGGCCGCTGACCTGGGTCAGGCCGGTGATTCCCGGCAGTACGTCCAATCGCCGCCGCTGCCACTCCTGGTAGCAGGCCACCTCGTACGGCACGTGCGGCCTTGGGCCCACCAGGCTCATCTCGCCCTTGAGCACGTTGAGCAACTGCGGCAGCTCGTCCAGGCTCAGGCTGCGCATGAAGCGGCCTACCCGGGTGACCCGCGGGTCGTCCGGGTAGCGGAGCACCGGGTCGGTCTCGGCCCCCTGCGCCCGCCGCAGCTCCTCCAGCCGCTCCTCGGCATCCTCGACCATGGAGCGGAACTTGTACATCTGGAACGGCCGGCCGTCCTTGCCGACCCGTTCTTGGCGGAAGAAGACGCTGCCGCGCGAGGTCAGGCGGATGACCAGGGCCAGCGCCAGGCCCAGGGGCAGGACGGTCACCAGGAAGATCAGGGCCAGCACCAGATCCAGGGCCCGCTTGGCGTACCGGTTCCGCCGCTGGGCCAGGCCGTCCTCCAAGGCCAGCAGTGGGAACCCGGCCACCTCGTGCACCCCGACCGGCGAGAGGAGGAGTCCCGGGATGTCGGGGATCGAGCGGAACCCCACACCGGCGTACCCGCACAACTTGAGCAGCCGGGCCATCTCCTCGGGCGAAGGGTGCTCCAGGGCCGCCACCACCTCGCCGACCCGCTCGCGCTGGAGCAGCTCCGGCAGATCGGCGATGCTCCCCAGCACCGGCAAGGCCTGATCCTCGTCGGTCGGAGCCTGGCCGTTCTCTCGCAAGAAGCCGATGGCGTGGTACCCGGTCAGCCGCCGTTGCCCCACCGCCTGGTAGAACCTCACGCCCAAGGGGGTCAGTCCCAGGATGAGCACCCGGGTCAGTCCCCAGCCATGACTACCGATGGCCTGGACCAGTCCGAGCCAGGCCAACCGCCACCCCAGGTAGAGGAGTACGGCCAGCAGCCACGAGATGCCGATGACCAGCCGAGAATAGCTCTCCTGCTCAATGCCGGAGAGCCCGCCCCGGGTCAGGAAGCCGATCGCGGCCGCGACCAGCACCGCGATGGCCGAGCCGCGCAGGATGCTGGCCACGTCGTCCCATTCCAGGGCCACACGGCGCTTGCGGTAGACCCCGGTGCCGTGCAGGGCCACCACGCTGACCACGCCGACGACCAGGGCGAACCGTAGGTAGTAGTCGAGATCCGGCTCGGTCCGGTACGGCAGGAAGGCGACCCGGAAACGGATCAGGTACGCCCCGAGAAAGGCCGCACCCGCGCTGAGCAGGTCCAGACCCATCACCACCGCGGCCGAACCGAGCGGACGCATGCTCAGGGCCCTGTGACCGGGCTGGAGCCGCAGGTCTCGCGTGCTCGCATCAGGCCGCCAGCACCTCGCGGTAGAGCTGCACGGTCTGCTCCACCACGCTCTCCTGACTGCAGAGCTCCGCGGCCCGGCGGCGGGCGTTGCGGCCCAGTTCGCCGGCCAGGCGCGGGTTCCGAGCCAGCGTCCCGACTCGGTCGGCCAGTGCCGGAGCGTCCCTCGGCGGCACCACGAAGCCGGTCCGGCCGTCCTGGTTGACGAAGCTGGTGCCGGTATCCAGCTCGGTGGAGATCACCGGCGCACCACAGGCCATCGCCTCGGCCAGGACGATCCCGAACGATTCGAGCCGCGTCACCGACGGGAGGACGAAACAGACGCAGGCCTGATACAGGGTGCGCAGCCGATCGTCGGAGACCCGACCGAGGAAGACCACGCGGTCCGCCACCCCGAAGGCAGCGGCGACCGATCGGTACCGCTCCTCCTCGGGTCCGCGGCCGGCCACCAGGAGCCTCAAGCTCGGGAGCTGGGCCAGGGCCTCGATCAGGTACTCGAGTCCCTTGTAGTGGACCAGCCGGCCGGTGAAGAGCACGAACGGTCCGTGCTCTGCCTGGATTCCAGCCACGACCGTCGGATCCGTCTCGACCAGGTACGCGGGATCGACCGGGTACGGGATCACCCGGCACTTGGCCGAAAAACTCGACAGCACCGCCGAGGAAGCCAGGTACCGCGGTGATGAGGCGATGACCGCGTTGACCGACGACAGCAGGGCCCGGGAAAAAGGGACGTACACCCACCGCAGGAGCCGCTCCGCGCCGATGTCGCTGTGGTAGGACAGCACGGTCGGCCGATGCCGGGTCATAGCCAGGTGACAGACCTCGGCCCAGGGGTTGGGGTAGTTGAGGTGGACCAGGTCGCAATGCCGGCCCAGCCGGCGAAGCAGCGGTAGCAGCGCCAGGGAGAACGGCGCCCGGCCTGGGTTCAGATGACGGGGCAGGCGGTGCACCAGCACCCCGTCCACGGTGCAGGACGACGCCGGCTTGCGGTCCTCGCCGAAGGCCACCACCTCCACCTCCTCGCCGCGCCGGGCCAGGCCGGTGCACAGCAGGTGGCCGTACCGCTCGATCCCCCCTTCGGAGGGCGGGTAGTACTTGGTGAGGAAGAGAACCCTCACGCACGCGCCGTCGCGCCGCGGGCGCCCGTGACCCGTTCCAGGGCCAGGACGACGCCGATCAGGATCCAGAAGAGCAGCCGGATGGTCGGATCGTTGAGCGCGTCCCAGGTGAGCATATTGAGCATGCCCCCCCCGACAGCGGCAATCACAGCCAGCGCCAGGTCGCGCTCCGAGCCAGGGGGAAACCGATGGTGAAGCTTGAGGCAGAGACGCACTACGGCACCGAACAGACCGAGCGCGCAGACCAGACCGACAACTCCGGTCTCGACGGCATACATCAGGAACATGTTCTCCGTGGTGTGCGCCGTATGCCGCGGCCCCGTGGGCGTGGAGGCGTCCTTATAGCGGTCGAAGACACGCGTGAAGTTCCCCCATCCGATGCCCAGGAGCGGATGGTCTCGCAGTACGTTGGCCGTGGTGCGGTATTGAGCGATCCTGAACCCCTCGGACGCCAGGAGTGTATCGGGGAACAGCATTTGGGCTCGATCTGCCACTCGCGCCACCAAGGTCTCTACGCGGGATGTAATCCCGGTCACGGTCGAAAGCGAATTGGCCACCGGCAGACTAAGCACCGCGATGGTCAGCAGCACGGCAATTCGGGTCGGGCTCAGACGCCGCAGCAGAATCCCGGCTCCGTAGGCCGCAAAGATCGCGGCCACTGCTGCAAGGCTCAGCCATGCACCACGGCTCTGCGTGACGAGCACCACGTACAAGGCCAGACAAGCCACCAATCCATGGACCGCGCGGAACCTGAGCGATGGGGCATGCCGGCACAGCCAGACGATGAGGGGGAGACCAAGGACCAGGTAGGTGCCGGTGGATATCGGGTTACCGAACGGTGCTGACGCCCGGTACACCGGATCGTGGGAATAAGGGTTGTAGGCTCGATGGACCTCACCCCACAGATGGTCCTGTCCGGCGAACCGGCAGAATGCCGTATAGGCCACCGTCACGGCCAGGATACTGCCGATCCCGATCAGGTAACGGTGGATGGCGCGCACGCTGTTGAGCGAATAGGCCAGCAGGTAGGAGAAAAGGATCCCTGTGAGGGTGTAGTAACCGAGTTTCACCACGCCAATACCGAAGAATGGAGCGTTGACGAGACTCGCCAATCCGGCCGCCAGGATGCAGATCACCGGCAGGTCGACGGGAGTGCGCGCGAACCTGGCCACGCCACGCAGCAGATCCGTGGTCCAGACGAGGAGCATGAATACGCCCGCGCACAGAGGCAGGTACCTGGCGAAGGAGAAAGGCGGAAGATTGGCGGTAAGTGATAACGGCCGCAGGTAGTAGAAGGGTACGAGCGAGGCGTACGCCAGCACGGCGAGCGTCAAGGAAGGTGCTATTCGCTCGGTGAGATTCACGTCCTGTCCCGGCTGCCATGCAGCAGGATGTCCAGTATGGAACTGCGCCTGACACTCATGGTGCGCTGACCACCGTCAATACCGTCCGGGCGTCCGTGCCCGTGACGAGGACGGCAACTCGGGCAGGGGCCAACCCGGCCTGTTGGAGGAGGAACTCCGACAGACGCCCACGGTCGCGGGCGACCACCTCGCTGACGTTGGCAGCGAGCACGCCCACGGCGGTCCTGCTGCCACTGGTGACGCTCTGCACCGCGCTCCCCCGCTTGGCTCCCTTCACCCCGATGAAGGCATGAGACTCGCCCACCGCCGGAAAGGCCCCAACCCCCAGTCGCGCCAACTCGAGTCTGGCCGGAGCGGTCAGAACATTGGACACTTCCTCACGAACCGCGCCCACCACGATAGCGCCTGACGGCAGTTCAGCGAGGAAGTCCGCGAAGCGCTGTCCGTCGTTCTGGTAGATCCACGTCCCGAAGGTACCAGTCCTGGTGGCCGTTCCGGAGCGAGGATCCAGAACGGCGACGTTGTACCCTCGGATCCCGGCCGACACCTCGTCAGCGCCAACCCGGATCGACTCGTCCGGACCAGAGACCGCCCCACCACTCACCGCGGCAACATCAACCGGTGCCACCAGTTCGGTGCCGGCTACCCGCATGCCCGGATGAGACACCCGCCATCCCATCTGCTCCAGGACCCGCGTGATCTCGAACGCGGTAACCCGGGCCAGGTACGGGCGAAGGGACTCGGGCAGGAGCGTGTCCAGATCGACGGAGATGATGTGGCCATGGTACGCCGACGGTGGGGGAACCAGCCCGGAAGCCCGGGCCGCAGCGCGGATCTCTTCGGCAGCCTCAGCCCAGGCGCCAGTGCGGCTGAGCGCCACGGCCAGGGCCAGGCGGGCCTCGGCATGCTCGGGCTCCGCCTGCGCTGCGGCGCGCAGCAGCCCCAGCCCCTGCTCTCGCAGCCCCTCCTCGAACAAGGCGCTGCCCCACCGCACCCTGGCCGCGGTCTGGTCTGGCGGCGGCGGGCCGTCCGTCGGCGTCAGACCTTCGCTCTCCCGCGCCGCGGCCGCCCCGTACGCCGTGGCGGCCTCCTCCCAGGCCCCGGAGGACGCCGCGATGTCGCCGATGGTCAGCAGCGCGGCTGTTCGCGTCTCGGTGCTCGGCGACGAGGCGTTCCCGGCAGCGGCCAGCATCCGCGCGACCAGCGCCGCCGGCTCCAGGTGGCCCATCCCCAGACGACCGTTGGCCGCCCGAACCTCGTCGGCCCGCTGCCTTGCCTCGGCGAAGCGTCCTTCGCGGATCGCCTGGACCGCGGCCTTTGAGGTGTGCACCGCATCCGCGATCCGCGCCGCGCCGACACCGGCCACCAGCGCGATCGCCAGCCACAAAGCCCAAGCCAGCCGCCGGCCCTCACCGGTGGACGCCGCAGACAGGTACCGCGACACCACCAGCCAGGCCAGACCGCACTGTCCGCCCCAGACCAGACCGCCCCAGCGCTCGAGGGGAAGGGCCAGCGGGCCGGCCTGCCAGCCGCGGTACAGGCTGAGCACCGCCACGACCGCAACGCCGGCCATCACCAGCCGGTCGCCCCTGGAATACGAGCCGCGATAACACCCCGAGACCACCACGCCGGCGAGGGCTCCGATCAGCAGGAACGTCCGCCCGACCGTGAGCCAGACCGGCGCGCCTGAGAGCACCCCGTGCTCGGTCAGCACCCAGCCGCAGCCCAGGGCGATCAGGGCCCGTCCCCAAGGCAGCCCGGCTTCCAGGCTGATCGAGCAACCGGCTGCCCTGCCCCGAGCCAGCAGATACCCCAATCCACCGGCCGCGACGCCGGCCCGCAGTATCTGACCGAAAGACGACTGACAGGCCCCGGCCAACCCGCTGAGCAGCAGTAAAGCCAGGGCTGATCCGGTCACGGCCACTCACCCATCTCACCCATTCTTGCTCCCAAGCCACTGATCCCGAGTCACCCCAGCCCGCTGCAGTATGCGCTGGAGCAGGTCAACGCTGACGTCACCGTGATGCGGATTGGGCAGCACCAGCCGGCAGGTCCCCCGAAGCATGAACTCGTGCCGGCCACCCGCATATGGCCCATCGAACCCGAGATCCCGCAGACGCCGAACCAGTTCAGCTCGTGCGACTGGCAGAAGCCGCGGCATCTACGCGGAAACCTTGACTGGAGTACGGATCGTGGCATCGCCCAGCGGCGGCACCGGCATGCCCCTGGCAATGCTCAGCAGCATCCAATCCTCTACAGCCTCGACCAGATTCTCTCGGCACGCCTCCAACGTCGCTCCGGTTGCCCACAGCCCTTCGAGCTCTGGAACCTCGCCGTAATAAGGTTCCGGATTATCGATCAACTCGTACCGGGCTCGCTGCATGGCCGCTTGTACGTATGTCGTCAGCAACGGTAGATCCTCCCGCTTTTACCAGACCTTCCACGGCGCTGCCCCGCCCTGCCACAACCCCTCGAGCAGCGTCTTCTCCCGCACCGTGTCCATGCACTGCCAGTACCCCTGGTGGCGGTACGCGGCCAGCTCCCGGTCAACGGCCAGTCGCTGGTCGACGCTGCCAGAGGTGCACGCCGCCCAGGTAGCACGGCCAACGCCCTGGGGTCAGCCACGACTCGGGGCCATCGCCGGTATCCCATCGGTGGCTGCATCCTCTACCGGTCGGGACTCCTCGTACAGCGTATCCGGACAGATGTCCTGCTCGTTGGGCCAGACCACGGTGCCATGTGCAGCCTGAACTTGGCGGAAATACGCGGCCGTGCGAAGCTCCCGGAAAACGCCCCAGTCCAGCAGATGGGAGCAGTCGTAGATCCGCACCTCGCCGTTGGTGAAGATGAGGCGCAGTTGGTGACCATCCTCGGCGACGACCGCCTGTACTCGTGGGTTCATCGCGCTCATCTCAGCGGCTCGATCCTGTAGGGCTTCTGCCCATTGGCGGCGAGTTCCCAATCGGCAACGAGCTCATCCACGATGATCCCGTAGAACATCGAGATCACGGGCATCTTGGCGCCTTCCCGGCGCGACGGGCCGGAGTAGGGGCTACGGGACCGAGCTGCAGGCGGGGCACTCTACGCCGGCGCCTTGGGGTATGCGGATGGTGACCTCGCCCAACGGCGGCACTGGTATACCCCTGGCTATGCTCAGCAGCATCCAGCCCTCTACCGTTTCGGCCAGATTCTGACGGCAGCTTTCCAAAGTCCGCCCTGTGGCCCATACCCGCTCGAGTTCGGGGACCTGGCCGTAATAAGGCTCTTCATCCTCGATCAGCTCGTACCGCGCCTGTTCCATGGCCGCCTGGATGTATGCCGTCAGCATCGGCACATCATCCTTGGTCCTGCGTCACGCTGTTGCCGGTTCCAGCGCCCTGACATGCAGGATCTCGCGCTCGCTCAGCAGACGAAACTCGGCAGACTCCAGCGTCAGCACGGCTATCGTCTCGCCTTGCGCAGAGGTGAACTCCACCTCTCGCTGCGTGGCCCGGTGCCTCATAGCAGATGAAGTGAACCGTCCCGCTTTCCTTGTGTGGCCTCTTCCAGCAGGAAGTCCAGCCTCCCCTCGACCGCGTCGGCGGATAGCCGCTCGTCCCAGAGAGCCCAATCGCGTTCCAGGAACCATGCCCGCAGCTCGTGATACTCCTCCGCCGTCAGGGCAACAATGGTTTCTTCGAGCTGCTCAACTCGGGTCATCGGGGTACCTCCTGCATACTTGCTGACTGTGCGGCCTTTTCCGGGTCACGCCCCAACCCCCAGCAACAGCGCCAGCCGAGCACCTCCCGGCCGTGCCATCTCACCTGCCGTGGGACCGCCAGGGATGAGGTGGTCACATCAGCCTGCCGAAGGCCGAGCGAATTCGAGCGAAATCCCCCAGCCGCTCGCTCAGCACTTGATGGACCAGCCGACGGTCTACCTCGAGATACTCGTACACCAGCACGTTGCGGAAGCCGATCATCCGCACCCACAGGTCTGCCAGATCAGGCGGGATCAAGCCGTGTTCGGCCAATAAGCGCGGCATGTCGGCACTCACGGCAACCGGCCCCAGATGCTGGTCTGCCACCACGTGGTTGCCCAGGTCGCTCAACACCTCGATGCTGAGCTGCAGGAATCGCTCGGCGCTGCCGTAGTGCTCCGGATCCGCTGTGAACTCCTCGTACCCGTAGCGGCGCAGTCGGGAGAGTATCTCCAGGTACTCATCCAGCTTCTCGAGCCGGCGCTGCACGAGCTCGCGATCAACCACTGAGCATCCGCTCGCGATAGGCACGGTGGCGGACGCGGAGCAGCGGCTCCAGATCGAAGTATTCCCGCAAGGCGCGGGAGAAGTAGCCCGGGTGGTCGAAGCCTGGAGCAAGGTTAATCGGCCGATTCCGGCGCACGGCGTGGAACCGCAGCACCGCATCGCGTCCGTCCAGGAAGACCAGGTCTACATTGGCAAACCCGGCCCGCGCCAGGGCCGTCAGCATCTCGAGCTTCTGGGTCCGCACCGTGTCGTCCGCCGGTACCACGGCCAGGTCCAGGTCGCTCTCTGGCTGGGCAGTGCCGTCTGCCATTGACCCAAACAGGTAGACCGCCATGATCCCCGGGAATGCACCCAACAGGCTCCCGACCCGCTGCTCCAGGTCGGTCGTGGTCGACGCTCTCGCGTCCTCGGCATGGCCGACTGCACCGGTCATCTCGTCGGCGATGGCCCGTTCCGCGCCGGGCCGCCGTCTTCCTTTCAGGCGTGCTCCGCTTCCGTCAATTACGCTGGGCTCTCCAGCGCAACATGCTCGGAGACAATTTGTTACATAAACACGAAGGGGCCGGTTTCAGTCGCTGAAACCAGCCCTCACGCCATCTGCTCGCAGCACGTACGGGCCGACCCCGCCGTGCACGCTGCCTGGATCCTGTTGCCCCTGGTAGCAGCCGGTTCCCCGGCGTTGTACATCCCTGCACAGACCCGCATCTCGCCTCGATAGCTGTAGACCGATACAGCAGACCGGAAACGGCCTTCCGGCCTACGTCCGGTACGGCTCGGCCTTTACTGCTGGGTCACCTGCTCGGCGACTGCCGGGAAAGCTCCTCTCGGCGGCCTCGTTCCTTTGTGCGTGCTTCCGTCCGAGCAGATCCATTAGCTATCCGGCGATACCCTTCCTCCTGGCCCTGAGAAGACCGGAGCACCGGCCTTGTCTCAACCGTAACTGCTCTACAATTAATAGCCTGCGTGAGGGGTTGTCAAGGCACTAGTTGGAACGGGAATTGGCACGCCTGGCCCTACCAGACCCGACGAGCTCACTCGGCCACCAGTTGCGGGATCTCCTGCCAGCCGAGCAGGGTAACCCCCTCCACCTGACGCACCCGGTGGACCTCGTCCAGGATGGCGCCGTCCGGGAAACGGGCCAGGAAACGGCGCGGGTCCGCCTCGGCCAGGTACCGCTCGTCCGGATCCTCCAGCGAGACCTACTGCCGGTCGGGGAAGGTGGCGCGAACCAGC
>JBAZUN010000189.1:0-10505 GCA_041661365.1 Candidatus Latescibacterota bacterium
AAAAACACTCCGCTTGCCCCCTCTTCCCGTGGGAGAGGGTTGGGGTGAGGGTAAAAAGTTCCCTCATCCGCCCTACGGGCACCTTCTCCCGAAAGGAGAAGGTGGTGCGTTCTTTATCGTCCGAGATTGTAAAGGCTTGAAACCTCCGTAGCGGAAAGTGCGCGGTTGTAGATGCGGACTTCGTCGAGGGCGCCATTAAAATGTTGATTAGTCGGGTACCATGCGCCGATGGTGATATTGCTCAATGGATTTGGTAACGCTCTTGATATTGCGCTGGTACCAACACTCTGTCCATCTACATACAATTCATGATTGGTAGAACTGCGCGAGACAAAGAGGTAATGGTGCCACGACCCGGCTCTCTCAACACCGTTTTCATCGATAATGGATGCATTATTCCAAAACACTCTTGCACCGGCACCGGTTACGTTGTCTGCGGGGTATATTCCAAATAATGTAACATTTGATTGTTCGTTTCGTATTGCAACGGCCATTTTATTAGAAACTGTCGAAACCGGCTTTGCCCAAAAGGAGACGGTGAACGTCGCACTCCCCGCCAAACCGGAAGCCGGTACGGTATTGACATAATCATCCACCCCATCAAAACTCAAAGCCTGTCCAACTTTGCCGATAGTTTTGGTGACTCCTCCAGTCAGTGTGCCGTGGTTGTTTTGTCCGCTCCGGTCGTAGGCGGTGGCTCCCGAAATATCCTTGCCGTTAAAACTCCACAGTCCCACCAAACCATTTGTCAACTTGTCATTTTGATTGACATTAACGGTTGTTTTCTTCACCGCTCCCGCCGAAACATCGGCATCCGCACTCGTTAATTCCGTCAACTGCCCATCCGAAAGAGCCTTCTTCCATAGACGGACGTTGCGGATGGCTCCATATAACTGTACTGAATCGGAACGCATACCGACTGACACCAGTGCTAAATTCGTTGGGATAGTTGCGGAAGTATCTGTTTGAATTAACGCTCCCGATTCATAATACTTTAGACTGTCTGTTTTGAAAGAGACGGCTACCTTTCTGCTTCCATTCGTGTAATTTGCACCAAACCCTACGCTTCCTTGTGAGACTCCTCCCACGGCGTTTGCCAGATACAGTTTTGTGTTTGAATGATGAACAATACCAAAATAATTAGTAAGGTCAGTGGCAGAAGACCAAGAGAGAAATCCTTCGAAGCCACCGATTGATTTATTAGTGAGATTAGATTCAAAATACATTGAACCCCCTTGATTCGAACCGAGTAAAGGGTACCTCAACACATCCGCATTCCTCGTCACACTCGCGGTGGTGGTGGGGATGTAGGAAGAGGCGAAAGAGCCGGCTTCGAGTTGGGCACCCCAAAGATAAATGCCAGATGTGCCGTCTCCGGTATAAGTTACAGAAGTTCCGTTGTGAAGAACGATACGGAGCGATGTTGCTACACCTGTGTATGCCCATGTAAACGTACACCGATACCAGTCATTACCGACATTTACGATAGTTCCAGTCCCTTGTCCCGCCACATACGTCCCCGGAACAACGGTACCGGTTGTGAGATTAAATCCTATACCCAACACATCACTAGAGGAAATAATTTCTAATCTTGTTATTCCGTTCGCTTTTGCATAAAACGAATATGACATAGTCTGAGCAGAACCGGTATAATTTGAAGGAGATACAAAGTGAACAACATTTGCAGAAGTATTTTCAGTAAGAGTATCAGCCGTAGACGCACCGCTCGGAGCAACCGTAGCGTCTGCCGTAGCGGTAACATTACTTTTTAACCAACTCGCATTATCAAACGCCCCACTCTGCAACACCAAATTCGTCCGCGCTCCTTCCGCCACATACCCGTGCAAGGTCGCGTCGGGAATCGCGGCACCGACAGCTTCCGTCACCACATTACTCGCTGTCGTATTCCCATTGTACGTCGTAAAGTACTTCACCCCGTCCACATTCGCCCCGTGATAGGGAGCGGAGGTTTTGACATTGGTGGAGAGGTATTCGGACGGATTTTGGTTGGCTTGACCGGTGACGTTTTCTACTTGATAACCCCAAGCCAGTATGGAACCAACGTAAGCACAACTATTACTTAAATATACAAATACTGTTTCTGTATTCGTAACCGTTATTGTCCATTTGAATCTTTTCCAATTCGAAGTAGTTGTCATTACAGAACTTGTTCTTGAACCATCAGTGGTATTGAATGCTTGAAGGATAAAGTTAGACATACTATCTGTTTTTGCATACACAGACAAAACATATGTTCCGGGAGAAAGCGTTCGAGTATTATATATATTAGAGCATCCAGAAGGAAAAGTAATTCTATCCGCTGTTAACGTGCCATCAGGGGCAATGTCAACATTAGATACTACGGAAGTAGTTGTTACCCCCCAATTATCAAACGCTTCACTATTCGAGATCAAATTCTCCACCCGTCGTGCCCCTTCAAACCGTGCTTCCCCACTTTTGACAGTCTTAATCAGCCCCTCGAAGTCAGCAACAGTCGCGATGGTGGCGCGGGTAAACGTCGGCACCCCCACCCCCGCTTGGAGGTCGAGTGTTGACTTGAGGTCAGCTTGGAAGGACGCTCCGTCGGAGCCAATGGTCGTAGCTTTCACTGCGCTACCCGAAACATCCGCATCCGTACTCGTCATATTCGTGAGTTGGGTATCGGTGAGGGCTTTCTTCCAGATCTTTACATTGCGGATGGTGCCGTCCCATTGGAGAACGCCATCTCCGCTATTTCCAATTCCTATTGCCATACTGCCCATATTCCCATTGAAGGCTCCGGATGTTTTTAAACCATCGCCAAAAACTGTTTTCGTGGAACCACCCCAAGATACTCCTCGTCTACGAACCCCGGTATTCATCGAGGACAGTCCCGACAGTACCACAGAATTGATAGCCGTATCGCTAGAACCGATATACGTAGCTGGGTTATTTGGACTGTTAATCACACCAAAGGAACCCCAGCCATAATAAAATCCGAGTACTTTTCTTACAACATTATCACTTGGTGCTGACCAATAGGTATGAGGTTCTGCATAGGCACTACCAACGGTAGCCTTGGCGTTGTTGATAAATGGATACGTCAACACATCCGCATTCCGTGTCACGCTTGCAGTGGTGGTGGGGATGTAGGAGGAGGCGAAAGAACCCGCTTCGAGTTGGGCACCCCAGACATAAAGTCCATCAGTTGAGGTATTGTTATACGTGGGACCTCTTGTTCCCGCGTCACTATCATTCGTCAGAATTATCAAAATCGCCGTCCCCGAACCGGTCAATATACTTGTTGCCGTTATGGAACACCGGTACCATCCATTGCCCACATACGTGATAGACTCAGTTTGCGAACCGCCTTTATTACTTCCTACAACACCATTTTGCAAGTCAAAATTTGCCCAAACATCAGTTCCAAATCCGTTCAAACCTCCAGCGATTTGCACCCAATGCTGTTCTGCGGCTTTTGCATAGAAAGATATGGTATAGACCGTACCACTAACTAAAGTGGCATTTTGATACCTTACTTTCTGTCCTGAACTGCCATTTGAAAACTTATCTGCCTTCAACGTACCAGCAGGAGATGTTTCAGTATTTACGGTTACATCGCTTGGTCCAACAGCCGACCAAACTGAAAGGTCTTCCGATTGCAAAGCGAGATTCGTCCGCGCCCCTTCTGCCACATAGCCGTGCAGGGTCGCATCGGGAATCGCGGCCCCGGTCGCTTCGGTGACCACATTGCTCGCTGTGGTATTTCCATTGTACGTCGTAAAATACTTCACACCGTCCACGTTGGCACCGTGATAGGGGGCGGAGGTTTTGACACCGACGGAGACATATTCGGAAGGGTTTTGATTGGCTTGACCGGTGACTTCTTCGAGTTGAGCACCCCAGGCGAGAATATCAGCCGATGTAGTAACACTCCCTATTATGTAAAAAGCCATCCTTAAACCGGTAATATCAGCATATGAAACTTGAAACCTTTGCCATGTTCCTGTTACCGTTACGCCTATAGTGTACACTCCAGCGGTGAGACCACCGTCAATGTGAATTGTTTTTGTGCTACCATCATTCGTCTTCAACCAAATAGACGCAACGCTTCTTCCCATTGTTCCCCCTTTGTTTTGAAGCATATAACTCCAATCATTGCTTGTTGTTCCAATGGTGCTAAATTGAATTCTATCCGCCGTCATTGTTCCGTCTGGGGCAAGAGCATAATTTGCCGTAACAACAGGAACGTTTGCCGACCCAACAATTCCTTTCGTCCACGCCACATTATTAAAATCCTCGCTGTAAGAAACCAAATTCTCCACCCGTCGCGCACCCTCGAACCGCGCTTCCCCACTTTTGACATTCTTGATCAACCCTTCAAAGTCGGTAACAGTCGCTGTGGTGGCTCTTGTGAAGGTTGGACCGCCAACTCCGGCTTGCAGATCAAGGGTGTTTTTGAGATCAGCTTGGAAGGAGGGGTCTTCATTGCTCACCGTTTGCGCTCCTCGCACTTTGACCTGATAATACCAAAGCGCACCCATTGAGAGGATGAGAGTTATGGCGATCCATTGAATAATGCGATGTTGTTTGACCGTCATTGGTTTTGTTTTTTTTGCTTACAGATGATTTTATTATAGCATATTTTCATTATACAACTTTACTTCGTCTTTGGAAAAAACTGCGAAGCGCGACTCACCCAAAAGTATCTGCGCGTTCACAAAAAGTGTCGGTTTTCCATCAATGACTATTTTTTTATGCGGTGGACGAACGGCAAGATCAAGATCATATTTTTCTTTGAAATACGTTTTGATTCCCGCACGAGAATTATACTCCGAAGGCAAGATAAAAACTTCAAATCGTTTCGGATGTGAAGAATAATACAGCTTGTGATCCTGATGCAACCACACAAAAACCTGCGCCTCTTTCCAATTTGCTTTGCTCGCCGTAGCCTTGGCAAAGACAGTTTGCCTTTCCTGCTTCCCCTCTTCCAAAAAATACACACACCTCGACGCAAGCGGACAGATCTTGCACTTCGGATTGCCCGTACAAATAGCACTCCCGAAATCCATCAGCGCCGCATTGAGTTCCTTGGCATGCGTCTTGAATGATAATGCAGTGTCATCCACCACCGCATCTTTGCTCCCGTAAAAAAATCGCCCCACTACTCGTTTCAAGTTCGTGTCCCATGCCAACGCATTTTTGCCATACGCAAAACTCAAGATTGCTGAAGCGGTATAGTCTCCCACGCCCGGAAGTGTCATCAGCAATTTTTTATCCCGTGGAAATTCCCCGCCGAAATCATTCATTATTTTTTGCGCCGTCACAAGCATATTGCGTCCGCGCCGATAATAGCCCAGTCCCGCGTAGTACGGCAAGAATTCTTCCCAGCTCGATTTTGCCACGTCCGCAACCGTGGGAAACCGTTTTAAAAACTTCGCATAATACTCGACCACCCGAGACACCTGCGTCTGCTGAAGCATTATCTCGCTCACCCACACTTCATACGCCGTGATCCCCTCTTTGCGCCACGGCAAAGTCTCTCGCCCCGCCTTACGATAAAAGTCCATTATTTTCCTTTCAAAAAAGCGTATTGTATTTTTTTCTTGTGTACTCTTCATGATTTTTTATTCTATCACGCCACCACCCAAACAATACTGCCCGTCATAAAAAACAGCGAATTGTCCGGAAGCCAGTCCGGTATCATAGCCATCGATGGTCACTTTGATCCTGTCTTCATCGATCCATTCGATATCGCACGGATACATCTTTTCTCCATGTCGCACTTTGACCATTAATTCTCCACTCTCCTTCGTCAAGGCTACGGCAGGCACTGCCCAATTCAAACCACCAACCGTAAACGTATTGCGTGCCGTTCGCTCGCTTCGATACGAATTGGAAATATACACGATGTTTTTTTCGATATCCTTGCCGATCACATACCACGGTCCGCCGGAAAGTTTGATGTTTTTGCGTTGCCCGATCGTGTAATACCAAAACCCTTCGTGCTCTCCCATTTTTTTCTTCGTCTCAAAATCGATCATATCTCCCTTGCGCACACCGAGATGAAATTTCACAAATTCATCGAAGCGAATCTTGCCAAGAAAACACAATCCTTGGCTGTCCTTGCGCTTCGCATTTGGTAAATTATATTTCTCCGCCAAAGCTCGCACTTCGAATTTTTGCAAATGCCCGATCGGAAACAATGCCCTCGCCACCTGCGCTTGGGTGAGTTGCGAAAGGAAATAGGTTTGATCTTTCAATACATCCGGTGATCGTTTCAAATAGGCGATGCCATCGATCATTTCCACTTGCGCGTAATGACCGCTCGCGATCCTGTCAAACGATGCTCCGTCGGGGCGCGACAGCAAGTACTCATAAAACGCTCCGAATTTCACGCGGGTATTGCACAAAACATCAGGGTTGGGTGTGTGTCCTTTTTTCACTTCATCAATCGTGTAGCTCACGATTCGCTCCCAATATTCTTTCTGAAACGGCACCACCTCGAGTGGCACATCTGCATCACGACAGACCTGTTTAACATACGACAAATCATCCTCCCACGGGCATTCGCCCAAAAAAGACATTTCATCTTCAAGCCAGATTTTCAGATAAAAGGCGGTAATGTCGTGTCCTTGTTCTTTGAGCAGTCTCAATGCCACCGAACTGTCCACTCCGCCTGATATGAGCATCGCTATCTTCATACGTAAAAATCAAACGAAATCATCATTCATTCTACACCAAAAAATACACTCTATCAAGATATGTTTCTTTTCACAATTGAAATCCTGTGGTGATGCATAAAAAAACAACCTTCGAAATCATTATAATTCCGAAGGTGTGCTGTTTTCAATCGCAGGGTACTTCGCAAAAACTTTGTGAAATATCAATGACCTTTGCGGTACGCTGGACAATACAATACCCGTTACCGGGCAATACGTCAGGCAATGTGATTATTTTCCCGGTCATAGTTTTGTATACTTTTTCCGCCATAACCGATGCCAGAGCACTGTGCGAAACGGTGATGACAATCGATGAGTGAAATAAGGAGGCAATGCCGAGTATGTCCTTCAAAAGAATACGCGCGCGTTTATTTTTAATAAGATTCTCTCTTCTTTCGTTGAGCATATCAAACACCACGCATTTTTCATCGGCTTTTCTCAAAATCCTCACGGCATAATCAAACGAATGATGAAAAGACAACCTTACTAACAACCGATCCGCATTATACGCAACACCGCACTCTCTCGACTCTCTCGCTGTCAATAATGCTATGTTCCTTCTCATATCATCCATCTGTACCACTTCTCCTCCGGAAAAATGTCCTTGCGTCCCGTCACTGCAACACACGCAAAACCACATCATATAATTATCCACGTTCATAAAACCACCTCATTTTGATTTGTTAAAGAGCGTTTGCTCCCATAGTTTCTGAAATTATTGAATCTCAGGGTTATGCTCACTGTACACTATATGCGCATTTTGTCAATGTTTTCGGACATACAAAGAAACTCGTTCACTTTCGTCTCGATGGCGTCGGCACTGTGACACTCCATCAGCTTCATCCGCAAAAACTTCGCTCCGTCGAAACCGTTCACATACGCTTTGTAGTGTTTTTTCATCAACTCGAAACTTTTCGTATCGCCCCACGTGTGCTCGAAAAGTCGTGTGTGTTCCACCATCGCTTTCAATTTCTCTTCCAGCGTCGGCACTTTTCCTTCACGGTTAAACAGCCAAGGATTGCCGAAAATAGCCCGCCCCAGCATCACCCCGTCCACACCCGTTTCATCTGCTTTTTTCCGAGCATCATCCAGATCCGTCACGTCGCCGTTACCGATAATGAGCGTGCCCGTCCCTCGCGCCATATCAACGGCATCCTTGATACGATTCCATTTCGCCGGATGCTTGGACATTTCTTTGCGTGTCCGTCCGTGTATCGTGATCGTCGCGGGCTTCATTTCCAATAGTACCGGTAACCACTCTTCCAACGTATCTTTACTGAATCCCAATCGCGTCTTGACCGACACCGGAATATCGCCGGCACCCTCTTTGGTCGCGATAATAATTTCCTGCGCCAAGGTTGGCTCATTGATAAGCGCCGAACACGATCCTGACTTCACGATGCTTTTTTCCGGACAACCCATATTGATATCCACACCGTCGAAACCAAGCTCCGCCACAAGTTTGGCCGTCTCATAAAAATGCGAAGGTGTTGCACCGAAAATCTGCGCCACGATAGGACGCTCCTGCGGTGCATATTGCAAATCACGAAGCAGGGCTTCACGTCCCGCACTGCACAGTCCGTCGCACGACACAAACTCCGTCCATAACACATCCGGGCGCCCGTATTTGACGATAATCTGCCGAAACACCGTGTCGGTCACATCCGCCATCGGCGCCAAGGCAAAAAACGGCTTGTTCAATTGTCCCCAAAAACCTTGATTCATAGCAGTATTACAAAACAAATACAAAGAAGCACAACGCGAGTGCGATACGATACACGCCAAACGGAATAAAGGTATGCATCTGAACAAAACGCAGCAAAAATTTAATAGAAATAAAAGCCACGATGCCCGCTGTCACAAAGCCGACTGACAAAACACCGAATTGATCCATCGAAAAAGACGAGACGTTTTTGAGAAGATCAAGTCCTGTTGCGGCCGCCATGGTCGGCACCGCCAGCAAAAAAGAAAATTCAACGATGGTTTTTCGCTTGATGCCAAGAAGCAATCCACCCACAATCGTTGCGCCCGATCGAGAGACGCCGGGAATCATCGCAATAGCCTGAAAAAGTCCGATGAAAAAAGTTGTTTTATAAGGTAATATCGCCACGTTCTCAAAATCGTCTTCTTTCTCCTTGTGCCATAATTCAAAAACAATAAGTGCGATACCGCCGAGAAGAAGCGTCCACAAAACGACCGCTTCCGAACCAAGCAATGACTTTATGCTTTTGTAAGCAACTAAGCCGATGACAGCAGTAGGCACAAAAGCGATGATCAGTCGCTTGATGATTTCGCTATTGAGAAAAAGCGATCGCCAATACAACACCACTACAGCAAGGATAGCCCCAAGTTGAATGGAAATTTCAAATGTTTTGAGAAATTCCGTTTCCGGCAAAGCTAAAAAACGAGAAGCAAGAATCAAATGCCCCGTGGAAGAGACAGGCAGAAACTCCGTCACTCCCTCGACGATTCCAAGAATAAAGGCGTGAAACATATCCATATAGAACTTGTTTAATGACAAATAAAGTCTATTGTCAGTATATCACAGTGAATCTTCGTATGTGCATATTCTCCCTTTCATGGCTAGATTGTTGCCATCTTGACACGATCTTTGTCTCTTGGTATGCTCAAATCAGACTCATTTGGTCCGAAATATATGAAGATATCGAAAAAGGCTTATTATGGCTTAAGAGCGATGGTCTACCTTGCTCAACACAATGAGATTTCATCCATTCACACCATGGCAAAAGAAGAAAGTTTGCCGGAAGAATACCTTGAGAAGATAGTGCAAAAACTGCGCACAGCGGGTTTGGTCGAAGCAACCAAGGGTCAAGGCGGTGGCTATAAGCTCGCGCTCGAGCCCGCGCTCATCACCGCTAATCACATTCTGACCGTGCTCGACGGTTCCCTCGTGCCCTTTCCTTGTTCTTCTGGTGTTGATGGTGAATCCTGTTCGGAAGAAAGTTCCTGTGCAACAAGCAATGTCTGGAAAAAGCTCAGTCTCGCACTGGCTGACACGCTCGACTCCATCACGCTTGCAGATCTCATACGATAAAACCGTATCCTGTCATTCCCGCGAAGGCGGGAATCCAGAAACCACTAACTATGAATTTACATCAAAACACATTAAATTTAAATAATAAAAAGATTCTCATCATTACTTTTCGATTACCTTAGTATAAAAATACTGGAACCTGGATTCCCGCCTTCGCGGGAATGACAAACCTATAACTCTATGCTCCAACTCAAAGACATCACCGCCAAAGCCGGCGAGAAGACTATTTTGCGCGACATCAACCTTTCTTTTGAAAAAGGACTGACGTATGCATTGCTCGGACCCAATGGATCGGGAAAATCAACGCTTGCTTCGGCGATTATGGGACACTCAAACTTCACGCTCACGGAGAATTCTGAAATATGGTTTGAGGACGAAGACATCACTGCGCTCTCGGCTGACAAGCGAGCGAAGAAGGGTATTTTCCTTTCCTTCCAATCCCCTGTGCCACTTCCGGGTGTGAGTGTCTATCAATTGATGCGACATAGTTTTGAAAACAAAGTCGACGCACTTACCTCGCGCAAAAAGATTCAGGCCTTTGCCAAAGAACTCGACATCAAAGATGAACTCCTGACACGCTCGCTCAATGACGATTTCTCAGGCGGTGAAAAAAAGAAAATGGAAGTCCTGCAGATGGCGATGCTCGAACCCACACTCGCCATCTTTGATGAAATCGATACGGGCGTGGATGTCGATGCCCTCAAAACCATCGCAGGGTTTTTGAAAAAATACCGCAAGCCGGAACAAAC
>JBAZUN010000190.1:0-10495 GCA_041661365.1 Candidatus Latescibacterota bacterium
GCCGAGGCCAATACGGCGGCCCGGCGCCTGGGCGCCGGCCTGGAGCAGGAGCTGGGCGAGCTGGCCGCCGGTCTGCGCCAGCTCCAGGGGGAGTTCGTGGCCGAGCAGAAGGGACAGCTCGGCAACGAGCTCAGGCAGGCGGTGCACGATCTGGTGGGACTGTCCCTGGAGCAGGAGAGGCTGCACGACGAGACCGGGCAACTCCCCGGCCCTGACGGTTCCCGCGCCGCCCGGCAGTACGCCTTGATGCAGGGCGCCGGCAAGGTGGCGGAGCGGACCGGCCGCGTGGCCCGGCGGACCCTGAGCCTGCATCCGGCGGCCCTGGCCACCATCGGGCACGCCCTGCGCCAGATGCAGGACGCGGCCACGGCCCTGGCCGATCCCGACGCCCTGCCCCCGCTCGAGCAGCAGACCGCGGCCATGGCTTATCTCAACGAGGCCGCGCTGCTGCTGCGCGAGAGCCTGGACAACCTGGCCCAGGCCCGCATGCCCTCCAGCTTCGGCGAGGCCATGCAGAAGCTGCTCGGGCTGTCCGAGCAGCAGGCTCAGCTCAACCAGGCGACCCAGCAGTCCCTTGGCCTGGGCCTGCAGTCCGGCCGCGACGGCCGGGCCAAGGTCGACCGGCTGGCGGCCCAGCAGCGGCGGATTCTGGAGGCGCTGCAGCAGCTCCAGCGCGAGGTGCGCGGCCACCGGGGAGCCGAGGAGCGGCTGGGGGTGATCGAGCGCGAGATGGAGGCCGTGGCCGGCGAGCTGGAGCGACGGCGGGTGGAGCCCCGCACCACCGCGGCCCAGCAGCGTCTGCTGCAGCGGATGCTGGACGTCAGCCGGTCGATCCACACCCAGGGGGAGAACGAGGAGAAGTGGCAGAGCACCACCGGAACCGACCGGGCCTTTGCCGGTCCTTCCTGGTTGCCGGCCGACCTGGGGCAGACGGCCAGTCGCCTGCGCGAGGCGCTCAAGCAGGCCTTGGAAGGACCGTATCCCGAGGAGTACCGGCCGCCGATCCGCCAGTACTTCGAGGAGCTGTACGAGGACACCGAGGCCGACAAGGAGGCGGTTCGCTGATGATCGGCGTACCGAAGGTTCGGGTGCTCCTGCTCCTGACCGGATTCCTCGGCCTGGCCGCGGTAGCCGCCTGGCCGCAGACGACCGCCCAGCAGCGGCAGCTCCGGCTCGTCCGGCAGCAGGGGGAGGACGCGGCCGCGGCCGCCCGCTTCGAGCTGGCCGAGCGGCGGTACCTGAAGGGAGACCTGGCCGGTGCCCGACAAGCGCTCGACTCCCTGCTGACCGCCTCGCCCGAGGCACCGGTGGCCAACGACGCCCTGGCACTCCTCCTGCGCTGCGAGCTGCTCGGGGAAGAGCCCGAGGCGGTCGTGGCCTTCCTCCGCGCCGAACGTCTCGAGCGCCAGGGGGGCGCGGAGGCAGGGCAGGCGTGGGAGGCGGTGTTCGGCCAGGGTCGCGGCAGGGTGACCGAACTGGCCCTGCTCACCCGCGCCGCGCTGCTCGCCGACCGTCGGCCGATTGAGGCCGGTCGTGATCTCGAACGCCTGCTGCGCGAACACCCCGAAACCCCGTACGCCGGCGAGGCCCGGGTGGGCCTGGCCGATCTGCTGGCTGGTCAGGGACGCCTGGCCGAGGCCGTGTCGATCTGCGAGGCCGGCCTGGTGGCGGCCCCGGACGATGCCCGGGCCCCGCAACTGCGCCTGCGGCTCCAGGCCTGGCAGCCTCACGCCTCGCCGGCCGATCCGGCCGCGCCCGCCGCAGCGGACAGCATCCCGGAAGGATCCCGTGAACCGAGTGCACCGATCCCCCACTGAGCGGCATCTTGGCTCCGGGCCGTGCCGCGGCAGGGGCACGATCGCGCCCCTCCTGGTCGCGCTCCTGGTCGTTGCCGCGCCGGCGACCGCGGACCGTCTGCTCATCCCGATGGACGAGACCCAGACGAACCACCTCAAGGCCTACGGGATCGCCTATTGGGTCCTCTCCCAGGGGGTGCCGGTGGAATGGCTGCTCAACTACCGGGGCGGGAGCTTCCTGCTCGACTACCAGGAGGCCGCGGTGCGCGAGTGCCGCCTGCGCGACGTGGCCGCCAGTCGGATCGGCGAGGATCAGGCCGCCGTCGTGTACGCCGAGATCGACGCCGGGAACATGGAGGTGGTCCGGCTGGAGAAGGCCCCCCGGGTGGCGGTCTACACCCCGCCGGACAAGCAGCCCTGGGACGACGCGGTGACCCTGGCCCTGGAGTACGCCCAGATCCCGTACGACAAGCTCTGGGACGAGGAGGTGCTGACCGGCAAGCTGGCCAACTACGACTGGCTGCACCTGCACCACGAGGACTTCACCGGCCAGTACGGGAAGTTCTACGCCTCGTACGGCCGCGAAGCCTGGTACCGGGAGCAGCAGCGCTTCTACGAGTCCGAGGCCCGGCGCCTGGGGTTCGGCAAGGTCTCGGCCCAGAAGGGAGCCGTGGCGCGGGCGATCAGGCGGTACATGGAGAACGGCGGCTTCGTCTTCGCCATGTGCTCGGCGACCGACACCTTCGACATCGCCCTGGCCGCCGGCGAGGTCGACATCTGCCACGAGGTCTTCGACGGCGATCCCGCCGACCCAAGGGCTCAACAGCAGCTCGACTTCAGCCGCACCGTGGCCTTCGAGGGGTTCACCCTGGAGATGAACCCGCTGGTCTACGAGTTCTCCGACGTCGACACCAGCCCCGAGGACCTTCGCCTGATCCGCGCCCCGGAGGCCGACTACTTCACCCTGTTCGAGTTCTCGGCCAAGTACGACCCGGTGCCGGCCATGCTCACCCAGTGCCACGTCAACGCGGTGAACGGCTTCCTCGGGCAGACCACCGGCTTCCATCGCCGGCTGCTCAAGAAATCGGTGATCGTCCTCGGCGAGGTTGAGGGGAGCGACGAGGTCAAGTACATCCACGGTCAGGTCGGCCGGGGAACCTTCACCTTCTACGGCGGCCACGACCCCGAGGACCAGCGGCACATGGTCCACGATCCGCCCACCGAGCTGTCATTGCACCCGAACTCGCCCGGGTACCGGCTCCTCCTCAACAACGTCCTCTTCCCGGCGGCGAAGAAGAAGGAGCGCAAGACCTGAGCTGTTGTCGGGCCGCGCGAGTCGCGGCGTTGCCCGTACGCGGCCCCGGGTCGTACACTCCCGGGTATCACTAAGCGCACCCTTCGAGCGTGCCGCTGCTCTCAATGATAGTGACGCAACCGAGACCGAAAGGAAGCCGATGTTCATCGACGTCCACGCCCACGCCTACCGTCCCGAGTGCCCCTTGGCCGACGGTAGGACCCGCTTTGCCACGCCGGATCAGGTGCTCCGGCGGTACGACGAGCTGGAGATCGAGAAGGGGGTCCTCCTCCCCCTGATCGGCCCCGAGACCTACCTGCCGCAGTCGAACGAGGACATCCTCGACATGTGCGCCCGGTCCGGGGGACGCCTGGTGCCGTTCTGCAACATCGACCCGCGCGCCATGACCAACTCCCCTGACGCCCCGCTGGGGGACTGGCTGCGCCACTACCGCGACCGCGGCTGCCTCGGCGTCGGCGAGGTGATGCCCAACCTCCCCTTCCTCGAGCCGCGCTGCCAGAATCTGTTCCGGCACGTCGAGGAGGTCGGGCTGCCGTTGACCTTCGACATCTCCTCCCGCATCGGCGGGACCTACGGCTTCTACGACGATCCCGGCCTCCCCCAGCTCGAGCAGACCCTCCAGCGGTTCCCCCGGCTGCGCATCTTCGGCCATGGACCGGCCTTCTGGGCCGAGATCGGCCGGCTGGAGACGGTGGCGGACCGGGCCGGATACCCCTCCTATCCGTTCAGCGAGGAGGGGGTGGTGCCCAAGCTCTTCCGTCGCTACCCCAACCTCCACGGCGACCTGTCGGCGGGGAGTGGCTTCAACGCCCTGGCGCGCCATCCGGAGTACGCGGCCCGCTTCCTCACCGAGTTCCAGGACCGCCTGCTGTTCGCCACCGACATCTGCTTCGCCGAGCAGAAGCTGCCCCTCGCGGCGTTCCTGCGCGACCTGGTCGAGCATGGCCGGCTCACCGAGGAGGCCTTCACCAAGATCGCCCGCGACAACGCGGTCCGACTTCTAGGACTTTGACCGACGCCCTGGCAGCCCGGCGAAAAAGCTGCTTTGGTTAGCGAGGCCGAGGGATGACGGGGTCTGGCTAGGCGCGCGAGCGACGCCGCATCGAGGGGAGATGCGGCAAGCGAGCGGAACGACGCCAGAGTCCGCCAGCACCGGCCGTAGCCCGAATGGGCTTTTTCACCGGGCTGCTTTGGGCGTCCCTACCAGACGAGAGGAATACGCATGGCCGTAAGCGACGTGGAGGCCGTGGCCCGCCTGCAGCAGAGCCGGAATCGGATCAGGGCCGAGATCGGCAAGGTGATCGTCGGGCAGCGCGAGGTCGTCGACCAGTTGCTCGTTGCCCTGCTGGCCGGCGGCCACTGCCTGCTGGTGGGCGTGCCGGGCCTGGCCAAGACCACCCTGATCCACACCCTGGCCCGGGCCCTGGACCTGTCCTTCGGGCGGATCCAGTTCACCCCGGACCTGATGCCCTCGGACATCACCGGCACCGAGGTGCTGGAGGACGACCCGCACACCGGCCGCAAGTCCTTCCGCTTCGTCCGCGGCCCGATCTTCGCCCACATCGTCCTCGCCGACGAGATCAACCGGACCCCTCCCAAGACCCAGGCCGCTCTGCTCCAGGCGATGCAGGAGCACGCGGTGACCTCCGGCGGTCAGACCCTGGCCCTGGGCGAGCCGTTCTTCGTCCTGGCGACGCAGAACCCGATCGAGCAGGAGGGGACCTATCCCCTGCCCGAGGCCCAGCTCGACCGGTTCATCTTCGAGCTGTGGATCGACTACCCGGAGGCCGGCGAGGAGGAGGAGATCGTGCGGGCCACCACCTCGGCCCGGCAGGCCGAGGTGGTCCCGGTGCTCGGGGCCGAGGAGCTGGTCGCCCTGCAGCAGCTCGTGCGTCGGGTGCCGGTGGCCGACCACGTGGTCCGCTACGCGGTCCGCCTGGTGCGGGCTTCCCGGCCAGGAGATCCGTCGGCTCCCGAGTACGTGCGCCAGCTCGTCCGCTGGGGCGCCGGTCCCCGCGCCTCGCAGTACCTGATCCTGGCGGGGAAGGCCCGGGCGATCCTCGACGGTCGCCCGTCCGTGGCCGTCGAGGACGTGCGCGCCGCCGCCCTCCCCGTGCTGCGCCATCGGCTGCTGGTCAACTTCCACGCCGAGGCCGAGAACGTGCAGGCCCCGGAGCTGGTGCGGCGCCTGCTGCAGGACGTGCGCCCCGAAGGCGAGCCCGGATGAGCGGCACGGACAGCGCGGCGTACCTGGATCCGCAAACCGTCTCGCGGCTCTCCCGCCTCGACCTGATCGCCCGGCTGGTGGTCGAGGGGTTCATCACCGGCCTGCACCGCAGTCCGTACCACGGCTTTTCCGTGGAGTTCTCCGAGCACCGGCCGTACCTGCCCGGAGACGCCCTGCGCGACCTGGACTGGAAGGCCTACGCCAAGTCGGGCCGGCCCTACGTCAAGCTCTACGAGGAGGAGACCAACCTGCGGGCCTGGCTCCTCCTCGACGCCAGCGGCTCCATGGCCTTCCAGGCCGGCGGTCCGTGGAGCAAGTTTCGCTACGCCGCCTCCCTGGCCGCGGCCCTGGCCCACCTGCTGCTGCGCCAGCGCGACGCGGTGGGCCTGGCCCTGTTCCGGGACCGGCTCGAGACCGTGGTGCCGCCCCGCTCGGTGCAGAGTCACCTGCAGGTGCTGCTGCACGCCATCGACCAGGTGCAGCCGGCCTCCGATACCGGGGTGGCCCGCTCCTTTCAGGAACTGGCCGAGCGGATCTCGCGGCGGGGGCTGGTGGTGGTCCTCTCCGACCTGCTCGACGAGCCGGAGCAGGTCCTGCAGGGATTGAAGTTCCTGCGCCACCGCGGGCACGAGGTGGTCGTCTTCCAGATCCTCGACCCCCGGGAGCGGGACCTGGGCTTCCAGCACGAGACCCGCTTCTACGACCTGGAAGACCCGGCGCAGGTCCTGGCGACCCAGCCGGCCCATCTGCGCGCCGAGTACCGCCTCCTGATGGACGACCTGGTGCGGCAGTACCGCCAGGGGTGCGCCAACGCCCGGATCGACTACGCCCTCCTCGACACGGCCACCCCCTTTGACGTGGCCCTCTCCCAGTACCTGGTCCGACGGCGGCGGATGGGCTGACCGGCCGACGGCCCCTGGATGGACCTCCTCGTGATTGAATCTTGACTTTCTTGTCCAGATTGGATAGATTTCCTCCCGCGTTCCCCGCAAGCCCAGCCGCGCTGCCAGGAGAGCCCCGCGATGAGCGGAACCGGACCGGAGAAGTCGAGCGACACCGCCGCCCTCGAGGAGCTGGCCAACCAGGAGTACAAGTGGGGGTTCGTCACCGAGATCGAGTCAGACTCGGCGCCGCCCGGACTGAGCGAGGAGATCATCCGCTTCATCTCGGCCCGCAAGCGAGAGCCCGAGTTCATGCTCGAGTGGCGGCTGAAGGCCTACCGGCAGTGGTTGAAGATGGACGACCCCACCCGCCGGCCGGCTCGACAGCGCTGGGCCCGGGTGCAGTACCCGGAGATCGACTACCAGGGGATCGTCTACTACTCGGCGCCGCGCCGCCAGCCGGGACCTGAGTCCCTGGCCGAGGTCGACCCGGCCCTGCTGCGCACCTACGAGAAGCTGGGGATCCCGCTGGTCGAGCAGAAGCTGCTCGCCGGGGTCGCCGTCGACGCGGTCTTCGACTCGGTCTCGGTGGCCACGACCTTCAAGGACAAGCTGGCCGAGCTGGGTATCGTCTTCTGCTCCTTCTCCGAGGCGGTGCAGCACCACCCCGAGCTGATCCGTCGGTACCTGGGGTCGGTGGTGCCCTATACCGACAACTACTTCGCCACCCTCAACTCGGCGGTCTTCAGCGACGGCTCCTTCGTCTACGTGCCCAAGGGGGTCCGCTGCCCGATGGAGCTGTCGACCTACTTCCGCATCAACGCGGCCAACACCGGCCAGTTCGAGCGGACCCTGGTCATCGCCGATGAGGGGAGCTACGTCAGCTACCTGGAGGGGTGCACCGCCCCGATCCGCGACGAGAACCAGTTGCACGCCGCCGTGGTCGAGCTGGTCGCCCTCGACGACGCCACGATCAAATACGCCACGGTGCAGAACTGGTATCCGGGCGACGACGAGGGCCGTGGGGGCATCTTCAACTTCGTGACCAAGCGCGGGGCCTGCCGCGGAGCCCGCTCGCGCATCTCGTGGACCCAGGTCGAGACCGGCTCGGCCATCACCTGGAAGTACCCGGGGTGCATCCTGCAGGGCGACCACTCGGTCGGCGAGTTCTACTCGGTGGCGCTGACCACCAAGCGCCAGCAGGCCGACACCGGAACCAAGATGATCCACCTGGGCCGCAACACCCGCAGCACGGTGGTCTCCAAGGGGATCTCGGCCCAGCGCGGGCAAAATACCTATCGCGGTCTGGTGCGGGTCAGCAAGGGGGCCGAGGGCGCCCGCAACTTCACCCAGTGCGACTCGCTGCTCATCGGCGACCGCTGCGGCGCCCATACCTTTCCTTACCTGGAGGTACGCAACCCCACGGCCCGGGTCGAGCACGAGGCCACCACCTCGAAGATCGGCGACGACCAGATCTTCTATTGCAACCAGCGCGGCATCGCCACCGAGGACGCGGTCTCCATGATCGTCAACGGCTTCTGTAAGGAAGTGCTCGCCGAGCTGCCCATGGAGTTCGCCGTCGAGGCCCAGAAGCTGCTGGGCATCAGCCTGGAAGGTAGCGTCGGATAATCCGAGGACCTATAGATGCTGAAGATCAGCGACCTGCACGCCCGCGTCGGCGGGAACGAGATCCTCAAGGGCATCGACCTGGAGGTCGGGGCCGGCGAGGTGCACGCGATCATGGGCCCCAACGGCTCGGGGAAGAGCACCCTGGCGGCCGTGCTCGCCGGTCGGGAGGGGTACGAGGTCACCGCTGGTCAGGTCCTGTACCAGGGCCGCGACCTGCTGGCGATGGACCCCGAGGAGCGGGCCCGCGAGGGGCTCTTCCTGGCCTTCCAGTACCCGGTCGAGATCCCCGGGGTCAATACCGCCTACTTCCTGCGCACCAGCCTCAACACCCTCCGCCGGCACCGCGGACTGGAAGAGCTCGATGCCTTTGACTTCCTCGAGCTGATCAAGGAGAAGCTGCGTCTGGTGGAGATGGACGAGGCCTTCCTCAAGCGGTCGGTGAACGAGGGGTTCTCCGGCGGCGAGAAGAAGCGCCACGAGGTTCTACAGATGGCCGTGCTCGAGCCGACCCTGGCCGTCCTCGACGAGACCGACTCCGGGCTGGACATCGACGCCCTGCGGATCGTGGCCAACGGGGTCAACCGGCTCCACGCCCCGGACAAGGCCGTCATCGTGGTGACCCACTACCAGCGGCTGCTCGACTACATCGTCCCCGACCGAGTCCACGTCCTCTACCGCGGCCGGATCGTCCGCTCGGGGGACAAGGCCCTGGCCCTGGAGCTCGAGGAGCGGGGGTACGACTGGATCAAGGACGCCGCTGGCTGAGGAGATCGCCATGGCAGTCAGTTCCGACGCGCGGGAACGGTACCTCGCCCGCTTCGCCGACTTCGAACGCCATCTGAACGGTGCCAGGCGCTCCCCGGTGCACGCCCGGCGACGGACCGCTCTGGCGCGCTTCGCCGAGCACGGGTTCCCCACCGCCCGCGACGAGGACTGGCGCCAGACCAGCCTGGCAGCGCTGACCCGTCTAGAGTTCGCGCCGGCGACCGCTGATGCCTTCCCAGCCGCGGCCGAGATCGAGCGGTTCGCCCTCCCGGCCTTGGGCGGCACCCAACTGGTCTTCATCGACGGGATCTACGCCCCGTCGCTGTCGACCGTTGCCGCCCTTCCTTCCGGCGTTGTGGCCATGAGTCTGGCTCAGGCCCTCGAGGAGCGTCCCGAGCTCCTGGAGGAGCTCGGTCGCCACGCGGTCGAGGAGGACCAGCCGTTCACCGCGCTGAACACCGCCTTCCTCGGCGACGGCGCCTTCGTGCACCTGCCCGAGGGCACGGGGATCACCGAGCCGATCCACCTCCACTTTCTCGCCGGCAGTACCAACACACCCACCCTCTGCCACCCGCGGGTCCTGATCCTGGTCGGACCCGGGGCCCGGGGAACGGTGGTGGAGAGCTACGCCGGTGGGGACGGCGTTCCCCGGCTGACCAACGCGGTGACCGAGATCGCCCTCGGCGAGGGCGCCGACCTCGACTACTACCGGGTTCAGCAGGAGGGATCGGCCACCTTCCATCTCGCCGACCTCGGGGTCAGCGAGGCCCGGGACGCCCGCTTCCGCGCCTCCTCCTTCGCCCTGGGGAGCGGCCTGGCCCGCCACCAGGTGCGCACGGTCCTCGACGGCGAGGGGATCGAGTCGACCCTCAACGGTCTGTACCTGGCCGGCGGCGAGCAGCACCTGGCCAATCATACCCTGGTCGAGCACCGGCAGCCGCACGGGGTCAGCCACGAGCTCTACAAGGGGATCCTGACCGACCGGGCCACGGCCGTCTTCCGGGGCCGGATCCTAGTGCACCAGGCGGCCCAGCAGACCGACGCGTACCAGGCCAACCGGAACCTGCTGCTGTCGGCCGAGGCCGAGGTCAGCGCCCAGCCGCAGCTCGAGATCTACGCCGACGACGTGAAGTGCTCCCACGGCGCCACCGTGGGTCGGCTCGACGACGAGGCCCTGTTCTACCTGCGCTCGCGCGGCATCGGCCAGGCCGATGCCGTCCGGGTACTGACCCGGGCCTTTGCCGGCGAGATCGTCGACCGGGTGCGGCCGGCGGCGCTGAGGGAGTACCTGGCCGAACGAGTCGGCGAAAGACTGGCCACGGGTCGGCCCTGAGCGATACCGCCTCCGCCATCCTGACTGGAGCGACGATGAGCACCGGTGTGCAAGCCGGGTCGGCCGCGACCCTCGACGCCGTCGACGTGGAGCGGGTCCGGCGCGACTTCCCCATCCTGCAGCAGCGGATCCGCGACAAGCCGCTGGTCTACCTCGACAACGCGGCGACCACTCAGAAACCATCGGCCGTTCTCGAGGCCGTGCTCGGCTATTACGAGGTCGAAAACGCCAACGTTCACCGCGGGGTCCACCGGCTCTCGGAGCTGGCCACGCAGTCGTACGAGGACGCCCGGCGCAAGGTGCAGCGCTTCCTTGGAGCCGGAGAGTCGAGGGAGATCGTCTTCGTGCGCGGGACCACCGAGGCAATCAACCTCGTCGCGCAGTCGCACCTGCGTTCCAGGCTCTCGCCCGGTGACGAGATCCTCATCACCGGCATGGAGCACCACTCCAACATCGTGCCGTGGCAGATGCTGCGCGAGACCACGGGAGCGGTGCTCAAGGTGGTTCCCATCACCGACGAGGGCGAGCTGAAGATGGACCAGTTCGAGA
>JBAZUN010000191.1:0-10441 GCA_041661365.1 Candidatus Latescibacterota bacterium
CCACGGTCCGACCCCGGGCCGATCCCAGGCAGATCAGGAAGAAGAGCAAGCTGATCGCACTGATCCATGCCCCGACCGTGAAGGATCGGGGGGCGTAGCGGAAGACCACCTCCCGGGCACCGGCCGTCAGCGGCACGGCCCGGAAGACGTGGTTGGCGCGCAGGATCGGCGCGGCCTGTCCGTCGACCCAGGCGCGCCAGCCCGGATACTCGGTGTCGGCGAGGACGAGCAATCCCCCGGCCGGGGCCTCGACCTGCACCGCGACCTCGTCGTCGAGGTACCGGGTCACCCTGGCCCGTCCCTCGCCGCCCTCGGTCATGGTCCCCGGCGGAGCCTCGAGGACGACCTCGCGTCGCGGATCGAAGTCCGGATCGCGCAGGTACCGCAGCCGCTCCTCGGGATCGGGGATGACGCGGTACGCGCCGACCACCTGAGCGCGCGGCAGGGTCGACTCGTTGCGATAGACCCGCACCTGGCCCCGGTGGATCTCGGCCAGTCCCGGTCCGCGAAGCGGCTCGTGGCTGACGAGGTACTCGACTCCGGCCAGGCTCGCCAGAGCGGGATAGCCGCGCATGAACTCCCAGTGGCGCTCGAGGTGGAGCGGACTCCAGCCCGGGAGCACGCCGGCCAGCCCGTACAGGCCAGGGGTATACATCCGCAGCAGCTCGGGGTATTGCCGGTACGAGCGCTGGTCCAGGGCCCAGCCGCGGTGCCAGTCGTACGGCGCGTTCCGCTCCGAGACGAGGCTGAGCACCCGGGGCGGTACGGCCCGGCCCGGCCCGGCATCGGCAAGGATAGCCTTGGCCGATACCGGCGGATCGACGAAGACGCGGGAGTCCAGGACCCCGTTGAAGCCGGCCTCGAAGGTCCAGAGATCGACGAAGACCAGCAGGGCCAGGCCGACCGCTACTCCGGGGCGTGCCCGTCCGGCAGGCTGCCATCTCACCGCGACCACGGCCACGAGCGACAGCAACAGCAGCCGCAGCAGGTCGAGCCGCAGGTCGCCGACGTACCTCGCCAGGGTCGATCCCGAGCGCGCCGTCAGCATTGCGGCGCCGGACAGGAGCAACTCACGGTTGGTCCAGGCCATGATCCCGCCGGCGAGCGCGGGAAGGATCACCAGCCACCACCCGGAGGGACGTGGGCTCGCGTCGCCGCGGAGCAGACGGTCGGCGCCCAGACCGGCCAGGACGGCCAGACCCATGGCGTACCAGAGCAGGAACCGGGCCGGGATGCGGAACATGCTCATCCCCGGAACGCGGTAGAGCGCCTCGAAGGCACCGGTGTACCGTCCCAGGGCCAGCACCAGGGCGACCACGCACAAGGCCCCGAAGAAGCGGGTGGCTGGATCGCGACGTTCGCGCACGGCCACCAGCGCCAGCAGCAGGGGCAGCACCCCTCCGTAGGCGCACAATTGGATGAAGAACCCTGCTTCGCCGCCCCAATAGGTCCCGTACGCGTCGTTGCCGAAGGCATTGGGCAGGAACAGGGAGAGGAGCCGCTCCGGCGGCAGCGACATCGAGGCGAACTCCTCCCAGCGCAGACCGCTCCCCCGCGGCGTCAACCCGACCAGCTCGGCGGTCGGCAGCACCTGCACGGCCGCCAGTCCCAGACCCAAAGCCGGTACGCCCACGGTTGTGGCGACCAGGAACCTCCACCCGGCCCTGACCACCAGTCCCCGGTACAGACCAAAGGCCACGGCCGCCACCAGGCCGTAGACTGCGGCCTGGGGATGGCCGGCGAGGAGCTGCAGCCCGAGCACGCCTCCGGCCAGGGGGAGCCAGATCCATTGTCGCCGCGCGGCGGCCAGCTCGAGCAAGGTCAGCAGCACCGGCAGCCAGGCGCAGACGGCCAGGTAGTTGGGCGAGGTTGCCCGTACGACCAGGTACCCGCCGCACCCGTAGCACAGTCCGGCCAGCAGGGCCGCGCCCGGCACCGCGCCGAAGGAGCGCAGCAACCCGTACGCGCCGACGCCGGCCAGCATCAGATGAAGAAGGATGCTGTAGTTGAGGGCCACGTGGGTCGCCAGCAGGAACGCCGAGATCAGATTGGGTGGGTACAGGATGCCGGCCTGTCCCTCGGCGAACAGGGGGAAACCGCAGTTGATCGCCGAGTCCCACAGCGGCAGGTGTCCGCCCTTCAGCGCCTGCGAGAAGAAATCGCGGAAGGGGTAGTTCTGGAACATCATGTCCTGAACGAAGAAGGTCCCCTGAAGCAGGATCGCCCGCCAGAAGAGGACGGCAACGGCGAGAACCAGAATACCCACCATGGCCAGGTCGACGAGCATGGTCCGCCGGGTCATGGAGCCCCCCCGAGGGCCTCTGACCCGGCCAGCAGGGCCGCGGCCACGACCTCGGCCGCCAGGGCGTGGCCCGCCTCGTTCCAATGGCTGTCGCGGAAGTAGAGCACCCGCGTCGCGCCCTGCTCCCGGAAGACGTTGGTGAGATCGATCAACCGCACCCCCCGACCGGCGGCGATCGCCGCCAGCTCGCGATTCGGCCGCTCCAGATCAAAGCTACCCGAGAGCCGACCCAGCTCGCGCTTGGCGCGCCAGTCGGCCTCCTCGACCTGCACGATGGAGGGGACGTAGACCAGAACCAGCCGCGCACCGTCCTCCTCGACCTGGTCGGTAAAGGCGTTCAAGAGGGAAGCGGTCAGCGACCAGAGCGCGGCCGGCCTGGACTCCCCCACCGCACCGAAGAGACCCTGGTAGTACTCCTGGCGCTGCCCCGCGGCCAACTCCTCGGGCTGGGCCGCCTTGCGGGCCAGCGCGTAGAGATGGAGATGCTCGCTCAGGACGCGGTCGAGACGGAGGGACCACGGCAGGTCGTCCCACCAGGCGTCGTCCCACTGAGGCACCTGGCGCACCGGTACGCCGAGAAGGGTCAGCCTGCCGTCCGGTCCCGGGCGGAAGTAGGGTTTATACCCCCGCTCGGCCCCGATCCCGCGGTCGACCGCGTTGTTCCACAGATCGTTGGCGTAGAAGAAGACCAGCACCAGATCCGGCGCATAGGAGCGGCCCTGGGTCTGATAGAGGAGCAGCTCCTGGTCGGTGCCGTACCCAGCGACCCCGAAATTCAGAACCTCGGTCACCTGGCCGGGACGGGCCTGCTGCAGCTTCTGCTCCAGGGCCTTGCTCACCGAGGCCTGCACCGGCACCCCCCACCCCTCGATGAAGGAGTCCCCGAAGGCCAGCAGTCGCCAGGTGCCGCTCGGTTTTGCACGCGGATACCAACGGTCGCGGAGGCCGTCGGCGTTGATCTCGACCGGTACGGAGAACTCCGGCGAGACGAGCTGTCCGGACCTGCCTGGCCGATGGCGCCAGCCCAATCGCTCGTCGAACTCCCAGACGCGGGGACGGCGGTAGAGCTGAGGAGCCACCAGACGGATGATCGTCTCGCCGAGCAGCAGCCCCACCACCAGGCCGAGCGCAACGGCCGCGAACCTTCCTCTGGTCACGCGATCTTGCCCCTCGCTGGTGGCTTCGACGACGGCGCGGACGGGCTCAAACTACCGCGACGGCCCGTCGGTGTCAATCGAGCCGCCGGTTGCCCGCCCTCGGGGACCGGGTTATATTCCGCGCCCCTGTCGTCGTCTCGAAGGAGGTCGGAGGGTTGGCCGACTGCGTCCTGGTGGCCGGAGGAGCCGGATTCATCGGCTCCCATACGGTGGATCTGCTGGTCGAGCGGGGGTACCGGGTCAGGGTGATGGACAGCCTGCAGCCCAGGGTCCATCCGCATGGATGGCCCGTGTATCTGCCGGCCAGGGTCGAGCGGGTCCAGGGGGACGTCCGCAATCGGGAGGACTGGGAACGGGGCCTCCCCGGCGTCGATGCGGTCTTCCAGCTCGCCGCGTATCAGGACTACATGCCGGACTTCAGCACCTTCGTGCAGGTCAACGCCGTGGGCGCGGCCCTCCTCTACGAGCTGATCGTCGAACACCGGTACCCGATCCGCAAGGTGATCCTGGCCTCCTCGCAGTCGACCTACGGCGAGGGGAAGTACCGCTGCGCCGAGCACGGCATCGACTATCCTCCCTGTCGTCCGGCCGAACAGCTTGCCCGGGGCGACTGGGAGGTGGCCTGCCCCTCGTGCGGGCGGTCGATGGAGCCACTGCCGCTGACCGAGGAGACGGTCAACCCCCATACGGCCTACGGCATCTCCAAGTACGCCGCCGAGCTGCTGTCCTTCAGCCTGGGCCGCAAGTACGACGTCCCCACGGTCAACCTGCGCTACTCCATCGTCCAGGGGCCGCGTAACTCCTTCTACAACGCCTATTCGGGGATCTGCCGCATCTTCACCCTGCGGCTGCTGCACGGCCAGCCGCCGGTATGCTACGAGGACGGCCGCCAGTTGCGCGACTACGTCAACGTGGCCGACGTGGCCCGGGCCAATCTCCTGGCCCTCGAGGACGACCGCGCCGACTTCCGGGCCTTCAACGTGGCCGGCCTTCGCGGCACCACGGTCCTCGACTACGCCCACCTGGCCTCACGCGTGGTCGGCTCCGGTCTGGAACCGATCACCACCGGCGCGTACCGCTTCGGCGACACCCGCCACACGGTCTCCTCGTGGACGGCCCTGGGTGCCCTCGGATGGGAACCCCGGATCCCCCTGGAGCAGACCATCGCCCAGTACGTGGACTGGGTGCGGGAGCAGCCGGATCTGGAGGACTTCTACGCCGAGAGCGAGCGCCGCATGCGCGCGGCCAACGTCATTCGTCAGGTAGGCTAGTGAAGGCGATGGTCCTGGCAGCGGGCAAGGGCTCGCGTCTGCGTCCGCTGACCGACACCTGCCCGAAGCCGATGATCCCGATCGGCGGCCGGCCCCTGCTCGAGCACGTGGTGCGGCTGCTGGCGCGGCACGGCTTCGACGAGCTGGTGGTCAACCTCCACCACCTTCCCCAACCGATCCAGGACCACCTCGGCGACGGCTCGCGCTGGGGCGTGCGGATCCGCTATTCCCTCGAGCCCGAGCTGCTGGGCACGGCCGGCGCGGTCCGCCGGGTCGCGGCCTTCTTCGACGAGCCGTTCCTGGTCTACTACGGCGACAACCTGGCCAACTTCGACCTGACCGCCCTCTGGCACACCCACCGGGACTCGGGTGCGGTGGCCACCCTCGGGCTCCTCTGGATGGACGAGCCGACCACCCGCGGCATCGTGGGCCTCGATCCACACGGTCGGGTGGACCGGCTCATCGAGAAGCCGCGCCCCGAGGAGATCTTCTCCGACTACCTGGTCAACGCCGGGA
The DNA here is from genome assembly GCA_041661365.1 of Candidatus Latescibacterota bacterium. Lineage (GTDB taxonomy): Bacteria > Latescibacterota > UBA2968 > UBA8231 > UBA8231 > CAITNQ01. The sequence continues at coordinate 5,247 of JBAZUN010000191.1, forward strand.
CCTACGTCCTCGAGCCCTCGGTGCTCGACTGGATCCCCGCGTCCGGGGCGTGCGACTTCGCCCGCGAGGTCTTCCCCCGCCTGCTGGCCGCGGGGATGCCCCTGGCGGGACACCGCCTGCAGGGCGAGCTCCTCTCCACCGACACGCTCGAACGGTACCGGCAGGCCGAGGAAGCGGTGGCCAACGGTGCCTTCGCGCTTCCCTGACCATCGGAGCCCGCGGCCGTGATCATCACCCGTGCCCCTCTCCGGATCCCCCTGGGCGGGGGCGGCACCGACCTGCCGGCGTACAGCTCCGAGTTCGGCGGATTCATCCTCAGCGCCGCCATCGACAAGTACGTCTACATCCAGCTCAACACCCTCAAGGTCGAGGACTTCATCCGGGTCAAGTACTCCCGCACCGAGCGGGTGGACGATCCGGCCCAGATCCAGCACCCGCTGCTGCGCGAATCCCTCCTGCACACGCGAGCCATCGGCGGGGTGGAGATCAGCGCCATGGCCGACGTGCCCGGTCGCACCGGGATGGGCTCCTCCGGGGCGTTCACCGTGGCCCTCCTGGCGGCCCTGCACGCCCATCGCCGCGAGCAGGTGTCGACCCAGGACCTGGCCGAGGAGGCGTACTACGTCGAGACCACCCGGGCCGGACAGCCCGCCGGCCGACACGATCACTACCTGGCCGCCTTCGGCGGTCTGACCTGTCTGGAGATCGAGCCGGGCGGCCGGGTGCAGGTCTCCTCCCTGCAGATCTCCCTGCACACCCTCGAGGAGCTGCGCAACTGCCTGCTGGTCTTCTTCACCGGGATCGAGCGCGAAAGCCTGGACATCCTCGGCCAGCAGGAGGAGGATACCCGGCGTCGTGAGGCGACCGTCGTCGAGAGCCTGCACGCGGTCAAGCGTCTGGGATACCAGGTGAAGGCGGCCCTGGAATCCGGTGACCTCGATCGGTTCGGTCAGCTCCTCGACGAGCACTGGCGGATGAAGAAGCAGCGGTCCGGGCGGATGACCAACCCGGAGATCGACCGATGGTACGAGGCCGGTCTCGAGGCGGGCGCCACCGGGGGCAAGATCATGGGCGCCGGCGGCGGCGGATTCCTCCTCTTCTACTGCCCTGCCGAGCACCGGGCCGCGCTCCGTCGTCGCATGGCCGCCGAGGGGCTGCGCGAGATGAGCTATCAGTTCGACCAGGAGGGGGCCAAGGTCCTCCTCCACTTGTAGGAGATTCGTCATGTCGCTCGAGGTGATCGAGCTGTCCGAGAAGCACCGCCAGCTCCTGACCCGGTTGTCCGAACTGGTCCCCGGGCTGGACCCCGACGCTCCGGACAGCCTCCAGCGCATCTTCGGTCTGGGCCTGATCGCCCTGACCATGCAGGTGACGAACAAGGCCCGCGCTCAGGAGCAGACCCAACTCGTGGAGGAGCTGGGGGCACTGGCCCGAGAGATGGTCGAGGCCGAGAACTGGGAGCAGGGCTGAGGCCCGGACACGCCATGGAACTACCGGCCAATTCGCTCGAGCTATTCTCCCTCCGAGGGCAGGCGGCCCTGGTCACCGGCGGCAGCAAGGGGCTCGGCCAGGCCATGGCCACGGCCCTGTCCGGAGCCGGCGCCAGCGTGGCCATCACCAGCCGCAACCTGGACGAGTGCCGGGCAACGGCCGCGGCCATGCAGGCGCACACCGGCAACCCCGTGCTCGCCGTGCGGGCCGACGTGGTCGACCGGGCAGAGGTCGAGGCCTCGGTGCAAGCCGTGCTGCAGGCCTTCGGTCGCCTCGACATCCTGGTCAACAACGCCGGGATCAACATCCGTAAACCCCTGATCGAGCTGGAGGACGCCGACTGGGAGGCGGTCGTGGCGACCAATCTTCGCGGTCCGGTCTACTGCTGCCGCGCGGTCGGCCCGCAGATGATCGCGCGGCGGTACGGGCGGATCATCAACCTCGGGTCGACGTTATCCTTCATCTCCATCCCCGACCGGACCCCCTATGCCTCGAGCAAGGGGGGGATCGTGCAGTTGACGAAGACCCTCGCCCTGGAGTGGGCCGCGTACGGGATCACGGTGAACGCGATCTGTCCGGGGCCCTTTGCCACGCCGATCAACCAGGTACTGCTGCGCGACCCGGCGACGGCCGCGGCCATGCAGGCCAGGGTACCGGTCGGGAGATGGGCCGACCCGGCGGAGCTGGCCACCACGGTCCTCTACCTGGCCTCGCCGGCCTCGGCCTTCACCACCGGCGCGGCCCTGCTCGTCGACGGCGGATACACGGCCCAGTAGCCGATGTCCGGCACGGTACGTTCCGCCAGCTACCCGAGATGACCACGCCCCGTCGACGTTTCCTCGCCAAGCTCACCTGCCCCGGGTGCGGCTCGGCCGGTCTGCTCGACCAGCCGGAGGGCCTCGGCTGTACTGCTTGCAGGGTCACGGTGCCGACCCTGCGCGGGCTGCCGGTATTCGTGCCCGAGGCCGCCACCGCCATCGAGGCCACCTCCGTGGAGCAGGAGTTGGCCCGGTCGGCCGGTCGGTTCCAGGGAGCCCGGCGATACAGCCTCGAGAAGGCGGTCATGGAGGTGCTCAATCCCAAGGAGGATCTCCCGATCACGCCCTACCTGATCGGCCGGGAGGTCCTCGACGTGGCCTGCGGCCCGGACGTGTACCACTACGACGCGCGGGTCGCCGCGCTGCACGCCGGGATCGACGTCTCGGTGCCCTTCCTGCTGCAGGCCGCGGCGATCCGGCCCGCGAGCTTCTTCGCCTGCGCCTACGCGCATCGGCTGCCCTTTGTCGACGGGGCCTTCGACGTCGTGCTGCTGCTGCAGGCGATGCACCACTTGCCGCAATCCCACCGGCAGATCCTGACCGAGGCCTGCCGGGTGGCCCGCGAGCGGGTCATCGTCTACGACCATCTCCAGAGCAGCTCCGGCCCCAAGCGATGGCTCAAGACGGTCTGGTGGCGGCTGGCCGACCGCGGGGTGCGATACAACACCGAGACAGAGTGGCGGGCAGTGCTGAAAGGGTTCGAGATCGAGGCCTGGCGCGTGACCGGGAGGCACCTCGACAACATCCTCGAGTTCGTCGTTGCCGGACCGGGAGCCTGCGGAGATCAGCCCTCCGACGAGCCGCGGCGGTAGGCCCGTCGGATCGCGACGCCGAAGAGGAGCCGCGCCAGCCGGGGAAAGTGGCGGCGAAAATCGATGGCGATCCAGGCCAGCGGATCGGCGACGCAGCGCCGCTGGCCGCGCTCGATCGCCCGCACGATCGCGACGGCAACCTGCTCGGCGGTCTGGTGCGGTACCTGGTCGAACCGCCGCAGGGGCGTGCCGCTCACCTCGACGAATTCGCTCATCACCAGGCCTGGCTCCACCAGGGTTACCTTGATCCCCTGGGATCTCAACTCGTAGTCGAGGCTTTCGGCCAGACCGCTCACCGCGAACTTGGTGGCCCCGTACACCGCGTGCTCGGGCGCCGGCAGCTCGCCGAGCACGCTCGAGATGAAGACCAGGTGACCGCTCCCCCGGGCCAGCATGGCCGGCAGGAAGGCCCGGGTGCAGTGGATCACCCCGGTCAGATTGGTGGCGACTAGGTCGCTGGCCTCCTGCGGGGACAGCTCCACGAATGGACGGAAGGCGCCGCGGCCGGCGTTGTTGACCAGCACCTCGGCCGGTCCCATCCGCGATTCCACCTCGTCGCGCATCGCCGCCACCTGAGCCGGATCGCGCACGTCGCAGACCGCGGTCAGGGGCCTGGGCCAGCCCTCGGCCTCGATCTCGTCGGCCAGGGACTGCAGACGGTCGCCTCGCCGGGCACAGACGGCCAGCAGTCCCCCCCGCCGGGCCATGAGCCGCGCCAGCTCCCGGCCGATCCCGCTGCTGGCCCCGGTGATGACGATTCGCTTTTCCCTCAATAGAGTCATGGACCTCCCTTCATCCTAGCGAGATGGTCGACTTGCCATTATTAGAAAATTGCTGCCGTTTTCCCGTTTTGGCCATTATCAACTTAACATATTTATTTATAATTACTTATGGGTTTATTTCCAGGGCAAACATAGGCATTATTCCCATAACGGTTAACTGCCCTCAACGGCATCGACCGCCCGAGAAGGTCGAACGCATCCGGAACCTGATGCGGCCCTGTCGCTTGGCGTTCCTGAGCCGCTCTTGGCACGGTACTTGCCCCTGGTAATCCCGAGCTGTCCCGAGGAATGGGCCGACAGGGAGTCGGTTTCACAACCTATACTCCACAGGAGAGGACGACATGGCCAAGATCAAGATCAAGCCGCTGGCGGATCGCGTGCTGGTGAAGCGTCTCGAAGGCGAAGAGGAACAGAAGGTCGGCGGGATCATCATCCCCGACACCGCCAAGGAAAAGCCGCAGGAAGCCCAGATTATCGCCGTGGGCCCCGGCAAGGTCGAGGAAGGGAAGCGCGTGGCTCTGGAGGTCAAGGTCGGCGACAAGGTGCTCATCGGGAAGTACTCCGGCACCGAGGTCAAGCTGGACGGCGAGGACTACCTGATCATGCGCGAGGACGACATCCTGGCCGTCGTCGACTAACCGGAGAGGACAGACCAATGGCTGCCAAGAAGATTGCCTTCAGAGAAGAGGCGCGCGAGAAGATCCTGTCCGGCGTGCAGCAGTTGAGCCGGGCGGTCAAGGTAACCCTGGGTCCCCGCGGCCGCAACGTGGTGCTGGCCAAGAGTTGGGGCTCGCCGACCGTGACCAAGGACGGGGTCACCGTCGCCAAGGAGATCGAGCTCCCCGACAAGTACGAGAACATGGGCGCCCAGATGGTCAAGGAGGTCGCCTCGAAGACCTCCGACGTCGCCGGCGACGGCACCACCACCGCCACGGTGCTGGCCGAGGCGATCTACACCCAGGGGCTCAAGGCCGTGACCTCGGGGTTCAACCCGATGGAGATCAAGCGCGGCATCGACCGGGCCGTGGCCCAGGTGGTCGAGAACCTGAAGACCCAGAGCAAGACGGTGAAGGACCACGGCGAGGTGGCCCAGGTCGGCACCATCTCCGCCAACGGCGAGACTGCCATTGGCGAGATCATCGCCGACGCCATGGACAAGGTCGGCAAGGACGGCACGATCACGGTCGAGGAGGCCAAGACCACCGACACCACCATGGAGGTGGTCGAGGGGATGCAGTTCGACCGCGGCTACCTGTCCCCCTACTTCGTCACCGACCAGGAGAGCATGGAGG
>JBAZUN010000192.1:0-5340 GCA_041661365.1 Candidatus Latescibacterota bacterium
CCAGGAGGTACTCCATGATGTCGGCGAAGTGGACCCCGACGTCGAGCAGGACCCCGCCCGATCGACGCTGGTGCCGCCAGACCGACATCAGCATGCTGTCCCCGCCGCCCAGGGTGTGGTGGAGCATCAGCCGCGGGGTGCCGATGGCGCCTTCGTCGATCAGGGTCCGGGCCAGCCGGTTGACCGGGTCGCGGCGGTAGTTCTCGGCCACGGCCAAGATCAGCCCGGTCGCGGCCGCGGCCCGACGCATCCGGTTGCAGGCCCGTGCGGTCAGGGCCATCGGCTTCTCGCAGATCACGTGCCGGCCTTGCTCCAGGGCGGTGACCGCTACCGCGTGGTGAGCCTCGGGCAGGGTGCAGATCGAGACCGCGTCGACGGGACCGAGGTCGGCCGGATCAGGCGCCAGCGCCGGCCGTCTCCCGAGCAACTCCTCGGCCTGGGCCGCCAGGGAGCGGGCGTTCTCCTCGTTGGGGTCGCAGGCGGCCACCAGGTCGAACGGCAACAGCCCGGCGCGGTACAACTCGGCCAGGCCGTAGAGGTGCCGGTGCCCCATCCCGCCGCACCCGATCAGCGCGAGTCGTAGACGTTCGCTCATGACATCACCTACAGGGTCGAGGGGGTGAGGGTGAGACCGGTGTGACGCTCGACGCCGTCCGGATTCCACCGGACCCCCAGGCCCGGACCGTCGGGGATCGGCAGCAGGCCGTCCCCGTCCAGCGCGAACGGCTCTTCCACCAGGTCCTCGATGTACGGCGCCGGGGTGATGTACTCGACCCAGCGGGCCGTCGGCACCGTGGCCACCAGGTGCAGGTCGGCGGCCAGCCCCACGGCGGTGTTCCACCCGTGGGGCACGAAGAGCACCGCGTGGTCGTAGGCGTGCCAGGCGATGCGGTGCTCCTCGGAAAGCCCGCCGACCTTGGTCACGTCGGGCTGGATGTAGTCGACCGCGCGGCTCTCGATCCAGGGGATGAAGGCCTGCCGGCGGGTGAGCACCTCGCCAGCGGTGATCGGCAGCGGTGCCTGCTCGGTGAGCCGGACGTACCCCTGCAGGTCATCGGGCCGCAGGGCCTCCTCGAACCAGACCACATCGTAGTCGCGGAGCATGCGGGCCGTCTCCAAGGCCCACTTGAACCCGTGGGGCCAATACCGGTCCGAGCCACCGGCGTCGACCATCAGCTCGACCTCCGGTCCCACGACCTGGCGGGCCACCCGGACGATCTCCCGGTCGAGTTGTGCGGAGACCCGGCCGAACGGCCCCCACCCCATCTTGATGGCGCGGAAGCCGCGCTCCACCGCGGCCTCGAGCCGGGGCGGCAGCTCCTCGGGGTTGGTCATCAACAGGGAGCCGTACGGCTTCACGCGGTCCCGATACCGGCCGCCGAGGAGCCGGCTGATCGGCTGTCCGGTCACCTTGCCGAAGATGTCCCACAGGGCGATGTCGATCCCGGAGATGGCATGGGTGACGCTGCCCCCGCGGCCCTGCCAGAAGGTTGACTGGTGCAGCTTCTCGCTGACCCGCGCCGGCTCCAGGGCCGATTCTCCCTGGGCCAGGGGCCGGAGCAGGGCCAGGGCTCCTTCGACCAGCTTGGACGAGGTGTAGACGCTCCCCAGGCCGGTGACCCCCTCGTCGGTGATCACCTCGACCAGGGTGTGGAGGCTCTCCTCCTCGTCGAACCCCTGGGTCCAGCCGCCGTCAGGGGTGGCGCCGATCAGCGGCAGGGAGCGGATCCCCGCGATCTTCATACTTCACTCCTCATGCCAGAACGCGCCTCAGCATCTAACGGGCAGGACCAGACCCTGTCAACCCAATGAGGTCGATTGAGCCGGTCCCTGGTATCGACCCCGACCTATCGTGGAGCCCGGCGGATCCAGACGCGGAGCTGGGCCAGGGTCGGGACCCGGGCATCGCCGGCCACCTGTTGTAACCGATGGCGCAACTCCTCGGCGGACAGCGGCGCCAGGCCAGCCGGCGAGTCGATCCCGGCCCGCACCAGCAGGTTCCCGTACTCGACCCCGATCCCCTGGTGCAGGTAGAGCGCGGCCAGGGAATGGAGCCGGGCCAGGTGCTCCGGGTCGAGTCGGGCTTCGAGCTGGCGCCAGGTGGCAGCCGCCTCCCATCCCTCCAGGTCGGTGAGGTACCGCACCCCGCAGGCGGTCAGGGCCTCTTGGGTCTGTGGGTCGAACCCCTCGACCAGGGCGACGCGCGGGGTCACGGAGGTGATGACCACCGGCGCCACCACCCATTGGTCGACGGCCAGCGAGAAGACCAGGGCCGCGCCCGCGGCCGCGACCCGCCGCCTCCGGGAGCACGGTTCCGGCCGGCGCTCGGCGAAAGCGCCGAAGGCCGGCGCCAGGCGATGCCAGACCAGCAGGCGGTAGAGCACGACGCACTCCACCGCAAAGGGCGGGAAGCCGAGGAAGCCGGCCAGCGGCATCTCGAAGAGCTTGAGCCGGTCGAAGAAGGGGACGGTGTAGATCCACTTGGCCCGGGCCCAGAAGTTGAGCGACTCCCAGCACAGGCCGGCGATCAGTCCGGCCAGGAGGGTGCGCAGCAGCGGACCGTACTCTCCTTCCTCGAGTTGGCGCAGCAGACCGTTGCCGGTGCGCCGCTCCATAGGAGCCAGGAGGAGGAAGGTGCTGCACCAGACCAGCGGGAAGAACCAGGTGGGCCAGACCAGCGGCAGGACCAGGCAGCCGACCCCGGCCAGTTGCAGGTTACGGCAGCCGGCCGCGGAGAGACGCAGGGCTGGGCCGCGGCGGCCGGCGCAGACCTTGCGGCCGGCCAGATAGTGGTCGATCCAGAGGATACCGGGGAAGACCGTGGCAAAGGACAGGAAGGTGCCGATCGGCCGCAGCAGCGGCTGGTCCGCGACGAAGATGTAGTACCAGTTTTCCAGCCGCAGGTTGAGCAGTTCGAAGAAGTACCAGGTCGCCGCCGACCAGATCAGCACCAGGGCGAACCCCGGGCCGCAGTGGGCGATCAGGGAGTGGCCCTCGCGCCGGCGGATGAGCTGGTCAAAGGTGAGGATCAGGCCGTACCAGGCGAACAGGTAGAAGTAGGTGGCGAACGGCTCCACCCGCAGCAGGTTGAGGACCAAGGTGACCGCGACGAAGGCCGGGCCGGCAAGGGCTGAGACCACGCTCATCGCTTCGTTCGGCTGACCCGCAGCGGACCGCGGTTGGCGTCGAGGAGCGGCACCGGCGCGGACAGCTCGATCAGGTCAGGCAGGTCGAACTCGCGCAGCAGTCCGAAGCAGAAGAGCGGCGCCGCGTTGGCGTACGGAACCGGCCAGTCGATCAGCCGGTCGAGGGAGTCCATCAGCACCTCGGTGGTCAGCGAGGCGAAGGCCGTCGGCTCCAGGGCCGCGGCGGTCAGGCCGACCACGGGGATCACCTGGCCGACGGCGTGGAGGTGCACCGTACGGGCGCGGAACCGCGACCGGCACCAGCGGACCACGGCCAGGAGCTGGGCCACCTGCAGCCCCAGGGGCCGCTCGCCGGTCCCGGCGAGGAGCATGTGGTACTGCCAGGTGGTCTGCAGCTCGCCGTTGCCCAGGAGATCGGCGACCACTACCCGGCGCCCTGCCACCAGGGCCGGGAGCACCTGTGGTCCAGCCGCGGCGCGGCCGCCGTCGCTGACGATGACCTCCACGCCACGGGCCTCCGGCGGCGCCAGCTCGGTCACCGGCAGGGACCAGCCACCCACGGACAGGAGGTGGTGGCGCACGGTGAAGTCAGGGCGTTCCTCCTCGCGCCGAACCTGCCTGGCCCGGGCCGGTCCCAGGTCGGGAAGGTGGAGGAGCGCGGCCAGCCGGGCGCGGGCGGGCTTTGGGGTGCGGCTTGGTCGCCGGCGCGTTCGCTCGCGGCGGATCCTGGTCAGGGCCTGCTGGCTCAACGAGAGCAGGGTCGCGTTCTCCGGCGACAGTCCCACCCGCAGCTCCTGCTCGGTGAACAGCTCCTCCTCCCAGGGCAGGTCAATGACCGGGGCGTCCAGCCCGAAGTGCCGGTTGAGGAAGCGATAGAACTGGCTGCGGTTGTCCGCCTCGTAGTTGTGGGTTCCGGGGTCCAGGTTGTCGTGGAAGGCCAGCCGGTCGGCCACGCCCAGCAACTCGAACAGCGGCTTGACCGGCCGGTAGACCGAGCGCCGGGTGCGGCCGGTCGCAAAGCAGCAGTTGTCGTGGTGGTTGTAGATCAGCAGGGTGGGCCGGGGCGCGAATAAGGCGGTGAGGGCGTCGAAGTCGGCGGCGGTGCACAGGTCGGAGGGGATCTGCTCCACGTCGCCGATGTCGCTCGGGTGATCGACCCGCTGCCAGACCGGCGAGTGGCCGGCCACCGGGATCACCACGCCGATCCGCTCGTCCAGGGCCGACAGCACCGCGGTCTGCCAGCCGCCGCCCGACAGGCCGGTCATCGCCACCCGGGACCGGTCGGCGTGCGGGTGCGCGAGGAGCAGGTCGAGCCCGCGCTTGACCGCCAGGTAGAAGACCGCGATCCCGGCCAGGCCGCACAGGTCGAGGTGGGCGATCCGGTTGTGCTCCACGTCGGCGCGCAGCTCGCCCATGCCGATGAATTCGGTGTTCAGGGCCAGCACCCCGCGTTTGGCCAGGTTGATGCAGCGGGCCTGCTTGTATTCCATCGCCTTGCCGCCGGCGTGGTGGCCGTTCGGATTGAGCACCACCGGCACCCGGCCTCGCAGCCGCGCCGGCTCGTAGAGCAGGGCCGGGATCCACATCCCCGGGTACCCTTCATAGCGCAGCTTGCGGATTCGGTACCCCTGCCCGGTTTCCAGCACTCCCGCCCACTCGACCCGCGGCTCCAGGTCGAGCAGGCCGGCCTCGTGGCCGCGGAAGAACAGCTCCAGGACGCGGTGCCGCAGGGCTGCTGCCTGGCGGGGCCAGGCCGCCGCGGACTCGGGGACCTGCCAATGGGGAAGGCGAGACTTGAGGAAGGCCTTCAACTCGCGATCGGCGCGTCGGCCGACGAGTTTCGCAGCGAGGGCGCGTTGCATGATCGTCTCCCGGTTCAGGGGCTGCGGCGTGACGTTCTTCCTTCAGAGCAAGGCGTGAGGGCCGGAGGGCAGGATCGCTCTCCTCGAGGTTTGCCCGGGCCGCCGGTCACGGGGTATGTTACGGTTCGGTGCAGCAGGGATCAGGCATCTCGACCGAGATGATGGATAGGGAACAAGAAGCGATGGGAACCCCCGCGGGGCAAGTCGATCCGGCCTCTGACTCGTTCGGGTCGCCGCTGCCATCGGTCGTCCCCTCGTCGTCGGCCGAGTGGGAGGTGGGCGAGGGCGACCTGTTCTTCACCACCAATCCCGGGCTCGAGGACGTGGTGGTG
>JBAZUN010000192.1:5350-10409 GCA_041661365.1 Candidatus Latescibacterota bacterium
GCGGAGTTCGCCGATCGTTGCCGCGCCGCGGGATTGGCGACCGGCGACGCCCTGGCCTCTCCCTTCGGGCTGGGTGGCCACGTCCTGGTGCGCCATCGCCTGCCGGCCGGCGCGCTGGAGCCGCTGGCCTGGCAGATGCGCTCGATCCACCACGTGCTGCGGCCCCTGGCCGGCTTCCCCCTCCCCGTGGGCGCGGCCCTGGAGACCATCCGTCGCCGGCTGCTCGAGCAGGAGATCCCGCCGATGCGCCAGGCGGCCAGCTTCCGCGTGACCACCCGGCGGGTGGGGACCCACGACTTCACCAGCATCGAGGTGCAGCGGGTGGCCGGCGCGGCGCTCGTGGAACGGTATGGCCGTCGCGTCGACCTGGATCACGCCGAGCTGAACGTGCGGGTCGACGTCTTCTCGGACTTCTGCCTGCTCAGCCTGCAGCTCAGTAGCCAATCCCTCAGTCGGCGTCACCGGCGGCGGTACCAGCCGCGCGCCGCCCTCAAGGGCACGGTGGCCTTTGCCCTGCTCCGCCTGGCCGGGGTGACCGAGGGGGCCTCAGGGGCGGTCCTCGATCCCTGCTGCGGCTCGGGAACGATCCTGCTCGAGGCGGCCCAGCTCTCGCCGCACCTGGAGATCATCGGCTGCGACCTGCACCTCGAGGCCGTGGAAGGGACCAGGGCCAATCTCGAGCTGGCCGGCCTGGCCTCGCGGGTGGAGGTCCGCCGGTTGGACCTGCGCTCCCTCGACCAGGTCTTCCCGCCGGAGCGGTTCCGGGCCATCGCCACCAATCCCCCGTACGGGGTCAAGGTCGGCCAGACCCTGCACTTCCCCAGCTTCTACCGGGCTTTGCTGGAACAGACCTGGCGCGTCCTGGAGCCGGACGGTCTGATCTCCCTGCTGGTCTGGCGGCGCGGGATCTTCCTCCGGGCGATGAACCAGTTCGGCCGCTTCCGCCTGCGTCACCTGCGGGCCGTCGAGACCGGCGGCCTCTTCCCTCACCTCTTCGTCCTGCACAAGCCGTCGGGCGAGGGTTGACCGGCCCGGACCGTTATCCTGTCAGTGGTCGTCGATCCGCACGGTGAAGGCGAACAGCTCCTCCCCGCGGGGCCGGGCTCGATACGCCCACTCTCCCTGGGGATCGACCACGCCCGACGGTGCCGAGCAGGGCCACCTGTCCGGGTCGCAGTTGTCCACCGTGACCACCCAGAGACGGCCGGCCCGGGCCCGCATCTGCAGGTTGGCCTCGTGGAACCGCCAGCCGACCTCGGACCAGGCGCTCCCGTCGCGACCGCCGTTCACCGCGTGGAAGACGATGCGAGCCCCCAGGCGCGAAAGCTGCTGGGTCAGGTGCGGGTCGGGCTGAGGGGTGCACCCGGGGTTGGCCCAGAGATCGTTGCAGATCAAGCCGCCCACCCGGACCCCGGCCAGCTCGAAGGTGCGCAGCGGTGCGACCGCGTACTGCTCGATCTCGCCCTGGGGCGGCTCGGTCATGGTGCCGCAGGTCAGGGTCTTGCTGTGGAAGCCGAGGTACCGGCCGTCCGGCGCGTAGAACCGGACCTGGTTGTAGCAGCGGCCGTCGCTCTCCACGTAGCAGGTGCCGAGGGCCAGCCCCACCCTGGCCTGACGGGCCTGATCGACCAGGGCCTCGACGCTCCGGCTCACCGCGGCCGCGTCGAAGGTATGGGTGTAGCCGCTGACCGATCCCTCGGGGGTGAGGAGGACGTCGGCCCGTTCCTGCCGGGCGAACTCGATGGCCCGGGACACGGCGGCCGCGTTGGCCTCCAGGTCGCGGGTCACCGCGATTTGGGCGCCGGCGATGCGCAGCTCCATGGCAGCGGACTCCTGCATGAGGTGGAAGGTCAGGCGCGATACCGTCGGACGTCAGGTTCTACCCCTGGCCGGCATCGGCTCTGGTGCCTAAGATACCCCGTGCTCTGGTGGAATCAACCGGGCTGATCCGGTCCGCCGGGCCCGAGGTGCGTCGGCTGGGCAACGAATGAGCAACGCCACGATCCCGAAGCAGAACCCCTTGGCGGATGAGCGGACGATGGAGGTGATGGAGGTGATGGAGGCGGAAGCCGACCGGTTCGGCGGGGTGCTGCCCAAGCCAGAGGCCCTGGACCCCGATCCCGAGACCTTCGGGCGTCGGTTGACCCATTCGCTGGAGTGCTGGCAGGCCGACGGGATCCGCCTGGTCTGGCTCGAGGTGCCGATCGACAAGGCCCAGCTCGTGCCGGTGGCCGTGGCCGCGGGGTTCACCTTCCACCACACCGGCGACCGGTACCTGATGCTGACCCGGCGGTTGGTCGAGGACGCCTTCATCCCCGGCCACGCCTCGCACTACATCGGCGCCGGCGGGGTGGTGCTGACCCCGGAGCGGGACCTGCTGGTGGTGGCCGAGCGATACTACCGGAGTCCGGGGCAGCCGCCGCGGTTCAAGCTGCCAGGCGGTGCGCTCCATCCCGGGGAGCACCTGGCCGACGGGGTCGTCCGCGAGGTGCGCGAAGAGACCGGGGTCGAGACCGAGTTCGAGGCCCTGCTCTGCTTCCGGCACTGGCACGGGTACCGCTTCGGCAAGTCGGACATCTACTTCATCTGCCGGCTGCGGCCGCTGACCCTGGCGATCACCCTGCAGGAGGAGGAGATCGCCGAGTGCCGCTGGATGCCGGTGGAGGAGTACCTGGCCGACGACGTCGTGAGCGCCTTCAACAAGCGGATCGTGCAGGTAGCCCTGAGCAGCCCCGGGGTGGTGCCGGTCGAGGTGGAGGGGTACGCCGACGCGAGTCGGTACGAGTTCTTCATGCCGCCAGGGGAGGGGTGAGAGGACGGACCTTCGGCTTAAAAGGAGCCGGCTTCCAAGGTGCAGACCGGTGGCCAAGCTAGATGATCATGCTTGGCTTTGCGATCCCTTCGGGGCACTCGGTTCAGTATGCTCGCCAGATCGACCTGCATCTGCGTTTGATGCCGGCACAGCCACTGCCTGGCCTTCTCAGTGTCGCGGCACAGGCTCTGCACGGTCAGCCAGAACTTCACTGAGTGATCCGGAACCGCCAGATGCACCGCCTCGTGCGTCACCAGGTACTGGAGCACGTATCTCGGCGCCAGGATGAGTCGCCAGTTGAACGAGAGATTCCCGCTCGGTGAGCAGTTGCCCCATTTGGTCCGCTGGCCCATCACGTAAAGGCGTCGCGCATGGCGCCTTATACGCATCGTCACCACTCCCAGGTACCCTTCAATCTCTCGACGGGCTTCTCGCCGTAGCCAAAGCTCCAGGCTGCGCGCAACAGGGGTGACGGAATTCGACCCGCTGGATACGACGATCTGACCACCGACCAAGCGCACGGCATTGCCCGTGGCCCGCGATCGGGCCATCTCGATGCGAACCTTCGTCATCTCCCCGCGAAAGAGGATCGCCCCGAGGGGAACCGGCTCCGTGCGCCGAACACCATGCATCCGTTCAGCACGATCGAGCTGGTCGATAACCCAGGTCCCATGGGCGGTAAGGAACTTCGGCACCTCACCACCCTTACGGGATCTTGGCTGAACCACCTCGACGCCACGCGGCCCCACGCGGACGCGCAGTTTGCGAGCGGCCTTCGAGTGGATCACCCGGTAGTAGACCAGCCGGCCACCGAGTCGAATACGATGGTCGGTTGAGGTGTGTAGGCCGTCAGTTTGTCGCATCGCTCTTGACCAGCTCTTGCACAGCCGGCTTGAGGAACGGCGGGGCTTCGGCATCGCGATCAAAACCAAGCTGCTCGTAGGATGGATTCCAGGATTCGGCGAGCAGCGACCGCTCGGTGCGCATCCGCCCGCCTATCGAGCTGCTCCAGCCCGCTGCGAGAAGTCCGTTCATGCGAAGGTGCGCTACCATGCACCGAGCGCAATCGGCGACGTATTCCTCAACGGCGTCGGGGGCGTGAGCCCGGAGGACGGTGAACAATCCGTATTCCCCGGGCTGCATAAGGTTCAGCCGCTCCGGCTCCAGCTTGACTGCCGCAAGCGCTGCCGCGATCTCCTGCAGCTCGCGTAGTCTGCGCGCCACGGCCTCGTCGCCTGCATCCTTGCGTTCCCTGATCCGCTGAAGCCGCTCACCGAGTTGCCGGTAGATGAAACTGGGATCATCCTCGGCCAGCTCGCTGGTCAGGAGCGCCTCCAGCGCCGCCGCCTTGTCTGCCGGCGTAGGCAGGTCGTCGAGCTTGGACACGTAGTCCTGGTCGATCCTGAAGACCGGCAGCGATTCCGCGATATCGACGAAGGTCGTGTTCTCCTGGATGAGCTGTTGTGTCTTGGCCGACAGCTCGCCGTAGGTATCCCTGCTCCCACGCTGTCGCCGTCGGTGGGCTATATATATCCCACACAGCCAGTTGTACGGGTGCCGGTGCGGGTACAGACAGGGATCGGGTGCCACGGCTTCCCAGACCCGTTCCAGGCTGCGGAAGCTAAGCTCGAAGCTCTTGGCGGTCTCAGGATCCCGCAGGCGGCGCAGAGCCGCGAGCAGGCATTCCCGGGTATCGGTGATGGTGATCCCGGCGAACGGTTCCAGGCAGTGCGCCACCTCGCCTGGAACCGTCGCCCGCAGCGCGTCCCAGTCGATGAGCGACTCCTCGCGGATACTTTCGTCGAAGTTCAGGGCCTTTTCCAGATTGGCGAACACCCCGAAGTAATCCACCACCACGCCGGTGCGCTTCTTCATCGAGGGAAGCGGCCGGTTGGTACGGGCGATGGCCTGTAGCAGGTTGTGGTCGCGCAGCGGTTTATCGAGGTACATCACCTGCTCGACCGGGGCATCGAAGCCGGTGAGTAGGCGGTCGCAGACGATGAGGATCTTGAGCGGCGGCCGCCACTTGCCACGTTCCTCGCCGCGATGCTCGCGGTTCCACTCCTCCCACTCCGCCGGGGTGAGTTTATAGTAGTCGATAAGATCGTCTTGCTTCCTCTTGTCATACTCGAAGCGCTTGATCTCCGGTTCGCTGTTCTGGTCGGCCGAGATGATTACGTCTGACCATTGAGGCGGCAGGCCGCGAGCCGTGAGCTTGGTATCGAGCGCCTGCTTGTAGAGGACGCA
>JBAZUN010000193.1:0-10397 GCA_041661365.1 Candidatus Latescibacterota bacterium
CCTAACCAGCCCCGCGTTGCCGGATCTGCCGGACCCTGCTATATTTGCTCGGTCCCTCCCCCGGGTCCCCCCTCTGCTCCCCTGTGTTCGCGGTTCTGTCCCGATCTTCCTGCTGCCCGGCACACCGCCGTGCCCGTGGTTCAACCCCACGGCCCCCGGCCGTGCCGGCGCTCCTGCACCCGGATCTCGGAGGTTCTGTCGATGTCTCGGTCCCTCGCTATCCTGCTGACCGTCCTGTGGGTCGTCGCCGTGGCCCAGGCCCAACCAAACAACGCGCTGGCCTTCCCCGACACCGCCGGCCGGCCGACCGAGGAGCTGTCCATCCCGCTGCGGGCCAACCTCGGGGATCCGGTCTCCGGCTTGGCGCTGACGGTCCTCTACGACCCCAGCGTACTGCAGATGCTCACCGTTTCCCTGACCCAGGCCACGCGGGACTTCACCCTGCAGACGAACCTGACGCCTGGTCGGGTTCGGATCGCCCTGGCCAGCGCCACCCCGATCACCGGCAGCGCCCCGATCCTTCAGCTCGGGGTGCGGCTGGTAGGCCCAGCAGGAACCGCCAGCGCCCTCGACCTGGCCGCGGCCGTCCTCAACGAGGGGGCCCTGCCCGTGGCCACCACCAACGGCCTGGTCACGGTCCTCCGCGAGCTGCGGATCTCCGGCCGGGTGCTCTACTACACCGAGCAACGTCCGGTCTCCGGTGCCGTGGTCGGTGCTGCCGACCTGGCCAGCGGCGCCCTCACCACCGTCGCCGCCGACACCCAAGGTGCGTACGCCCTGAATCCGCTGGCGCCGGGCGATTATCAGCTTTCGGTGACCCGGACTCAGAACGGCACCGAGGGGATCGACCCGCGCGACGTCTCCGACATCCTCCGCTACGCCGTCGGTCTGGTCAGCCTTTCGGCCAATCAGCAGCGGTGCGCCGACGTCTCGGGGAACGGCCGCGTCGGCACCACCGACGCCTCGCTGATCCTGCGGTACCTGGTCGGTCTGGAGAGCGCCTTCCCGGCCGGACCCTTCTGGCAGTTCCAGCCGACCACGGTGACCGTCAGCCTGCTGCAGAACCAGAGCCAGGACTTCACCGCCCTCCTCCTGGGCGACGTCAACGCGGACTGGCGCCGCCAGACCACGGCCAAGCCGGTGGCCGCGGGCGAGCCGCGTCTGCGGTTCCACCTCCTGCCGGCCCCGGAGCGCGGCGCCGCGCTCTTCGCCCTCAGCGGCGAGGACCTGCAGGCGGTCCGCGGCGGGGTGCTGCGCCTGCGCTACGACCCCCTGCTCCTCGAAGCCGTGGAGGTCACCCCGGCGGGGCTGACCACCGACTGCCTACTGGCCGCCAATCTCCAGGAGCCCGGCGACATCCGCATGGCCTTTGCCGGGATCAACGAGCTGGTCGGCACCGGCGAGCTGTTCCACCTCCGGTTCCGCGAGCGCGGTTCGCAAGGCACCGCCACCACCGTGACCATCGAGGCCGCGACCCTCGACGGCGCGCCCCTGTCGGCGGCCGCCCTCGAGGCCCAGCCCTACGTCCTGGGCGCCGGCGCCTCCGTACCCACGGCGGTGCTGGACCAGGCCGCCGCCACCCCGCGCGCCTTCGGCCTGCAGCCCGCGTACCCCAACCCCTTCAACAGCGCCACCACGGTGACCTACCGGTTGAGCCTGCCGGGAGAGGTCGAGCTGAGCATCTTCGGCGTCGACGGCCGCCTGGTCGCCCGACTGGCCGAGGGATACCACCCCGAGGGCGTCTATCAGGCGACCTGGGACGGCCGGGACCGCCAGGGCCACGACGCGGCCACCGGCGTGTACCTGCTGCGCCTGCGCGCCGGTCAGCAGACCGCCACGGGCCGGCTGCTGCTGCTGCGCTGAAGAGCCGACCGCCACCGGAGCAACCCATGAAGGAGATCAAGCGCGGCGGCCACCGGCTCTTCGAGGGCGATCCCGAAACCTCCCGGGTCGTGGCCGAGATGCTGGCCGACCTCGAGCGGCACGGCATGGACGCCGTGCGCCGGTACAGCGAGCGGTTCGACGGCTGGAATCCGGACTCGTTCGAGCTCGGTCGGACCGAGATCGGCCAGGCCTGCAGCCGGGTGTCGGCGACCTGCCTGGCCGACACCGAGTACTGCCAGGCCAACGTGCGGGCCTTTGCCCAGGCCCAACTGTCCACGCTCCAGCCCCTCGAGGTGGAGATCCGCCCCGGGATCGTCCTCGGGCACCGGCATATCCCGGTCCGGGCCGTGGGCAGCTACATCCCGGGCGGCCGGTACCCGATGTTCGGCTCGGCCCAGATGAGCATCATCCCGGCCCGGGTGGCCGGGGTCCGCACCGTGGTCGCCTGCACCCCACCGGTCAAGGGCGAGGGGTACTACCCGGCGACGATCAACGCCATCGCCAAGGCCGGCGCTGACCGGATCTTCGTCCTGGGCGGGGTCCCGGCCCTGGCCGTGATGGCCCTGGGTCTGGGCGACGTGGAGCCGGTCGACGTCCTCTGCGGCGCCGGGAACCGCTTTGTCGCCGAGGCCAAGCGGCAGCTCTTCGGCCGGTGCGGGATCGACCTGCTCGCCGGGCCGACCGAGATCCTGGTCCTTGCCGACGACGAGGCCGACCCGGCCCTGGTGGCCGGCGACCTGCTGGGACAGGCCGAACACGACCCGAACAGCGGGATCTGCCTGATCTGCCTGAGCGAGGGATGGGGACGCCGCGCCCTGGCCGAGGTGGAGCGACAGCTCGTGGTCCTGCCGACTCGGGAGGTGGCGGCCCAGTCCTGGGCGGGCAACGGCATCGTCCGCGTGGCCGACGGCCCGGACGAGGCCGTGGCCCTGGCCGACGACTACGCCCCGGAGCACCTCGAGCTGCACGTGGTCGACCGGGGGTTCTACTTCGAGCGGCTGTCGAACTACGGCTCCCTCTTCGTCGGCGAGGAGACGACGGTGGCCTACGGCGACAAGGCCATCGGCACCAATCACATCCTCCCCACCAGCCGGGCCGCCCGGTACACCGGCGGGGTCTGGGTGGGGAAGTTCCTCAAGACCTGCACCTACCAGCACATGACCCCGGCCGCCAGCCGCGAGGTCGGCGCGGTGACCGAGCGGCAGTGCGAGGTCGAGCGGATGCTGGCCCATGGCCTTACCGCCCGCGCCCGGATCGAGCGGTACCGCGACGCCCGGCCCGGACCCGGCGGCCCGCTGGCCGGCGCCCCCCGCGATCCGGCCGATCCCGCGGCCGGCTGATCCAGGACCATGCGGCCGGCTCAGCGGCCGGCGGTGATGACGAACCAGGTCCGGCCCTGGGCCGGCAGGCGTACCGGCAGGGCCAGCCGGCAGGCAGAATCCAGCGCGTAGGTATGCGCCTGGCCCTCCTGCTCCCGCACCAGGGCCACCTGATGGAGCCCCGAGTAGTAGAGCGGCAGACTCAGGGTCCGTTCCACCGGCTCGTCGAGCGGGTTGAAGACCATGGCCAACCCCCGCTCGGTCAACCGCGGATTCAGGTGCAGGAAGCAGTCCAGGTCGCGGCCGTCGGGCCGCCGCAGGTGGATCAGGTCCGAGTCGAGGATCTCCCGGTGGGCCCGGTAGAAGGCCACCCACCGGTGGACCACCTCGCGGGTCTCGTCACCGTCGAACAGCCGCGGGCCGCGGTAGCAGGCCTGCACCCCGGCGCCGAGGTTCTGCGCCAGGTGGGCCTCGTACGCGTCGAGGTGCTCGGCCAGCGGCTCCAGGGTGGCGGCCGCACCCCCGCCCTGGTACTCGACCAGAGGCACGAACATCCACCCCAGGCTGGGGGTCTTCTCCCAGGTCCCGTCGTGGATGTTCTGTCGGGCCAGGAGCAACTGCCGCTCCCGGGGCAGGGACCAGTTCACCTCGCGGTACCCCATCCCGGTCTTGTTCGAGCCGGCAAGGAAGTACCAGTCCGGCACGTTGAGGTAAATCCCCTCGGCCCGGCACCAGCGATAGAAGTCGGTGATCCGTTCCCACTGCCGCCACTGCGAGTCCTCGAGCCCCTGGTGGTCAGGGTGCGCGGTCGAGGCGCACCAGTCGCCGGGGTACGAACCGTCGTGCTCCAGCACGTCCAGGCCGGTGGCGGCAAAGAAGGCCTGCACCTTGCGGAAGTACTCGCGGCCCCACTGGCTGCACAGGCAGGGTGAGGTGCCGAAGACCGCGTTCCCCGGCCGGCCGGTCTCCGGGTTGACCGTGTCCTGCTCGTCGTCGATCCGCCGGCTGGCCAGCAGGGAGTAGCCGCCCAACTCCACGCCCCGCGCGTGGGCGTACTCGGCCAGCCCGCGCACCTCTTCGATGTAGGCCGAGTCCTCTCGCTCAGGATCGAAGCCGCTGCCGAAGGTCATGATGACCATCTCGAACCCGACCTCGGCGCATTGATCCACGGCCAGCCGGACCGCCTCGGGGTCGGCCTGGCGCACGTGCATCAGGATCGGGTTCTCCTGGGTCCAGGGCGCCGCGGTCCGGTAGAACCGCCGCACGGCCAGGCCCTGGCGCTCGCGCTCGGTGCTGTCGTGGACCAGCTCAAAGGTGCGGAAGCTGGTGAAGACCGCTTCCGGGGCCAGCGTCAGATCCGGACCGCGCGGGGGCCGGCTCTCCAGCAGGCAAGGGGTCTGGTAGAGGTAGTTGACCTGGGTGGTGTACTGCGGGTCAGGGAGCCAGTGGGTGGTGTTGCGGGGATGCTGGGCGCTGATGTCGCGGCAGCCGTAGTCGCTTTCCACGTGCATCCCCGGGTGGCGCAGCGGCGCCGCGGTGTCGACGCAACTTTCGTACTCGACCACGGCGAGGATCTCGCTGACCAAGGCGTTGAGCCGCACCTCACGGCCGGTGCCGTTGCGCATGGTCAGCCACTTGGCCAGCAGCGGGATCCCGTCGTACAGCTCGCAGACCATCTCCAGCTCCAGCCCCGCGAGGACCCCGACCGGCGGACTGAACGCCAAGGTCAAGCGCACCCCGGGCGGGGGCCAAGGCGCAGCCGGAGCGTACCGACTTCGCTTCCAGGCGAATGGCGCCTCGGTCGAGCCGACCTGGACTCCGGTCAGGCCGAAGGCCCCGGGCTCGGCGGTCAGCGTCTCCACCCACTCGCGCCGCAGGTAGGCGTGCTCCTCCAGCCCGACCAGACCGCCGACCGGATAGGTCGCGCCGTCGAGGGTCACCCGGGCCTCGGGCCGGACGCTGCGCAGGATCGATTCCCCGGTCATCAGGTTGTCGAAGGCCACGGTGGCGGCGTTGGGCGCCAGGCGCCAGGCGCGTTGGATCAGGCCGTTGGTCAGGACCACCTCCCGGCCGTCGGCCGCCTGGTACGCCTGGGCGACGAACGGATCAGGGACGATCAGCCAGTCGGCGACAGGGTGGGGCTGATGGCTCGCGGGCAACAAGGGCAGGGCCGTGACCGTGGTCGTCGGGCAGCTCGTCATCGGGCGATTCCCGTGGAGATACGTGGACCGGCGGGATAGGGGTCGTTGCATGCCGGCGCCGGGTGGGGAATCTGGTCCCCTGCGCCCGGTCGCACAAGGCAACAGCCGGTGAGTAAGCCATGGGCGAGGAATGGCGGCGCGCCAGGCGCGGGGATCACTCGAGGTAGCACCGCATGACGACGCGCCGGGCCGAGGGCCGGCGGCACTCGACGAACCCGGCGCGCTCGAACAGGGACGGCACCCCCATGTAGCTGGACACCGGGGGGAGCTCGCCTTGGCGCGGCACCGTGGGGTAAGCCTCGACCACCTTGCCACCCTGACGGCGGACGTGGGCCACGGCGGCCCGGACCAGGGCCTCGGCGATCCCCTGCCCGCGCTCCTGGCGGGCGACGAACAGGCAGACCAGGGACCAGACCGGGAGATCGTCCAACCGCCGGAGCACCGGGGAGCGCTCCAGGGACGGGTAGGTCTCCCGCGGGGCCACCGAGCACCAGCCTACCGGCCGTCCTTCCCGGTAGGCCAGGATCCCGGGCACCTGACCGGCCTCGACGAGGGAACGCAGGGCCTGCCGGTTCCCCTCCCCCTTCTGCTCCTCGAACTCGCGGCGGGTGCAGCGCCACCACATGCACCAGCAGCCGCCGTACGCGCCGTGCCGACCGAAGAGCCGCTCCAGGTCGGCCCAGCGGTCCGGGGTCAGCGGGTGGAACTCCAGCGCCGGGGAGGTCGTCGCCCTCATGCGGATCTCCACGCTAGAATTGGGTTGACAGCCGGTTACCTCACCACCCGCGGGCGCGCATCCACTCCAGGTATTGCCGGGCACAGCGGTCGAGGTTGGCCATGCTGCCGCCGCCGCGCAGCGGGGCGCACATCTCGTAGGTGGCGATCCCGTCGAAGCCGCCTTCCCGCAGGCCGCGGAAGAACGCCTCGTAGTCGATGCCCCCCTCGCCGAAGGGCACGGCCCGCACCAGGTCCGGTCCGGTCGCCTCGTAGTTCTCCCACTGCGGCCGGTACTTGGCCCGCGGCAGCCGGATATAGTCGGCGTTGGTGGTGACCGCGGTCCACGGGGCCATCCGCCGGGCCGCGGCGTACAGGTCCTCGCCGCGCAGGGCCAGGGACCAGGCGTCGAACCCGAGCCGGCAGTTGGGCCGGTCGACCTCGCGGATCAGCTCCTCCATGGCGTCGGTGCAGACCCCGAGGTCGTGGTGGTTCTGCACCGCCAGGGTCACCCCGTAAGGCGCGGTCCGGTCGCTGCACTCCTGCAGGCTGGCCACCACCCGCTGCCAGGTATGGATCAGCGGCTCGTTGTCGCGCTCGTACCCGGTGAAGACCCGCAGGTACCGCGCGCCGATCGCCGCGGCGATCCGGGCCAGGGATTCGACGTAGGCGATCTGCAGCTCCACGGCCGGGATCATCGGCGGAGCGGTGCCGGAGAAGTCGGTGTACGCCCCGATCACCGGGCAGGAGATACCGGCCCGGTCCAGGCGAGCGCGAAGCTCGGCCAACCGGGCCGGCGCCGCGTCCAGCGGGGACAGGTGGGGCCGCTTCCCGGCGATCATCACCCCGCCGTACCCCAGGGCCGCGGCCCGGTCGACGAAGTCGGCCAGCTCGAGCCGGTCCTGGCCCCACAGGCCGGCGTAGGAGATGCTGAACAGGCAGTGCTGCATGACATCCTCCCGGTGACGCCGAAGGCGCCGGCCGGCGCGGACGGCCTTAATTACCCTTGGGTCAGGTCTCTACGGTTGAAAGCCCACAGGGCGAACAGCACCCCGACCGCCGCCTCCAGGGTCAGGATCACCAGCGGTACCGCGCCGGCCGCGACCCGTTCGGCCAGGCTCGGCCGCTGCTCGCGGAAGCGCGGAATCGCGGCGGCTGCCAACGGCCGCTGCGACAGGTACCCGGCCACGTAGAGCACGTGCGGCGACTCCGGGTCAGCGGCGTCCTGCTCGCGCAGGAAGGCGCGGATCTCCTCGCGGTACTGCCGAGCCTGGGTCAGGAAGCGCTCGCGCCGGGCGATCCCGGTCCCGAGCAGGGCCTCGACGCTGTACTGAAAGGCGAACCCCGGCGACAGTAGGTTGACGGCCCGGGCCACGGAGTACCGCCGCAAGGCCTGCCGGTCCGCCTCCCGGCCGATCTCCTCGGCCTCGGCCTGGGCCGCTTCGAGACGGCGGCCGTACTCCCGCTCCAAGGCAAAACCGTCGACCCGTCCGGCCTCTGGACCGCGCAACCCGATCCCCTGGCCGGCCAGTCCCTGGCGGGCATCGGCGATCACCTGATCCTGACGGCCGCGCACGTCGGTGGTCACCGGAACCAGGTGCACGGCCAGCGGGTAGGACGCCTGCGGCGCCAGCACCACCAGCCCGGCCCAGGCCATCACCAGCACCACCAGCGCGGTGGTCGAGTCCGGGGCCAGACTGGAAACCGCCAGCGACAGCCCGAGGAAGAGCGCGGCCAGGGCAGCGGCGGCCCCCACGAAGAACAGGGCGGCCTGCACCGCCTGCCCGTCGAGCACCAGCACCCCGGACAGGGACAGGATCAGCAGACCCAGCAGCATCCCGACCAGGACCCCGCCCAGGAGCACGGCCAGATGGGCCAGGAGCTTGCCGGTCAGGTACCGGCCGCGGCCGATCGGGTTGGCCAGGGCCTGTCGCAGGGTGCCGGATTCCGCCTCTCCCGAAATCGAGTCATAGGCCAGCACCACGGCCAGGAAGGAGAGGACCAACCGGACCACCAGGGTCCAGTCCACCACATCGAACCGTCGCAGCCAGTGGTTGGTGGTCAGCAGGTTGGTCGCCGCGAGAAATCCTGCCCCGGTGCCCACCGGCACCTCCACGGCGTCGGCGAGCCAGTTGGCGCCCCCCTCGCTGACGAACTCGGTGCCCAGGGCCCGACTGGCGACGCGACAGGCGCGGCCGACCGCCTGATCGACACTGCCGATCCCCTCGTACCGGCGCTGGTTCTCGGCTTCGATCAGGCGCTGCTCCCGGCCCAGGCGCTCCATCTTCCAACTGTAGGTGACCCCGTTGGCCACGAAGAACAGCAGCAGCAGGCCGAGGCTGAGTTGGCACCGGAGGGAGGTGAGGTGGTCGCGCAGTTGCAGCAGGAAGACGGTCTTCACGCGTCGCGCCTCACTGGGGATCGTAGCGCTGGAAGCGCCACAGGGTAACGACCAGGGCCAGCCCGGTGGTCAGCACGAGCACGGCCAGACCCGGGATCATCCGGCTCAGCGTCCGGGCCAGCGGGGTGTAGGTCCCCGCGGTCAGCCGCTCGATCCCGGCCAGGTCCAGGGCCCTCCAGGTCTGGTCGGCCGCCCGCCGCTCCTGCTCCTGGGCCCACTGCAGCCGCTCCCGCAGGTACGGCGCATCGGGCATCAGCATCCCCGGCGTCACCTGCTCGGGGTGCGGGATCATCGGCTCCTGGTCCACCGGATCGTCGGTCAACCAGCGGCGGTCGGCAAAGGCGTCGCGCTCCTGCAGGAAGGCCAGGAAGTCGCGCCGCCGCTGCTCGGCCACCTGCTGCAGGGCCAGCCGGTCGTCCACCGTGGTCCGCGCCAGCCGGCAGGCCAGCACCTGGTAGTTGGTCAGGGGGGAGAGGATCGCCGCCGCGTCGACCAACCGCGCCTCGCGGGCCAGGGGCGCCAGGTGGGCGCTCCAGATCGCCTGCCGCTCGTCGACCGAGGCGAGGAGCAGGGCCTGCGAGTGGGCGTTGCGCCGCTGGCGCCAGGCGTACCCGACCGGGTGGCCGTAGCGCATCCGTCGATCCTGCTCCCAGACCTGGAGGTAGGCCGGCGGCGGGGCCGGGTTGGCCGCTTCCCAGGCGGCCAGGTCCTCGAGATACCGCGCCGAGATCTCCTCGATTCGCGTCCAGATCTCCTCGTAGGTGGGTTCCTCGCGCACCCCGTACCGCACCAGGGACGGCAGCACGCTGGCGTACCCCACCCCGCCGGTCAGCCAGGCGAACAGGCATAGGGCCAGCGCGGTGGACGAGCGACGGGTGAAGACCGAGACCATCAGGCTGAAGGCGTGGACCTGGGCCAGGAAGGCGCAGGAGAGTCCGAGGAGGAGGATCAACCGCACCCAGTCCTCGGCCGCGAAGTGCACGGCCGGGTTGGCCTGCAGCACCACCAGGCCCAGGCCCATGGCCAGGGCCAGCGACAGCCAGAGGACGAGCCACCCGCCGATCCACTTGGCCAGGACGATCCGGCCGCGGGGCACGGGACAGGCCAGCAGTTGGCGCAGGGTGCCGCGCTCCCGCTCGCCGCAGATCCCGTCGAAGCCGAGGGCCACGGCCAGGAAGGACAAGACCAGACCGACGGCCGCGGCAAAGTCGACCTGGACCAGGGTGCGCATGGCGTCGCCGCCGGCGCCGGCGTACCCGCCTAGCGGCGCCGGGGGGAACGGCCGCCAGGCCACCCAGATCCCGGCGGTCAGACCGGCGGCCTCGGAGATCCCGCGGCAGAGCACCGACAGTGGTTGAGGAGGGAAGAGCAGGAGGAGGTCGAGCTGTCCGTAGACCGTGACCCGGGAGAGCGCCTCGCGTTGCTGACGGACCGCGTCCTCGTAGTCGCGCACCCGCTCGGAGTACTCCAGACTGCCGACCAGGGTGGTCAGCACGCCCAGGATCACGGCGAAGATCAGCGCCAGGCTCAGGCGCCGGCTCAGCAGATGGGCGAGCAGCTCCTTGCGGACCAGGGGTCCCAGACTCACGGCAGCTCCCGTTAGGGCGGGCATCGTTCAGGGCCGCATCAAGTATGCCGTTATCTTGGGGGGCGTGACAAGGGTCGGGGGGCCTGGTGTAACCTTCCGGGCCGCCGAACCGTTATTAGGGTAGATCGGGGATGACCGGACATCCCCGATGGCAGCGCCGGGAAGGAGGCCGTGATCAGGTGCGCATTAGCAGCCCGTTGAAAAAGCCGCTTTGCTTGGCGAGGCCGAGGACTGACGGGGTCTGGCTAGGCGCGCGAGCGGCGCCGCATCGAGGGGAGATGCGGCAAGCG
>JBAZUN010000194.1:0-10315 GCA_041661365.1 Candidatus Latescibacterota bacterium
TCAGGTCGAGGCGGAAGACCCGGGCGAGCAGGCGGGCCTACGAGAGTCGGCACGGGCCGCTAGGGTCAGGAACGAATCGCTCTCTTCGCTTGCACCGGACAGGGCGTCGTCGGGGACGCACAGATTGACCGGTACCCCGGTCCCCGCAGCCGCTGGACCACCTGCCGCGTCCGCTCATCCGGCCCTTGGGGACATGGGGGTCAGCACACCCCATGCCCGGGCTTGCCCTGGCCGCAATGGCCCGGACCCGACCGACGGCGCAGGTTGCCCGACAGGCCTTAGTAGAGCGTCCGAGAAATACCTTGGCATTCGCGGGTCGATTCATCCCGGCCAGCGTCGTGTGCCGGATCGCTCTCGATCCGGCCACATCCCTGTGCCCGCTCGCTTCCTGTATCTGTCTGTCGATACAGGGCGTTCGCGCGCCTAGCCGGCCGGGCGCTTCGCCCCGCTCGGTGTCACAACCTATTTCTCGGACGCTCTACTAGGGCCGCCGGACGGAGACCAGCTCCATCGCGTCGGAGCCGCCGCGGATCTCCTGCTCCTTGACCACCCCGATCCCCGGCGCGTACCACTTGTACTCCTGCACCTTGGGCTCGAGGGCATTGGTGTCCAGGGTCTGCAGGCAGTGCTCGAAGGTGCCGGCCGGCGTGGTTACCGTCTCGTCGAGGGCGAGGACCTGGCCCATGTCCTCGGCCTCGCCTCGATAGTATTCCTGCCGGTACCACACCCCGGCCAGCGGCTTGCCCAGCATGATGATCCCCGGCAGGGCACCGTCGGTACCGGCCTCCCAGGAGCCGTGGCTGTTGACGTACTTGCCGTCCTTCACCTCGTGCGAGTCCTCGCCGAAGTACCAGACATTCCCGTCGTTGTCCTGAGCGAACCAGTCGTAGGTGTCCTCGACCAGCTCGCCGTCTTCGTACGCCCGGTCGCGCACGACGACGCACTCGATGCCCATGACCGTGCGTCGCTCGGATAGCACCTCGATCACGCCCCGTTCTCCCTTGCCCTCATACACCAGCTCGGTGCCGGAGACCAGCGGGAAGTAGGGATTGTCGACCGCCGTGCTGGCCGAGAAGTGCCCTGGCACCACCAGCGGCTGGTACGGGCTGCTGGCCGGGTTGGTCAACCCGGCGTCGTCGCCGCACCCCAGGGCACCGCCGCACACCAGGGCCAGGGCAACGGCAACGGTGCGGATCCGCGGGCGGTTCATGTGGGTCTCCTTGGGGAGGGTGTGGGATTCCGGCCACGGGGGAGCAGCGGCTGGACAGGGGAGTCGTCCTTGGCCCCGGGCACTGTCCGGCCGAGGCGTGCGCATCGGGCCGAGACGGTTAGATTTTATAACGCCGCCCCTCCTTCCCGGTTCCGCGCGCCTGCAGCCGGGCGCTGCTGGCCGGGAGCACGCCTCTCGGCGCGAAAGGACCACGCCATGAGCTACACCAAGGTTCCCATGGCCCACGACAAGCGCATCGCCCTGGTCGCCCATGACCACCGCAAGGGCGACCTGCTCGAGTGGGCCCGGTTCAACCGCGAGCTGCTGGCCCATCACCAGATCTGCGCCACCGGCACCACCGGTGAGCTGCTCGAGGAGCAGCTCGGCCTGCGGGTCGAGAAGCTGCAGAGCGGCCCGTTGGGCGGCGACCAGCAGATCGGGGCCCGCATCGTCGGCAACGAGATCGATTTCCTCATCTTCTTCTGGGATCCCCTGGAGCCGCAGCCCCACGATCCCGACGTCAAGGCCCTGCTGCGGATGGCCGTAGTCTGGAATATACCGATCGCGTGCAACCGCGCCTCAGCCGACTTCATGATCTCGTCGCCCCTGATGGACGGCGAGTACCACCGGCTGGTCCCCGACTACGGCGCCTACCGGGCGCGGCGCCTTGACCATGACCTGACACCGTCCGCCGAGAAAGGGGCAGCCTCGGCCGCGGCGAGCGCGGCCCGGCCACCGGACAAGTCCTAGCGCGCCGGCTGGTCCTAGAGGGTTGGTCGGGCACGGCGGCGCGGCGGGCCAGCCCAAGACAGGGCAAGGTCAGGCTCTGGCGGCGAAGTCGAGCTCGGGCTGGAGTGGAAGCGAGCCGGGGTGATGGTTGGTGGTTCAGGCCGGCGGGTCGGCTTCTAGGTCGAGGAGCACCAGCTCGGCGCGCTGCTTGTCGCCGCCGGCGTACCGGTCGGCCTCGCATCCGGCGCCCGATCGCAGACCAGGCGATGGCATCGCTCGCCGGGCAGATTGTGCACCCATCGGCGAACCAGCGTGCAATTCCTTAGCAGCCCGTTGAATAAGTTCGTTCGGGCTGCGGCCGGTGCTGACGAGTCCTGGCGTCGTTGCGTTCGCTTGCCGCATCTCCGCTCGATGGGTCTCGCCTCACGCGCCTTGCCAGCGACCGCCATTCAGCGGTCGCGCTCATCCAGGCGACTTCCTCAACGGGCTGTTAGCGGCCTCCCGCCTGGTAGAGGGACCAACCGCCCTCCACCAGGCGCACCACGCCCTCCTCCTCGAAGACCAGCAGGCGATTGGACACCTTGTCGAGGAAGAAGCGATCGTGGCTCACCGCCACGACCGCGCCGGGGAAATGCACCAGGGCGCGCTCCATGACCTGCGTGCTGGTCACGTCCAGGTGGTTGGTCGGCTCGTCCAGCAGCACCACGGAGGCGCCCGAGAGCAGGCAGATGGCCAGCGCCACGCGGGCCCGCTGGCCGCCGGACAGGGCGCCGAGGCGCTGCGTCAGGTCCATCTCCGAGAACTGCATCAGCTCGAGGAACCGGTGCACCTGCCGGCGCGGGGCCTTGTTGGCCAGGGGCACGACGTTGACGGCGTGCGTCACCGTGTCCTCGGGATCCAGGTCGGCCAGCACCTGGTTGAACAGGCAGAACTCCGTGCCCGACTGCCAGGCCACCCGGCCCGTGTCCGGCGCCTCCTGCAGGGCCAGCAGCCGCAGCAGCGTGGTCTTGCCGCAGGCGTTGGGACCCACCACGGTCAGCCGGTGACCGCGCCTGAGCTCGAAGCCCAGGTCGAGGAAGAGGATGCGCTCGCCGTAGGCCTTGGACAGCATCTCCACCTTGCACAGGGAATCCCGCACCCGCAGGCCCTGATAGAGACCGGTGATGATGCGGTCCACGAGCCGGGGCTCCTGGCGCTTACGGATGTTGGCTAGACGACGGCGCAGTAACGGGTCGGGATCCCGCTGCGCCTCGCGGCGGTCGGCGATGGCCTCAGCCTCGTAGGCCAGCAGCTCCTCCTCGTGCTGGAACTGATTCTGCAGGGACTTCAGGCGCGTGGGCTTCTCCTGCACGTACTGGGTGAAGCCGCCCTGGTACTCCTGCAGTTGGTGGTTCTCCATCTCGACGATGCGGGTGACCACCCGGTCCAGGAAAAGGCGGTCGTGGGAGACCAGGATCAAGGCGCCGCGCACCTTGAGCAGCCAGGACTCCAGCCAGGCCAGGCCCTCGATGTCCAGGTAGTTGGTGGGCTCGTCGAGGAGGAGGACGTCCGGGTCCTCGACGAGGATGCGGGCCAGGGCCGCGCGGTTGCGCCACCCGCCGGAGAGGCGCTCCACCGGCAGAAGGCGGTGCTCGGCCGAGAAGCCCAGGCGGCTCAGCACCGTGTCGATGCGGTTGCGGTACCCCCACCCGTCCAGCCGCTGCATCTCCTCGAGCAGCGCGGCCTGACGCTGCAGCAGCGCGTCCAGGCGGGCCGCCTCAGGCGACTGAGCCAGCGCCTCCTCCACCTGGCCCAGCTCCTGCTCCAAGGCCTGGACGTGCGGGAACAGGGCCTCCAGCTCCTCGACGATGGAGCGCTGGCCGCCAAGCTCGGAGAACTGGGAGAAGTACCCGATGCGCGCCGTGCGCTCCGCCTCGACCATGCCTTCGCTGGGCTCCTGGCGGCCCAGGATCAGGCGCAGCAGCGATGTCTTGCCGGACCCGTTGCGGCCGATGAGTCCGACCCGCTCCCCGGCGCTCAGGCGGAAGAACACGTGGTGCAGCACCACGTTATCGTCGAAGCGCAGGGTCACGTCGTGCAGGCGGACCAGGCTCATGGACTCCTCCCCGCGGGGCTCAGGCTCAGGCGAGCCCCGGGGCGAGTCTATGGAGCGCTCTTCACCATGGCAACCTCCTCGATTGGCTCGGTGACGACCGGCAGGCCGGCAGAGCGCCAATGTGCCGGTCAGTGTCGCACGCGGGGCCATCCGTAGGGACGTGCCTTCCCTATGAGGCCATGCTATCGACTTCTCCAGGTGGTCGTCTATTCTCTACCCTCCAATAGCGTGACCGTTCCGGCGGCGCCGTCGATCGCAATGCGCGCCCCGTCCTGCAATGTTGACAGCTCGGTCTCCGGCAGATGCACGAAGGCAACCCCACACTCACGCGCAACCTGGATCGCGTGGTGCATCCCGCTGTGCTCGCCCACGATCACCAGCCCTTTGACGACCAGGAACAGCGAAACCCAGTCTGCGTAATAGCTGAGCGAGGAGCCGTCACAGACCAGGATCATCTCAGGAGTCAGAGAGGCCAGCAACGCAGCGTCGTTCAGGCTCCTCACTGCACGGGCAACGCCGGTCGCGCTCCAGGGAGTCATCCCCCGTCCGCTGAAGACCGGGCCACCCCCGCCTTTCGGCTCTTCGGTGCTGGGCGCGGCAGACACCGCGGTGTGCGCAGGAGCCGGCTTCAGGCCCAGGAAGGCCGGCGGCGTCAGCCTCTGGTTCCTCTCGAACTCCCGGCGCCGCTTCTGGCTCAGGGCTCGGGTGCTTTGGGCATCGCGAGATCCCGCGATCTGCCGCAGGTCGGCCGAGGTCAGCAGATGAACATCGTCCACCGATTCGGTGATGCCTTCCTCCATCAACGCCCGTCCAGTGCGCCAGACAGTTTCATTCAGCCGGCTGAAGAGGATCACCGCCAGCATGCGATCCTCCAGTGCCGGCCCCCAGTAGCGCGCCCAGTCCAGCAGCCGCTCGAATCGTGCGAGTCGCACCGCGTCTCCTGAGAGCTCCCGCCTGACCTCATCGGCGCACGCCGCGGCCCGCTGGCGACTCCTGGCCCAGGCAGCCTCGATGTCTGAGGCCACATCGACCAGCACGCTACGGACTGCAAACAGGATCTGCGCCTCATTGAAGATGCCGGGGTCCTGGCCTCGGCTCGCCAGGCTTGGGGGGGTCAGGCAGAACTCCCAGCACAGCTTCTCGTACCTGGCGAGGAACCGGCAGTCGGGGTGGTGCTCCATCAGGAAGACCCGCACCTGGTCGAGCGGCTGATGTAGGAGCGCCTCGCGAACGAAGTCCTCGTCAATCTCCCGCGCCAGCTGCTGCAGGGCTCGCGTTCGCTCAAACCACAGCGAGGCTCCCCCCTCCAACAGGGCGTCGCTGGTCACCGCCGAGCCGGTCTGCTGGAGGAAATGCCCCAGCAGCTGGCTGCAGCGCCAGCCGAGGTGCTGGGCCGGGCCAAAACTCAGGGCGTTGAAGTCAAAGGCCCGCTGCTTGACGCGGAGCAGGATCGGGATCAGCTCGGAGGAGGACCGGGCCCTGTCCAGCGCCTCGCCCACTTCCCCCGACTCCCGTCGCAGCGTCTCCTTCCCTGTCTCCCACTGCGCGCGGAACCGCGGCTCTTGCGCGATCAGCCCTTGCTCCGACTCCTCGAGGCCCAGGAACCCCCGCCACACCCAGAAGGTAGAGTAGCGATAGCCGTTGAAGTCGCGCTCCTCTCCCTGCCACGGCGTGGGCAGCGGCGGATTCTCGTGGAGCGCATAGCGCTGCCAGCGCTCCAGCGCCCACTCATCGGAGAACAACGGCGCCACCAGACGCCTGTCCTGCGGCGGTGCGTGGTACCAGACCCCATCGCTCTGGAGCCAAGTCTGCTTCGCCTCCTCCCCGGTCAGCTCTCGCGGGAAGAACTCCGGCAGCGCCGTGATCGGGCGAACCTGCACCACATAGAGGTCATCGCCCATGAGGGCCCACTCCACGTCGACGCGACAGCCGAAGGCCCGGTCGAGAGCCAGGGCCGCCTGCGCGATCCGCTGCGCGCCCGTGTCCGCAAGGGATGGCTCGTCGCGTCTGGCCTCTGGCAGCGCGACCGCGCGCACCCCCTGTGGCGTCGCCGCCAGCATCGTGGGCTTCTCCACGACGAGCCTCTCGAGGATCCGATTGCCGCACCAATCCAACACGAACTCATCCGAGGCGGCGTGTCCGCCGACCACGTCTCGCGCGAGGCCGAAGGTCGAGTTGAGCACGAAGCGCCAGGGGTTGCCGGTCACCGGGTCGGCGGTGAAGATCACTCCGGCCGCGTCCGCCGGTATGACTTCCTGGACGAGCACCGCCATCTGGTCGGGTCGCGGC
This sequence comes from Candidatus Latescibacterota bacterium, assembly GCA_041661365.1. Lineage (GTDB taxonomy): Bacteria > Latescibacterota > UBA2968 > UBA8231 > UBA8231 > CAITNQ01. The sequence goes on from JBAZUN010000194.1 coordinate 6,324, forward strand.
TCCAGGCCGAACCTGCGGGCGTAGTCCGTTGCCTCGGGCGACCAGGCCGCGCACCAGCACCGACGCATCGCTTCCCAGAAGTCGGTGCGCGAGGTGACACCCAGGAAACTGTCGTAGATCCCGGCGAAGCTGGCCGTAGCGGAGTCCTCCAGCGCGCCGGAGGAGCGCACCGCCAGACCAGATGGGGACTGCTCGAGCAGTGCCGCCACTGGCGCGGCGAGGGCCGTCATCAAGTCGTCGGGAAGATCGGTGGCCAGAACATCGGCCTTGAGCTGAGCGAAGCGCTCGGTGCGAGCTCCGCGATCGTCCTCGGAGGTCAGGAGGGCCTGCACCCGGGCCTCCAGGTCCATTGCCGCCAGGAAGTGCCGCAGGGCCGCGCGGGTGACGACGAAGCCCGCAGGCACGGCGAGGCCAAGCTCTATCGCTCGACCGAGGCCGGCAGCCTTCGCGCCGATCTGCGTTGCATCCAGATCCGGTGACCATCGCTCAATGAACATCCAGCACCTTCCTTTTCGAGTCCGCCCCGTCAATCAAGCACGACCGAACACGTTCTGGCGCCTCTTGCAGAGCTCCTGGGCTATCGGAAGAACCAAGGGCCTGTCTGGACGGCGGGTCAAGCGGCACAGGACGGCATTGGGGGAAGGGCCGTGGGCGTGCGCTGCCCAAGCTCGCCTTCCTGCCCGACTTCTCCGACCGCACGGCCATGATCACGGTCCGGTGGTCACCCTGGTCGGACCAGTGGTCAACGGGGTTGGAGTCCGTCGCCGCAGTCTCTCACCATGAATCCACCGCCCGCAACTCGGTGTTCGACCCAGCCCCTTCGGCGGGAACCACCACCCAACGAGTCTGGGTCAACCGCCGCAGGAATCGCTCGTCGTGACTGACCAGCAGCAGGCCGCAGGGACACTCGGCCAGGGCTTCTTCGAGGCATTCGATCGACGGCAGATCCAGGTGGTTGGTCGGCTCGTCCATGACGATCAGGTGCGGCGCCCGGGCCACGCCCAGGGCAAGGAGGAGCTTGCGCAGCTCGCCGGGGCTGGGCAGGTCGGTGGCCAACAGGCGATCCGGGTCTGAGCCCAGGCAGCTCACCGTGGTCATCAGGCGACCCAGGTCGTCGTGCCGGAGCTTGCGGACCGAGTCGAGGATGCAGCGCGAGCCGGCCGCGTCGATCTCCTGGGGAACCCACGCCACCCGCTCCTCGGGCAGGGCCAGAACCCCTCTGATCTGCTGCAGAAGGGTGCTCTTCCCCGCGCCGTTCGGTCCGGTCAGGGCCACGCGATCAGCCGGCCGCATCTCCAGGTCCGGGTGGCGCAGGAATCGCGCCGGTCCCAGCGCGATCCTCCCGGCCGGCAGGCGGAAGAGCAGGTCGCGCGGCGAATGGCCGCCCTCGATCCAGATCCCGAGCTGTCGGATCTTCTGCACCCGCGCCCCCTGCAGCCGTTCCCGCTCCCGCTCCAGACGCCCGTCGAGCAGGTGCTGCTGCCGGCCGGCCACCGCGTCCTTGCCGGTGATCCGGGCCCGGTTCCGCTTGAAGCGGGCATCGTTGTCCTTGCCCAGGTTCCGCTTGGACAGCCGTCGCTGCGAGCGATCGGCCACGGCGCGACGGCGAATGGCCTCGCGCTCCAGGCGGTGCACCGTACGGCCGATCTCCATCCGTTCCCGTCGAGCGCTTTCGTGCTCCAGCTCCTCCTGGGCCCGGCCCAGCGAATACCCGCCTGGCCGCAGGACCGCCTCGGGCGGACACAGGAAGACGCACTGATCGCATAGGCCGTCCAGCAGATCCCGATCGTGGCTGACCAGCAGCCCGATCCCGTGGTAGCGGCGGAGCGCCTCGAACAGCATGGCGCGGGTGGGGCCGTCCAGGTGGTTGGTCGGCTCGTCCACCGCCAAGGCTCGGGGTTCCTGCCAGAGAGCCGCGGCGATCTGGGCCCGTTTCCGCTCGCCGTGGCTCAGCGTCGGCCAGCGCGCCTGCCAGTCCAGCGCCAGACCGAGTCGGCCGCATAGGCTGGCTGCTGAACCGGACGTATCCGCCAGCAGCCGCGCCAGCCCCTCGGGAGGATCGTCGGTGCGCTGCGGGCAGTACCAGGCTTCCGGCGCGTCCACCCGACCGGCCCGGGGTTGCAGCCGTCCGGTGGCCAGCAACAGCAGGGTGGTCTTGCCCGTGCCGTTGGCGCCGACCACGCCGGTCCAGCCGGTCGCCAGGTGCAGGTCGACCTTGGCGAACAAGGGTTGGGCGGTCGATTCGTACGAGAAGGCGACTTGGTGGAAGCAGATCTCTCGCTGGTTCATCGGGCGCTCCGCGTCGTCGGTGCAGGTAAACGAAAAAGGCCATCCGGATTCCGGATGGCCTGAGTCCTTGCGACGGTGTTCTGCGTGCGCTGGCTGTCCCGGTCGTCCGGCTCCTGTGACGCGACAGACCTCAGCCAGCAGTCGGCTCAGCCACGGTCACCTTGTGGATAACCGCGCGACCGCCACTGCACGCGCTGGGACTGTCGTTCAGACGACGCGGCGACGCATACCGGTTACCTGTCCTCCTGGGTCTGCACGGAGAGGATAGCCGGCGCGCTCGATCCTCGAACTCAGCGCGGCCGTGATTCACTGCCCACGTTGCCAAGCGTACTTGCCGAGACGAACCGAGTCAAGCAGTAAACGACGCGGAACTGCCGGCGATCGAGTGCTTCAATCCTTGTTCCTCCGCTCAGATCTTTACGTACGCGCTGGCCTTGGTCAGGAGCTTCCCCACCCGGCCCAGCTCCTCCAGCCGATGGATGCGTCCACCGGCCCGCCGCAGGAGGAGGACCCGCGCCACGGTCTTCGGCCCAAGCCCGGGCACCCGGAGCAACTGAAGCCGGTCGGCGCGGTTCAGGTCCACGGGGAAGAACTCCGGGTGGAGCCGGGCCCAGTTCTCCTTGGGGTCTACGGTGAGGGACAGGTTCCCGTCGCCGCTGAAGGGGATCTCCTCGTCGGTGAAGCCGTAGATCCTCATCAGCCAGTCGACCTGGTAGAGCCGGTGTTCGCGGGTCAGCAGCTCATCCCCCTTGGCGGACGAGTTCTCGCCGGGCAGGTCCGACCGGCCCAGGCCCCGCTGATACGCGCTGAAGTAGATCCGGTGCATGGCGAGCCGCCGGTACAGGCCCCAGGAGTAGCGGACGATCTCGTGGTCGGTCTCGTCCGAGGCGCCGACGATGAACTGAGTCGTCTGGTTGACCCGGCGCCTTTTACCGCCCCCCGCGGTCAGGGTGTGGATCAGCTTGATCGATCGGATCACGCCGTCGAGGTAGTTCTTCCTCGTGCAGACCTTGGCGAAGTGTTTCTCGCCCGGGGTTTCGATGTTGACCGAGACATCGTTGGCCAGGGAGACCGATTCCTCGATGGCCGCATCCGAGGCGCCGGGGATGACCTTAAGGTGGATGTACCCCGGGAAGCGCTCCCGTAGCCGCAGGATCCGCGCCACCTCGTTGATCCGCTGCATGGTGTTGTCAGGCGTGCCGATGACCCCGCTGCTGAGGAACAGCCCCATGGCCTGGCCGGAGCGATAGTAGCCCAGGAAGAGCCGCACCAGCTTCTCGGGGTCGAGGGTGCAGCGCTGCACGTCCCGCCCGGCCCGGAGGGGGCAGTACCCGCAGTCGTTGACGCAGTAGTTGGAGAGGAGGGTCTTGAGCAGGATGCTCTTCCCGCCGTCGGGCAGGGAGACCGGGTAGAGCCAGGTCCCGTTCCCCGCGCGGCGGCGGTGGTCCTCGTTCTCCCGGGTCCCGCAGGCGCAGGCCAGGTCATACTGCGAATCGCGCGCGAGGATGGACAGCTTGCCCTCGGTGTCGGGCGGCTTGACGATGTTCATCTCGGGCCCTGCGGTAGCGCTGGTAGCGAGACAGGGGGAGTGGCCCAGGCGCTGGTCCTGCCCGGGGGGAGTACGGACAGGACCAGACCAAATATACTGCTCAAATGAGCACTGTGCAAGTGGTCATTAATTTGGTGCCAGACAGGAAGAGCCT
>JBAZUN010000195.1:0-10309 GCA_041661365.1 Candidatus Latescibacterota bacterium
GTCACCGGCGTGGACGGCGAGATCTACTTCGGCCAGCACGAGCGGGCGAACTACCTCTGGGTCTACTTCCCGGCCGTGCCCAGGCGTCCGTCCCCGGTCGGCTGAGCGGCACTATTCGAGGGGGGGGGACCGGAGCCGCATCCTGGTGCGGTCCGGTCCCTGCCGGTACAGCACTCCGTTCTCATTCCGCGCCACCTACATCGACGCTGTGGATCTTGCGGGGAGGGCCTCCATGCAGGAGCTGCTCATTCTCGGGGTCTGGTCCCATGCCCGCGAGATGGCGTTGATCGCGGCCCGGGTCAACCAGCTCGAGCCGAGGTGGAAGGTGATCGGCTTTGTCGCGCCCCCTGGCCAGGAGGCGACCGGAACGCTCGACGGTCTTCCGGTGCTGCCGTGGCCCGCGACTCTGGAGAATTATCCCGAAGCCGGACTGGTCCCGGACTACGGCTGGCCGCAGCGGCAGGAACTCCCCCGGGAACGGCTGGTCTCCCTGGTCGATCCCAGCACCTTCGTTGGCCCCGGCGTAGTCATCGGCACGGGCTGCGTCGTCTATCCTCACTGCTTCATCGGGGCCGGAGCCCGCATCGGCGACCTGCTCTTCTGCCTGAGCAGCAGCGTCATCAACCACGACGACGTGATCGAGGATCGCGTCACCCTGGCTGCCGGGGCAACCCTGGCCGGAGGGGTACACGTCGAGACCGGGAGCTATCTGGGGCAGGGGTGCCTGGTCCGGCAGAATCTGTGCATCGGCCGGGACAGCCTGATCGGCATGGGCGCCGTGGTCGTCGCCGACGTGGCGCCGGAGAGCGTGGTGATCGGCAACCCGGCCCGCCGCCTGCGCGCGAATACCTGACCGCCCGAGAAGCGGCCCGATGGCCAGACGGCTTGGTCCGATCGGCCTCAGCCGCGCCGCCCCAACTCCTCGACCGCCTGGAAGTAGGCGCGGAGGTTGGGCAGCGGGATGTTGTGGGGCAGGTCTCGGGTGGCCTTGATGAAGTGACCGGCGCAGGGGCGGGCCTCCTCCAGGCAGCGGGCCACCTCGCGGCGGACGTCCTCGACGCTCCCGTGGGTGAGCACCAAGGTGCTGACGTTGCCGATGAGGAAGCGATCCCGGCCGTACTGACGGGCGATGGCCGCGAGGTCCATGTTGTCGTTGACCAGGAAGCCGTGGAACCCCAGGGCCGCCAGGTCGGCCAGCAGCGGGGTGTAGTCGCCGTCCGAGACAAAGGCGACCCGGGTGTGGCCGTTGGCGAAGAGCGGCTCGAGGAGGTACTCGTAGAGCGGGAACAGCCGCTGCCGGTACCAGTCGGGATGGAAGACCGGGCCGCGCTCCAGGGCCACGTCGTCGTGGATCAGCACTAGCTCGGGCCGGCTCTCGGCCCACTTGATCAGATGCCGGCGCGAGACCTCGGCGAACCCCTGCAGCACCCGCTGGAAGCGGTCGGGCTCGGCCGCGGCCGCGGTCAGGAACAGCTCCCAGCCGAAGGTCATGATCGGGTACTGGAAGAGGGTGGTGTAGAAGATCCCGGTGACCATGGCCGCGTCCCCCATCAGGGCCTGGTCCGCGCGGATCCCGGCCAGCGGATCCTCGGGGACCTGCAGGCCGGCCAGCGGGTCATGGGCCAGGACGTCCTCGACCTCGCCGAAGGGGTACTCCTCCCGCCAGGCCGAGCCGGACAGACCCCACTCGGTGTACCGCACCCCGTCCTGCCCGGCCTTGCTGGATTCACCGCGGGCAAAGCGAAGCGCCCGCTTGGGCAGGCCGAAGATCCAGTCGATCCCCAGGGCCCGGTACGAATCGACGTAGGCCTGCGCCGGGTTGTCCCAGGGGTCGTACGGGAGGAGCTCCTGCATCAGGCGGGGATGGTCGAAGGTCTCCTGCTGGGCCACGCGATCGGTGGCCTGGAGGCGGATCGTCTGAAGGGCGCGCTGGTAGCTCATCGATCTCAAGGGGACTGAAGGTGAACGGCGACGTTAAAGGACAGGAAGTAGGATAGGGAAAGGACGGACCATGGACCAGGCGGTATTCGGCCTCATCGGCGCGGGTGGGATCGCCCAGTCGCAGCACCTGCCCAACCTGACGCGGGCCCCGCACGTGCACCTGAAGACCCTGTGCGACCTGAACGAGGACCGGCTGACCCGGATGCAGGAGAAGTACCGCGTGCCGCACGCCACGCCCGACTATAAAGAACTGCTGGCCGACCCGGAGATCCAGGCCGTGGTGGTGGCCACCCGGGAGGATCAGCAGGCGGTCCTGGCGACCGAGGCGTTGCGCGCCGGTAAGCACGTGTACGTGGAGAAGCCACTGGCCGACACGCCCGAGAAGGTCGAGCAGGTGGTGGCGGCCCAGCAGGCGTCGGGACGCTTTGCCGCGGTCGGCTTCAACCGCCGCATGGCGCCGGCTTACGGCAAGGCCCGTGAGCTCCTCGACGCGGACGGTGGTGCCCGCAACCTCCACTACCGGATCAGCGACGAGTACTGGGACTGGGGCCGCAACCTGCCGCCGCGGACCCGGGTGATCCACGAGGTCTGCCACATCTTCGACCTGGTGCGCTGGTTCACCCATTCGGACCCGGTCTCGATCTACTGCGTCGAGTCGCGGCCGGACGACGAGGTCTTCGTGCTCAAGATGGCCTCCGGGTGCGTGGCCTCGATCACCAATTCGGGGTACGTGACCATGGACCTGCCCAAGGAGCGGGTGGAGATCGTCTCCAGCCTGGGCGCGGTAGTGGTCGAGGAGTTCGTCGAGCTGCGCACCTACGGGTACGCCGGCGTTGAGGCGGTCTATCGCTTTGCCGGCCACTCCCACCCGGACCGCGATTCCACCCACAAGTACCTGCTGGCCCAGGGCGGGGCCGAGGTTCTGTATGCCCTGCGCCGCATGGGGTGGGAGGAGCGCGAGCGATGGAAGCGGATCAAGGAGGAGACCGCGGTGCTCGACCGGGCCGAGCTGGAGCACTTCCTGTCGACCCGCTCGCCGCACTGGAACTACATGGTCGACAAGGGGTGGCTGCGGGCCATCGACCACTTTGCCGAGTGCGTCCTTACCGGGCAGCGCCCCCGGGTGGCCGACGCAGTTGACGGTCTGTGGGCCTCGCGGATGAGCGCGGCGGCCATCGAGAGTCGCGAGAGCGGGGCAGTGGTGCGGTTCTGAGGCGACCGCATTCTTGTGGTATGGGGAGCGGTGGCACGATGATGGCAGAAGTGCTATCTTGGCTCCGGTATCGCTCCCCTGGATGGGTACCGTTGAGCCTTGAACCTTCACCCGGAGAAGGTTAAATGCCGCGCCTTCGCGTCGTTGCGTTGCTGGTGATCCTCGCCCTTCCGGTCCAGGTCAGGCCCCAGGAACGAATCCCTCCCGAGTGCTACCTGGACCAGAAGGCCAACACCATCAACACCTGCAAGTACTGCCACACCTCGAACCAGCCCGGGGCCCTGAACAACGACATCGACCGGCAGAGCGCCTTTTCGCCCCAGGAGAACAAGTTCCTCAACGTGCTCGATCCCGGCCGGCTGGACCAGCTCGTGCCCCCGGAGACGATCCCCGCGGACCTGAGCGGATTCCTGGCCCTGGACAACTACGCCGCGGCCCTGCAGGCGCGCGGCGGTACGGCTGAGGTGGGGAGCGGGCGCGGGGTCTATAAGTACTTCCCCGATCTCGATCCGGCGCAGACCGGTCCCGATGGCTTTGCCAACAACGGTTGGCGGGCCTGGAAGTGGAAGCCGAACCAACTGGCCTGGCCCCGGTTCAACGGCCGGATCCAGCAGAACTGGGTGCGGTTGGCGGACAAGTTCCAGCGGAACGCGGCCGGAGCCTACGACCTGGAGATCTACAAGCAGAACCTCAGCTTGGTGATCGAGGTGGCCCGGGGTGCCGTCACTACCGGGACCTACCGCGGCCAGGCCGCGGATGAGCAGGTCGTGCCGTACCGGGTCCCCGCCGGCACCGAGATCCTGCACTACCTGTATTACCTCGACCCGTCGCGGCCGGGGATGAAGGCGACGCGGATCAAGGAGGTGCGCTGGAACCTCAAGACCGTGCCGCTGGCCTACAACCAGAGCTACTTCAACTACGTCTCGCCCAAGGAGAAGGAGTACTCGCTGACCTGGCTCGAGGGTGGCCCGGCCCCGGCCGCGGCCTACGGCCTGGCCTACAACGGGGACGGCTGGGATATCATCGGCTTCATCGAGAGCCCGGACGGGATCCTGCGGCCGCAGAGCCAGCAGGAGATGACCCAGTGCCTCGGCTGCCACAGCGGCCGCATCGGCATCCCCGTCGACAGCCACTGGCACTCCCTGCAGCGCCAGATCCCCGGGACCGCGGGCTGGACCCTGCAGGACTACCAGGGGATCTACGACTATTACAGCGCCGGCCTGGGTCAGGCCGAGATGGCCGAGACCTTTGTCAGCACCTTTGGCAGCGCCTCAGGGCTGAAGGGGAACGCCGACGGCACCATCGACTACCTCCCCACCCCGGCCGGGGCCGACGCCCTGACGCGGCGGTACTACCAGATCGTCCAGAGCCAGAGCTTCGCCCTGGGACGGGACCCGGTCCTGAAGGCCGATCCCGGGATGCAGCGGCAGCCGGCCACGACCCGCTTCCGGCCCCAGGCCGAACAGCAGGCCTGGTACCCGGCCCTCGACTTTGCCCGGTTCGACCCGGTGGCGCCGGCCACGGCGGTGACCGGCGAGGCCGAGGTTCTGCCCCGGGCCACGCGGCTCTATCCCAACCACCCGAACCCCTTCAACGGCGGCACCCAGGTCCGCTTCTCCCTGGCCGACGCCGGGCTGATGACCCTGGTGGTCCACGCCCTGAGCGGGCAACGCGTGCGCCTGCTGGCCGACGGCATGGCCCAGGCCGGCGACTGGGCCGTGACCTGGGACGGGCGCGACGAGTGGGGTCGGCCCTGCGCCTCGGGCACGTATCTGATCCAGCTCGCTGCCCATGGTCAGGTCGTCAGCCGCAAGGCCCTGCTTCTGCGGTAAGGATCAGTACCGGCCGCCGTCGTCCTGCCGTCGGGCGGTAGCGCCATCCCCCCGGCCCGCTCTTGGCGCGACCGCCTCCAGCGGCGTGATTCTTCCTCGGACTTCATCAGGGGGATGCCGCATGGCGGATCGAGTGTTCATCAAGGCCGGCCGGTTGCTCGACGGTACGGGCGCGCCGCCGCGGGAAGACGTCACCGTCATCGTGGAGGACGGGAAGATCGCGGCGGTGGAGCGCGTCCTGCCCGACCCGGTGCCGGAGGGGGCGGAGATCATCGACGCCACCGATCGGACCGTGCTCCCCGGCCTGGTCGACTCCCACGTCCATCTCTGCTTCAGCGGCAGCGCCGATCCCTTGGCCGATGTCCTGCGCGAGACCGACGAGCAGCTCCTGCTGCGCGCGGCGGCCAACGCGCAGGCGGCCCTGGTCAGTGGCGTCACCGCCCTGCGCGACTGCGGTAGCCGCGGCTTCCTGACCCTGGCCCTGCGCGAGGCGATCAACGCCGGTACCCTGGTCGGACCGCGACTCTACGCCGCTGGCCCGCCGATCACCACCACAGCTGGTCACCTGCACTTCTGCGGCCTGGAGGTCGAGGGACCGGAAAGGCTGCGGCGGGCGGTTCGCGACCTGCACAAGGAGCGGGTGGACTTCGTCAAGATCATGGTCACCGGGGGGTACATGACCCCGAGAACCAATCCCTTTGCCCTGCAGTACACGCCGGAGGAACTGGCCGCCGTGGTCGAGGACAGCCACCGGCTCGGGCACCGCGTGGCCGGGCATATCGCCTCGAAGGACGGGATCCGCGCGGCGGTCGAGGCCGGCCTTGACACCTTCGAGCACTGCGTCTGGCACGAAGCGTCAGCCCCCGGCGAGTACCGCTACGACGAGGAGTTGGGCGCGGCCATGGCCGCGCGCGGGGTGATCGTCGGCCTGACCATCGGCGCCGGCGAGCGCCGGCTGGCCGCGGCCGTGGCAACCGGCGAGGAGTTGCCGGCGAACGTCCGGTCGCGGCTGGAGGCCCTGGCCCGGGTGCATGCCCAGATGCGGGCCCAGGGGGTGCGGCTGGCCGGCCACAGCGACGCCGGCACGGTCCACTGCACCTTCGACGGCCTGGCCCAGAGCGCGGCAGCCCTGGTGCGGCTCTACGGGTGGTCCCCGATGGAGGCGGTGGTGTCCATGACCCGGACCGCGGCCGAGGCGACCGGGATCGCGGCCGAGGTGGGCACGGTGGAGCCGGGCAAGGCGGCCGACCTGATCGTGGTCGAGGGGGACCCGCGGTGCGAGCCCGAGGCCCTGCAGCGGGTCGACCGGGTGATCCTCAAAGGCCGGACCGTGGCCCGGCGCGGTCAGTTGATGGTCGGCAGGAGCTGACCGTCGCCGCCGACTCGGAAGGTCGGATGTACGAGGGTTGCCGGCCGGCTCAGACCATCTCCTCGATCCGCCGGTCTACGGCGATCATCTTCTGCCGCACCTCGAGCAGCACGTTGCGGTAGAGCTGGATGGCCAGGTTGGCGTCCTGCTGCATCAGCCGCATCAGGGGCCGGCGCTGGATGGCCAGGGTGGTCACCGGGACCACGGCCACCACCGAGGCCGACCGCTGCTCGCCGGTGAGCATCCCGGCTTCGCCGATGGTGGTCACCGCGGTTTCCCGGACCAGGATTTTGCCCGTGTCCGTGCGGACCTCGACGCTGCCGGCGAGCAGGATGAACATCCGGTCGCTGTCCCCGCCGGCGCGGCAGAGCACCTCGTCGACTGGGTAGCTCTCCTGGCTGCACAGCTTGAACAGCAGCTTGAGCTGGCTGGGCGACAGATCCTGGAAGAGCGGCAGCTTCTGCAGGGTGCCCATCAAGGCCGGGGTATAGTCCATCGCCTCCTCCTCCCTACCATCGCTTCAGGGACTGGCGCCAGGCCGGCAGCTCGACGCTGAGCAGGTGCTCCACCTGCCGGATCTTGGCCGCGAGGATCGTCGTGGTGTCGCAGGTGCCCATGTCCAGCCGCAGGCCCAGGTCGAGGAAATCGACGCCCTTGACCAGGGTCAGTTCCCGGCGGGCGATCGCCAGCTCGTTGCGGGCCAGCTCCTCCATGCGGGCCAGGTCGCGCAGGTTCTCGCGAAGGTGTCCCGAGCGCACCCAGCTCTGTCCGCTGTAGGCCCGGACTATATCCCGGAGCCGCAGGAACTCCTCGACGTTGGCCGCCGAGCGCCAGGTGTAGGCCAGGTGCTGGCCGAGGATCCGCTCCTGGGCGTACCGTTTCCGGCAGGCACGCGGCACCTTGGCCGCGACCCGGGCCAGGTCGCGGGCGCCCAGCTCCCAGAGCCGGGCCAGCTCGCGCAACTCGTCCAGGGCCACGTCCTGACCGCGTCGGGGGCCGCGCCGGGCCAGGGCCCGGAACCCCGGGCTGCTGAAGAACAGGGCCTTCTTGTTGGCGAAGGCCGCGTCGTCGTCGGTGGCGGTGTCCTCCCACAGCCAGTAGAACTGGCCGAAGAAGGCCGGGTCCAGACCGGCCTGTAGGGTGGCCCGGTCCGGGTCGAGGACCAGTGGCTGGCCGACGCCGACGAAGTACGAGCCGACGTAGTAGTCGAGCTGGGGGTGGTGGCGCATGGCCGCCGAGAAGCGGGACCAGGCGCGGGCGACCCCGCGGGCCGCCTGCCGGCCGAAGTCCCGCTCGGTCAAGGCGGTCACCACGCGGCTCAGGTCGGCGAACTCGGTGCCCCGGCCCCAGATCGCCCAGAACCCCAGCTCCTCGGCCGGCGCCTTGCAGGCCCCGTCAAAGAGCCAGCGGGAGTGGATCGCCTCCGGCCTCAGGCGGACGGCGTTCTCCCAGATCCGGCGCTGGTTCTCCACGGCCGGCAGGTACGGCACGCTCAGGCACTCGATGGAGGTATTCACCTCGAGCTTGACCGAGAAGGGGAGCTTGCGGTCCCGGCAGAGGATCCGCTGCCGACGGCAGCGCTCGCTGACCGTGACCTTGCTCATCGAGTAGTCCCAGATGTTCTTGGCGTACCCGGCCGGCCGCCAGTCCACCGAGTCCTTGTCGATCTCGGTCTGGAAGATCACCTGTTGCGGGTCGAGGCCGCCGATGAATTCGTCCTGGTCGCGGTCGTGCGACCAGTGGCCGGCGGAGTACGGCCAGGTGAGGAGCCGGGCCTCGGGGTTAGCCCGCCGGATGGTCGCGGCCACCTCGTTGACCAGCTCGGCCACCACCTCCGAACCCGAGCGCCGCGAGCACCGGGGGCAGTCCCCGGCCGCCTGCCCGCTGCGCATGAAGCAGTGGTAGAACCCTTCGCCGCCGGTGATCGCCAGCAGTCCTCCCAGCTCGGGGATCTCGGCGAAGAGCGAGGCCCAGGACTCGGCGAGGAAGCGCCGGGTTTCGGGGTCGCTGGTGCACAGGGTGCGGAAGGCACCGCCGCTCTGGACCGCGCCGCGGGACTCGGGACAGGCGGAGAACAGCGGATGGTCGGGAGCCGGCTTCGGGTTGTAGGCCATCAGGAACGGGTGGACCCCGGCCCGGGCCGCCTGGCGGGCCAACTGGGCCAGGCGCTGCCGGTTGGCGCGGGCGCGGGAACTGGCAAGTTGGGCGAAGGGGCTCCCCCCCTCCGGATCGAGGTAGTCCTCGAAGAGGACCATCAGCGGCACCCCGTTGACGCCGATACGGGCCAGCTCGAGGAAGTTGTCGTCGGTCTCGCGGCCGTGGATCCAGGCCTGGGTGGTGCAGAACCCGCCCCACAGGTCGGCCCCCAGGTGGAGGGAGACCCGCGGCCGCACGCGCCTCCGGCCCGCGGGAAGGTAGAGGTTGCGCCTGAGGCTCCAGTAGTTGCTGAGGAACAGGCTGGCCCGCAGGAGCGCGCCTTCGGAAGGGGCCTGCACCGTGATCCGCTCCGGTCCCACGGCCAGGGAGAACCCGGTCTCCCAGCGCGAGACCGACGGGTCGGGGTCCAGGCGGAAGACCAGGCGGGGACCGGTTCCCTTCTCGCGCAGCGACACGCCGAACCGCGTCCGCAGGGAACGGAGCAGATCTTCCAGGGCCAACCGGCCCGGCCCGTCGGCGGTCAGGTCGCCCTCGCCGGTCAGGACCCAATCCCCGTCCACCGCGATCTCTCCTCGCCGCGGTCCGGCGAGGCTCCGCTCGAGCCGCGCCGCCGGGGGCGCGGACACCTGCTGCCAGAAGGAGGAGGCGCGGACCTGGGCGACCTTGCGCTGCCACTCCTGCTCGAACGAGGTCGAGGCCATGGTACTCCTCTGCGGTGTCGGGTGGATCGGCCGGGAGCGGTACCCGGGTGGGGTGCGCCGGGCTCGCGGCGTCGAACGACGGGGAAGATACACAGGTCCACGGGGTGCAACCAGGGGAAGGGGAGGAGGCCGGCGCGGTTGACATACCGTGGGGTGAACGGTACAATCGCCCTTTGCATTTCCGACCATCTTCCCTCTCAGCCACGAGGTGGCGTATGAGGACGCGGCGACGATGGCTCACGACCGCGACCGCGGTCCTGCTCCCCTTGATGGTCTCCTGCTCGGACCGGATCACCACCGACACCGAGATGGTCTGGGACCCGGAGACCCCTGGTCCGGGGGACGGCCAGCCCGTGGACACGACCTTCACCCTGGTCCAGAGCCAGGTGCTTGGCCCCTCGTGCGCCCTGTCCGGGTGTCACGCCGATGCCGAATACCCCAACCTCAGCGCGGACCGCGCCTGGACCAACCTGGTGGGGAAGGCGAGCAGCGTGCCGGGGCTGAGCCTGGTGACCCCCGGTGACCCGGACCGGAGCTACCTCTACCTCAAGATCACCGGCGGCCCCGGGATGGAGGGGAGCCTGATGCCCCGGAACCGGGGGGCGCTGAGTGCCGCGGATAAAGCCGTGGTCCGGGCCTGGATCGCCCGGGGCGCTCCCAATGACTGAACTCCCCCGGGAGGGTCTGACCATGAGATGGATGCTCGTGGTCCTGGCGTTGGCCGGATACGCCGGGAGCGCCGGCGCCGGCGAGTGGCAGGTCGACCGCCAGGCGCGCGACAACCAGGTCCGGTTCGTGTCGACCGTGGCCGGCTTTTCCTTTGCCGGGAAGACCGACCGGATCGATGGGTACGCCTGGTGGCCGGGGGCCGAGCTGTTCGCCGGGGAGAGTCGGCTCCTCTTCGAGGTGGAGCTGGACGGACTGGACACCGGCATCGGCAAGCGCGACCGCGACATGCGCAAGGTGCTGGCCACTGACCGCTGGCCCAAGGCCGTCTTCAAGGGACAGATCCTGCGGTACGAGCCGGTCGATTCCACGGTGACCGCGTACCGGGTGACGGTCAAGGGCAGGTGTTCCCTCCACGGCGTCGAGCGGG
>JBAZUN010000196.1:0-5643 GCA_041661365.1 Candidatus Latescibacterota bacterium
GCGACTGTCACGAGGACCGTCACCAGGGCCAGTTGGTCCAGGACTGTGGCTCGTGCCACGCCGAGCAGGCCTGGACCCCGGTCCCCTTCGACCACGACTCGGCGCGGTTCCGGCTCGACGGGGCCCACGTGGGCGTGCCGTGCGAGCGCTGCCACCTCCAGGAGCAGACCGCCGCCGGCGCCCGGTTCCGCCGCTACCGCCCCCTGGCCGTTGACTGCGGCTCCTGCCACGGGCCAGAGGGGGGACCGCCATGAGCCCGCGGCTGCTCTGTCTACTCCTGGTCGGACTAATGGGCTGGCCGGCCGTGGCCGGCGCCAAGATCCGCTCTCCTCACCACGGGCTACGGTGGGCCTGCACCGAGTGTCACACGACGAAGAGCTGGCGGGAGGTGGCCTTCGACCACGAGGCCACCGGCTTCCTGCTGCAGGGAGGCCACGCCGACCGGGGCTGCCGCGACTGCCACCGGGTCGAGCGTTTCTCGTCGGCCCGGCCTGCCTGCCTGAGCTGCCACGCCGACCGCCATCAGGGCGCGCTGGGAGCCGACTGCGAGCGCTGCCACGACACTTGGTCGTGGGCTCCCACCGGATTCGACCACGCTGCGACCGCCTTCCCCCTCTGGGGAGCCCACGCGGCGGTCGACTGCATCCAGTGTCATCCCAGCGAGGCCACCTATCAGCGGGCCGCGGTCGCACGCACCTGCTACGACTGCCACGAGCGCGATTTCGGTCGGGCTCCGGTCACGGTGCACCTGACCGCGGGTCCGGATTGTCAGGCCTGCCACACCCTGGACAGGTGGGAGGGAGGACACGACCCGGCCTGGTTCGAGATCCGCGGCGGCCATCACGAGCAGCCCTGCGACCGCTGCCACCAGCAAGGCGGCAACTACGCGAGTTATACCTGCGCCGCCTGCCACGAGTTCTCCCTCGCCGTCGAGGGGCACCGCGGTCTGGATCCGCGGGACGCCCGTTGCCTGGAGTGCCACCCCCATGGCTTCGGCGACTGAGTACGGCCCTCGCGCCCTGGGCTCCGCGGCGCTGCTGCTGGCCCTGGCTCTGCCGCTGGCTGCCGCGCCCGGCTGGGACAGCCGGGTCACCCTGGGGTGGAGCCTGCTGACCGAGCGGAACAACCTGGCCGCCGACTACCAGGACCTGCGGGGCCAGGTCCGCCTCGCCACGCCGACCCTGGGTCGCCGCGCGGCGCGCTTCCACCTCGACCTGCGGGCCAGGCAGGGACTGCAGGAGCGCTACTTCGGGGACGCCAACCCGTACGAAAGCCGGCGCCAGGTCCGAGCCGCTTTCCTCGAGATGAAGGTCGCCGGTGGGGTGCTGCAGGCCGGTCGCCACCTGCCGGAGCTACGGGCCATCGTCCCCTGGAGCGCGGACGGGATCACCTGGACAGGCCACCGCGCCGACTGGTCGGCCGGCTTCACCGGTGGGTACCAGGTCCCCTTCTGGCGAGCCAACCTGCCGATCTCGCGCGGCGCGGCCCAATGGGGGAGCGAGATGCGCTGGCACCCGCGGGCCAGGGCCTGGGAGGCCGGGGCGGCCTTCCTGCGAGACCAGGGGGACGACGGCGCCGGTCGGTGGCGCCTGGGACTGGACGGCCGATGGCGCGCGGGCGCCAGCCTTGAGGGGACCGTGCGCACCGAGGTCGATCCGACATCTGGCCGGTGGCTGTCGGGACAGACCCGGGCGGCCTGGCGTTCCCGGACCGGGCGATCCGCCGGTGCCGGGTACGGCCAGCGGCTCCCCTCGGCCTGGCCGGTCCCGGTGGCCGGCGACACCGGCCGGTACGGCAGTCGGGTCCACGACCTGACCGCGTGGGCCAGCCAGCCCTGGGGCAGCTCGACCGTGGTCTCCCTTCACCTGCGCGCCACGCGGGGAGGGCGTCGCCTGCGCACCGAGCAGCTCGTCGTGCAGCGCCGTGGCCTGCCCCTGCTGTCCCGTGCCAACCTTACCCTGGCCGTCAGCGACAGTTGGAGCCGCTGGCGGCAGCTCGAGCAGCTCAGCCTCCAGGTTCAGACCCCCTGGAGACGGCGGTGGTCGGGCACCTTTGGCGCCGTGGGCACGGCCTTTCGCTGGGAGCCCGACCGCAGACCGGAATGGCGCTTCCGCGCCCGGCCCCACCTCGGCCTGCGCTTCGCCCCCGGTCGCGGCCTGACCTGGGACCTGCGGGTGGAGGAGGAGATCGACGAGTTCCAGCACCTGCGGACCCGGGCCGCCGCCGGGCTAACCTGGACCCATTGACCCGGATCGGCTGACCGATGAGTGCGCGCTTGGGTCTTCTCCTCGTCGCCTGTGGTCTGGGCCTGGCCGGGTGCCAGGACAGCCGCTCGCCGCTGTGGACCGTGGCCGAGGTGCACCAGGGGGTCGGTCTGGTCGGCGGTCATCAGCAGATGGACTGCGCCGACTGCCACAAAGGGTCGGGGTTCGCCGGCGTCGACCAGGCGTGTGAGACCTGCCACCTCGACCAGTACTCGACGACCCGCCAGCCCAACCACCTCGAGGCCGGGTACGCCACCACCTGCGCCGACTGCCATACCTCGCGGTCATGGCGGCCTGCCCGGGTCGATCACGCCCGTCTCGGCTTCCCGCTCGAGGGGGCGCACGCCCGAGCCGTCTGTGCCGCCTGCCATCGCGACGGGACCCTCGGCCCCCTGCCGAAGGACTGCTGGTCCTGCCATGGCCAGGACTACCTGGCCACGACCGACCCCAGTCACCAGGAGTTGGCCTTCGCCAGGGAGTGCGAGGAGTGTCACGGTCCCGAGGCCTGGCGGCCCGCCGTCTTCGATCACGCCACGACGGGGTTCGTCCTGACCGGAGCGCACGCCACGGCCGGGTGCGCCGCCTGCCACGCCGAGGGCCGCTTCGCCGGTACTCCGGCCGATTGTGGGTCCTGCCACGAGGGGGACGCCCCGGCCGACCACTTCGGACCCCAGTGCGCCGACTGCCACGGCACCGTCGCCTGGCGGCCGTCCACCTTCGACCACGAGGCGGAGTTCCCGCTGCGACGGGGGAGCCACCAGCGCTACCGTGATCGCTGCGCCAGTTGCCACCTGGAGCGGCCCGACTATAGCCGCTTCACCTGCACCGAGTGCCACGACGGCGAGCACGACCGCCGCTCCGCCGATCGCGATCACCGCGAGGTGCAGAGGTACACCTACGAATCCACGGCCTGCTACCAGTGTCACCCCAGGGGCAGCGGCGAGGGCGCCGAGGGAGACTGACGGACGGGAACGGCTCGACGGAGGTTCGGGTTGGGGGCCGTTCGGACCAAGAAACCGGGCCTGTGTCCTTCCTTGGCGCAGCGATGCCGTGGAAGCTCCGGCTCAGAAGGTCTCGATGGTTTCGGCGATGGCGCGGCACAGCTCGATCCGGCCGTCGGGCGGGATCTGATCGGCGCTGGCCACGATCAGGCGACCGTGGTTCCCCTCGGCGGCCAGGAGGCGGCGGGTGTGCTCGCGGACCTGGGACTCGGTCCAGGGGGCCGCGAACATGGCGCCGGGGATCCCACCCCACAGGATCGTCCGGTCAGCGGCGGCCACGGTCCGCAGGTCCTCGACCTCGACGTCGCCCACCGGCGCCGGGGTGATCGACTCGACCGCGTCGAAGCCGCAGGCCGCCAGCTTGGGCAGGAGGCCGCGCACCGTGCCGTCCAGGTGCACGGCCGCGAACCTGCCGGCCGCGTGGAGCCGGGCAAGGCGACGGTGGTAGTACTCCTCCATATGACCGGCGAAGAGCGAGGCGCAGTTCCCGCTGTCCAGGTTGTCGCAGAAGTGCACCAGCTCGGCCGGACCGGCGGCCAGGCAGTCGAAGGCCGCGTCGTTGGCATGGTCGATGGATCCCAGGGTATCGGCGACGGCCGCCGGCTCGTCGGCCAGCAGGTAGATCGTGCTCATCACCCCGCACCAATCGGCCATCAGCGCCGGCAGGGGCGCGCGGGGCGCCGCGGCGATCGGCAGGCCCAGCTCGCCGAGGAACTCGGCGGCCTCCTCGTAGATCCGCGGCGTAGGGGTGTGACGGGTCCGCCGGAACAGGTCCTGCACCACCTTGAGTTGGGCCGCGGTTCGCACCGGGTACTCGACGTGGGCCCAGCAGCAGGACTGGGGCAGGTACTCCCAGCGCTCCTCCAACTCTCCTACCGGGGTCCGCCACCAGCGCCGGCGCACCTGGCCTTCGGTCTGCTCCGCGGTCTCTACCCCGTCAAAGCTGGAGGTGAAGACCCCGGCGCCGTAGTGGTAGTAATAACAGACGCCCAAATCCTCGTGCAGCCGCTTGAACCCCTCGCTCCCCTGGTAACGGGGATCGAGCCGGCCACGCTCAATCGCCGCCGTGTACCAATACGTCAGATCAGCGGTCCAGCAGGGGCGGTCGGGCGTCACGCCGCGGAAGGGCGCCAGCAGGCGCTCGCGAGGGGTCATCGGCAACCGACGAACGGCATCGAAGTAAGGAGCGAGCGGGAAGTCGCCGTCGGGGAACCGGGATCGGCGACCCTGGCGGCTGTGAGTTGAGCGTCAATATAAGCGGTCGGTCGGGTCGGTTCCAGGCTTGACAGCCCGCTCGTCGCCGGGCTTCGTACGGGCTTGGCCGGGGTCGGTGCCGGCGCTGTGCAGACGGGCCGGCAGTCGGTTCGCCGGCCCGATACCCGGGAGGGTGACATGGAACGGCTGAGGTTCGACGACGGCTCGCGGTGGTGCTTCCTCAACGGGCAGTGGCAGGACGGTCCCCACGGCGAGCTGATCCCGCCGGACGGGGGCGGCAAGGAGTACGTCGCCGTCTGCCGGGATCGGGTCTTCACCGATCTGACCGCGCGGTTCCGCTTCCTCTTCCGCGGGTGGTACGGCGGGGTGCGGCTGCTCTTCCGCCTGCAGGACATGGGGCGGTACTACGCCCTGGACGTCCCCTGGGGCGGGCAGCAGAACCGCAACCGCCATTTCTGGGCCGGTCTGGTCAAGGCCGACGGGACGCCGCTGCAGCGCTACCTGCACCTCGGGTTGGTGCCCGGTGTCTGCCCCGAGCACGGCCGCTGGTACGAGGCCCGGCTCGAATGCCGCGGGAGCCGCATCCGTGCCTGGATCGAGGGGCGCCTGGCCTTCGACGTGGTCGACCTGACCCTGGCCGCCGGCCGCGTCGGCCTGATGGCCGAGGTGACCGCGGTCAACGACTCGGCCCATTTTGCCGACCTCGAGGTGGAGGGCGCGCCCTTCGGCGCCTCGGCCGGCTTCGAGCCGTCGCCGCCGGCGCCGCATTGGATCACGCCCTGCCCAACGGTCGATCCCGAGGCCTACCAGAGCTACCCCACCCTGATCCAGGGCGACTCCGGTCACCTGGCCCTACAGATCCCCTTCGGCAACCCGAACGCCGGCCAGGTGAGCCGGGCCGTGGTCGTGCGCTCGGAGGACGGCGGCCGCGCCTGGTCCACGCCCGAGCCGGCGACCCTGCCGCAGGGGTTCGGGGCCCCGTTCGCGCGCCGCGACGGCACCTGGGTCTGCGTCCACGGCCGCGACCAGGTGCCGGTGGACCAGGCCATCTACGCGGTGGAATCCGCCGACCAGGGTCGTACCTGGACCGAGCCCCGGTCCCTGACGGTCCGAGGGCCGTGGCCGCCGGCCTTCTCCCTGCCGGCCTATCCCTCCGGCCGGCC
>JBAZUN010000196.1:5653-10296 GCA_041661365.1 Candidatus Latescibacterota bacterium
GCCCCTGCGGCTGCGGGACGGCACCCTGCTGGTGCCGGTCTACTGCGGGGCGGACGGTGGATCGACGAACTTCGTCTTCCGCTCCGCGGACGACGGCCGGACCTGGGAGACGCCGGTCCGCTGCGACGCCAACAACCCGCAGCGGCCGGAGCAGACCCAGTGGTTCTGCCCGGGGAACTTCTCGGAGATCGGCCTGGCCGAGGTGGACGACGGCGAGGTGATCGGGTACGGTCGCCCCGGTCCCTGGCCGTTCATGTGGCAGGTGCACAGCCTCGACGGCGGCCGTACCTGGCGACCGGCCGCCTTCGGTCCCTTCCCGGGGTACTGCATCACCCTGACCGGCACCCGCGGCGGCGCCCTGGTGGCCGTTCACCGATTCCCCTACCTCAGCGCCCACCTCAGCTTCGACGGTGGTCGCAACTGGGACGCGGGGACGATCCTCGACTATCCGGCCTGGGCGAACCACCAGGCGGTCGAGGTGGAGCCCGACGTGGTGCTGGTGGTCTACATGGGGCACATCGTGGAGAAGGGGCAGGCCGACACCCGCGCCCTGCGGCTGCGGGTGACCGGGCAAGGTCTGGTCGTCGACTGAGGGACGGGAGGCGGCGCAACGGGGAGTGCCGCGATCAGGCGCCCGCTGCCGATCGGCTTTCCTCGTCCAGGTGGATCACGGCGTAGAGCATGCCGATGTAGAACCAGAACATGTTCTCGGCGTGGGTGCCGTTGAAGCTCTGGCTGACCTGGGCGGCGACGAAGGCCGCCACCAGGCCGATGAGGACGGCGCGCAGGAACGGGTCCTGCATCCGCGGCACCGCGGCGATGCCCCGGCGCAAGGTCCGCAGCACGAACCAGCAGAAGGCGACGAACCCGATCAGGCCCAGCTCCGCCAGGATCATGGCGAAGAAGGTGTGCGACTCCTTGACGTGGGTCCAGTGCGGGTACCCGACCGGGGCATAGGCCGGGAAGACCATCGGGAAGCCGCGCCAGCCGACCCCCAGCAGCGGATGGTCGAGGAAGATGAACAGGGCGGCGATGACCAGGTAGACCCGGGCCGTGCCCGAGGCCGTGCCCACGTAGCCGAAGCGCTCCACCACGTCGAAGATCGAGGTGAAGCGCTCGAAGATGTACGCGGCAAAGGGGACGAATTCCTTCAGCGCCAGGACGCCGATCACGCCGCTCAGGGCGACCATGAAGAAGTAGCGCAGCTTGCCGCTCAGCCAGAGCACCACCATCACGCCGATCATGGCGGCCAGCCAGCTCGAACGGCTGAAGGAGGCCAGCAGGCCGGCGGCTCCGGCGACCACGGCCAGCAGGTAGATGATTTTCTTGAACGGGGCGGTCCGCATGTTGAGCAGAACGGCCAGGGTAGGGAGGAAGCCGTCCAGAAGGAATTCGGCGAAGATGTTGGGGTTCTGGAAGGTCGCCGTGGCCCGGGGCACGTTACCGCCGAGAGCCTCGATGACCTTTACCGGCAGGTGGAAACGGCCGGTGATGACCTGGTACCCTCCCATGGCGGCCCCGAAGATGGTCATCAGGGCCATGCACCAGATCACGGCCGACACCGCCCGCCTGGAGTCGACGATCACCTGCGCCATGTAGGCGAAGGCCACCAGGCAGGAGAGCCGGACGAAGCTGATCGTCGCCTCGGGGTGGTTCGGGGTATAGGTCAGGGACAGGGCGACGCTGCCCAGGAAGAAGGCCAGCGGCAGGGTCAGCTCGAAGCGCGGGAAGCGGGTCCGCCGCCGCAGGAAGGCGTTGATCGCGATGGCGATCAGCATGAGGATGAAGCAGACGTGGAACGCCGTGAGGTGGAAGCGCGGTCCGGCGCTCTCTCCCAGACGGGCCGCGCTGTCGAGGCCGGTGCTGAACAGCAGCAGGGGGATGAGCAGCCACGGGGAGAGCAGCACCCCAACGGCGTAGAGCAGGCCGAGAACGGCCAAGCCCAGCAGCAGGAAGAAGGCCGGCGACCAGAGCAGCGACCCGGCCAGCACGACGGCCTGGAGCGCCATGAAGACGGCGAACCAGCCAGGGGTCAGGACCAGGTCGCGCGGTCGGGATCGAGCTCCGGGGATCTCACTCATGGTGCGACACAGTAAGGGCGGGTGCGGGCCGACGCAAGCCCATTCGATTCATCCCCGGGGTCAATGGTCGGTTGCCGGGATTCAATCCGCTGGAACACGACCACCTGTTCGTCGCCGGAAGTCGTGAAGGGGACGAGCCGGCCCGCCCGGACCCGATGGGGCTCGTATCCATGGGTTCGCATCAGGGAGGGGAGGACGTCGCCGGAGGCGCCGTTGGCCGCCAGCAGCTCCTCGTCCAGCTCGGTTGCCACCCGCTCCACGCGCCCCTCGCGCAGCATCTGCTCCATGCCGCGGAGGACGTGGAGCTCGTGCCCCTCCACGTCGATCTTGACCAGCTCGACGGCAGCGATTCCCTTTGACTGACAGTAGGCATCCACCGTCGTGGCCGGTCGATCCTCGTGGTACCCCGAAGGCCTGGCCACCGAGGACTGCCCGGTGTTCTCGGGAGACGAGAAGTAGATCCGCTGGACCCCCACCGAGTCGGAGACGATCGAGGCATTGACCACCACGTTGGCCAGATGATTCAGCCGGAGGTTCTCCTCGAGCACCGCGCCCTGGATCGACATCGGCTCAAAGGCGTGGATCCGGGCCTGCGGGCCTGCCAGCCTGGCCAACTGGACGGTGTAGTACCCGATGTTCGCCCCGATGTCGAGGAATACCGACGGTCCCGGCCGGACCCGCGAGAGCAGGTAGTCCTCGTAGCGGGCCTCGGAGATGTACCGTCCGAAGACGAAGACGGTCCAGGGGATCCAGTCGTCCAGGTGACAGATCAGTCGACCGCCTCCCGGGCCGTGAAGGCGGACCACCGTGCGGTATCCCCGGCGTCGCATCCTCGGTGCAAGGTACCGCTGGGCCAGGGAGTATTTACCCCTGAACATGGGTAGCCGCCGATACAGGGCGCCCACCAGCGCGAGCCGGCGCGGCAGGGGAACGCAGGGGTCGGGCAAGGATCACTCCAGGATGGAGCGCGATCCGCGCGTACGGGTCAGGCAGCTCGGGGGTCGATGCGGTAATATCGCGGTTCGCGCGGGTCCACAGTAGTGCCGTCGCTCCCGATCTATAAACGCCGGCTTGAGGTACTCGCCGAGGAGGGTACGACGGGACGGGAGGGTACTGGAGGCGGGAGGGTGGTGCGGCGCGGTGGTCAGCGGCCGGCGACTTCAGTCTGCGTGTCGGGGGTGATTGGGAAGCCCCGTTAGCCAGCCGGAACTAGCTGTCGAACGGATCGCCCCGCCCGGCAGGGGCGGGACTCCGCGGTCGCGGAGTCCCGCCGGGAGTGGGCCTTCGTCAGGCCAGGAGCCCGGCGGCGGCCAACAGCACTGCCAGCGCGAAGGCGGCGGCGAAGAGGAGGTTGAAATTGACCGCGGCCAGCCCCTTCACCAGGACTTCGTGGAATCCGAAACGCTTCATGGCGTATCTCCTTGGTTGTGTGGTTGTGAGGTGGTCTGACGTCGAATTCGTCAGGAGATCACCGCGGCGACAATCCCCGTCAGGGTGATCGTGGCCGCGACCAAGCCTACCCAATCTCTCCAGGCCTCGGTGCGATCGGGTCGCTGCTCCAGCAGATCTCTAAGGTTTCCCATGGCTGCTCTCCTCAGGCCGCCTATTCGGCCTGCGCCCCCTACTATCGCAAGAGCCGTGCCACTGCCCTCATAGCTCAGTTTCCGGCGCCTACATCAAAACGTAAGTCATTAATTATCAATATAATAACCGAATTCTACGAGATCTCATCTGGCAAGCGTGGTGATCGATGAAGCGACTGGTGATATCTCAGTGATGACACGTTGAAAAGGGACTTTTACTGGAACTGGATCGACATGACAACTCCAAGGTGAACGGCGCAAACATGATAGACGAAAGCTTATCTGTGAACAATAAAGTATCAATAGAGAGATTGAAAAGATCAACAATGATACTTTTCGAACGATCAACACCGGGGAGACCTCTTACCCGGGCCAGTTCTGTTCCACCATGTCCGAGCTTCCTGTCCGCGGTCAGCGTGATGAGGAAACGGTCTCGGACGATGGGGAACTTGACTTTCGACCAGGACTTGTACCTTCGCTCTGCGTTCCTGTTGGCCGTGCATTCACGGTCATGGATCACCTCAACATGGAGGCCAAGAATGGGCTGGAGACCGTTCACCGTGATCGCCCTGGTGCTGACCTATGCGTTCGCTCCCCAGGCCGGGGCCCACTGCCAGATTCCGTGCGGGATCTTCGACGACGAGACCCGCTTCAGCGCGATGAAGGAGCACGTCACCACCATCGAGAAGTCGATGAAGCAGATCACCGAGCTGTCGGCCGCGACCCCGCCGAACTACAACCAGATCGTCCGCTGGGTGAACAACAAGGACCAGCATGCCGACGAGCTGAGCGAGATCGTTACCTATTACTTCATGGCCCAGCGGGTCAAGGCGCCGGCCGATTCCGCTGACCAGGCAGCCACGGCCCAGTACGTGCGGTGGCTCACCCTGCTTCACGGGATCCTGGTCCATGCCATGAAGGCCAAGCAGACCGTCGAGCCGGATCACTGCGTCCAGATGAACCGGCTGATCGACGAGTT
>JBAZUN010000197.1:0-1535 GCA_041661365.1 Candidatus Latescibacterota bacterium
TCAGCTCCGTAACCGTATGGCCGTGGTGTGCGTAGTCCGCCATCGCACCCTCCTTCGGCCATCGAAGATAACTGCTAAAGCTGACTGGCTAAAGCCAGTGGCTTGAACCCCCGCCTTGGGAAGTCAATGCAATCAGCGGCCCCGTCCCGCCGGGCCTCGTACAGGGTGCAGACGCCCAAGGTCAACCGCGTGGCCGTGGCCTCGACCAGGCCGGCCTTGAGCAGCAGCGCCAGGAACGCCGGCCCCTGGGGGAAGGCCGAGACCGAACGCGGCAGATAGCCGTACGCCTCCGGATGTCCCGAGATCCAGCGGCCCAGCCGCGGCAGGACTTGGCTGAAATAGAACCTGTATACCTGCCGGAAGAGCGGCGCCGTGGGCTCGGAGAACTCGAGCACGAGGAGGCTCCCCCCCGGCCGCAACACCCGACCGGCCTCGGCGAGGGCCGCGCCGGGATCGGCGAAGTTGCGCACCCCGAAGGCCGCGGTGACCAGGCCAAAGGCACCATCGGCAAAGGGAAGGAGTTCGGCGTCCGCGGTCAGGAGCGCGATCCGGTCCTCCAGCCCACGCCCCTGCACCTTGGCCCGGCCGCGCTGGAGCATGGCCCGGGCCGCGTCGACCCCGACGACCTTGACCTCGGGAAACCGGCAGAGGCCGATGGCCAGGTCGGCGGTGCCGGTGGCCAGGTCGAGGACCGGACCGGCTTTGGACCGGCCGGCCGCGACCAGCAGCCGTCGGCGCCAGTACCGATCCACCCCGGCGCTGAGCAGGCGGTTGAGCAGGTCGTACCGCCGGGCGATGGCGTCGAACATCGCCCGGTTGCGCGCCTGGTGAGCGGCTCCCTTATTCTCCTCCACCGTGGTCTGAACCTACTCCCGCGGACAGCCCTGTCAATGACCCGGACCGAGCCCTCCGAACCCGATTCCGATCCCCTCCTCCCTGCCCGGGTCCTGGCCGCCCTCCCCGAGGGGGTGGCCGCCTGCGATCCCGATGGCCGCGTCCTGCTGGTCAACGCGGCCTTCGGCGAACTGCTGGGCCGGACCGTCCGCGAGGGCGAGGCCCTCGGCGAGGTGCTGGCCGTCGATCCCGGCGCCCTGCGGTTCGTGACCCGGGCCCTGGCCGGCGAGGCGGTTGCGGACCAGGACCTGCATCGCCCTGGTCAGCGAGGAGAGCCGCGGTGGCTACGGCTGTCGGCCGGCCACCTGCCCCGAACCTCCGGTGCGACCGCTGAGGCCGGGGCCGGGATCCTGCTGGTCCTCCGCGAGGTCTCGGACCTGAAACGGATCGAGCGGGACATCTGGCAGGCCGAGAAGATGACGGCCCTCGGCCGGCTGGCCTCCTCGCTGGCGCACGAGGTGGGGAACCCGCTTAGCGCCATCGACATCCAGCTCCAGCTTCTCCAGGAGGACCTGGAACGGGCCGGTGGCGGGATCTCGCCCCGGGCCGTGCGGCGGGTCACCGTGGCCCGCACCGAGATGCGCCGGCTGGAGGGGATCGTGCGCAACGTCCTGCGCTTCTCGCGCCCCCCGGCCCTGCAC
>JBAZUN010000197.1:1545-4988 GCA_041661365.1 Candidatus Latescibacterota bacterium
CGGCGGATGTCGCCCAACGACCTGCTCAGCCACGTCCACGCCCTGGTCGAGCCCGAGGCCCGCGAGCGGGGGATCCGGCTCGAGCTCGAGCTGGACCCCGGTCTGCCCGCGATCGAGGTCGACGAGAATCAGCTCAGCCAGGCCCTGCTCAACGTCCTCATCAACTCCTTCCAGGCGGTCTCCCCCGGCGGGCGGATCGGCCTGCGCTCCTCCCTCGACGGGACCCAGGTGCTGGTGGAGGTCGACGACGACGGGCCGGGGATCCCGGCCGCCGACCTGGAGCGGGTCTTCGAGTTTTACTATACTACCAAAGAGGAAGGGACCGGGCTCGGACTGTCGATCGCCCAGCGCATCGTCCACCAGCACGGAGGTGGGATCGAGGTGACCAGCCAGGAAGGCCGCGGCACCCGGGTCACCCTGCGCCTGCCCCTCCCTCCCGGCGTCTCTCCTGCCTGAGCGGCCCACGACGTCGCTCCCTCTCCCCCACCCCCGCGTGGACCCGATGCCTTCCCGCGACCTCCACATCCTGATCGCCGACGACGAGGTCTTCATCCGCGAGGGGCTGCAGGAGGCCCTGTCGCGGCCGGGAACCGCCGTCGAGGTGGCGGCCGACGGGAACCAGGCCCGGACCCTGCTGGCCGAAAACGGGTATGACCTGCTGATCACCGACCTGCGCATGCCCGGCGCCGGCGGCATGGAACTGCTCGAGCACGTCCGCGCCCACCACCCCGACACCCAGACCATCATCCTGACGGCGCACGGCAACGTCTCCACGGCCGTGGAGGCGATGAAGAAGGGGGCCTTCGACTTCCTCACCAAGCCGGTCGACCTGGAACACCTGAGGCTGCTGGTCAACCGGGCCGGCGAGCACCTGAAGCTGGTGCGGGAGAACCGCAAGCTGCACTCCCGGCTCGAGGGCCAGGACACCTTCCGCAAGATCGTCCGCCGCAGCCCGAGCATGCAGGCCGCGGCCACGGTCATCAAGCAGGTGGCCCTGTCCGACGTGCCGATCCTCCTGCGCGGCGAGACCGGGGCCGGGAAGGACCTGGTGGCGCGGGCGATCCACGAGCGGAGCCGCCGGGCCAAC
This sequence comes from Candidatus Latescibacterota bacterium, assembly GCA_041661365.1. GTDB lineage: Bacteria > Latescibacterota > UBA2968 > UBA8231 > UBA8231 > CAITNQ01. The sequence goes on from JBAZUN010000197.1 coordinate 2,633, forward strand.
GGACCGTTCGTGGCGGTCAACTGCGGCGGGTTCACCGAGGAGCTGTTCTCCAGCGAGCTGTTCGGCCACGTGCGCGGCGCCTTCACCGGGGCCCACGCCGACAAGCCCGGGCGGTTCGCCCTGGCCGACGGCGGCACCCTCTTCCTCGACGAGGTCGGCGAGGTGCCGCTGAAGAACCAGGTGGAGCTGCTGCGGGTGCTCGAGAACCGCGAGTACCAGGCGATCGGCGATCCGCAGATCCGCCACGCCGACGTCCGCATCATCGCCGCCACCAACCGCGACCTCGAGGCCAGCGTGCAGCAGGGGGGCTTCCGCGAGGATCTCTACTACCGGCTCAACGTCGTTCCGATCGACGTCCCCCCGCTGCGGGAGCGGCACGAGGACATCCCGGTCCTCGCCGAGATGTTCCTCGAGGAGGCCTGCCGGGCCCAGGGAGAGCCGCGCAAGCAGCTCAGTCCCGAGGCCCTGGAGCACCTGATCCAGCACCGCTGGCCCGGCAACGTCCGCCAACTGCGCAACCTGGTGCAGCGGCTGGTGGTCACCTGTCCGGAGCGGATCATCCGGGCCGAGCACCTGCCCGGGGTCCAGAGCGCGGCAGACGCCGGCCTCGGTGAGTTCGTCGTGCGGCTGGGGTGCACCGTGGAGAGCGTGGAGGCCGAGCTGATCCGGCACACCCTGAGCCGGGTCACGGCCAATCGCCGGCAAGCGGCCCAGGTGCTGGGGATCTCGGTCCGCGCCCTGCAGTACAAGATCAAGCGGTACGGGATCATCTAGGAGCCTGTCGGAGAACCCCATTCGGGCTACGGCCGCCCCTGGTGTCCGCCCGCAGCGTGTGCCGGATCGCTCTCGATCCGGCCACGTCCCTGTGCCCGCTCGCTTGCCGCATCTCCCCTCGATGCGGCGCCGCTCGCGCGCCTTGCCGGCGGCCACCAGGATGCAGCCTCGCTGACCGAAGCAAGTTCTCCGACAGGCTCCAAGCCGGCCCGCTGACCCTCCTGCCCGCGACCGCCCTGAGCCACCGACCGCGCAGGATCTGCACTTTCCCCCTTCTTCCGGCTCGCCCCCTGCCCCGTCGCTCCCGAGCCTCCGCGGGAAGTTCTTTTGTAACCTACTGGTTAGGCTTCCGTAACCGCCTTCGGCCCACGGTTTGCTAAACAAGGCCGAGGGAGCCCCTGGACAGGAGCCGACCCCTTCCCTTCAGAGATCGCTCCCGTCGAGCAGGTCAGGGGCTTGAGTCCTCGACCTGCAAGAATTGCGGCCTCGGGACGTGACCGGGCCTAACCTCTTTGAGAAGAGGGAAGATGGAGACCGTGGCAGCCTTCGGATCGGCCCTCCGCGACGCAGAAAATGCGCGCCCAGGGGTCGAGATCTGCGACGGCTGGCTGCACCCGGAGCTGCTGGTCCCCAACCTGGGTGCGGATACCAAGATCGGCGCCATCAAGGAGCTGGTCGACCGGCTTCACCGCCGGGGGATCGTGCAGGACAGCCTCGGCTTCCTGCAGTCGGTGCTCGAGCGCGAGAATCAGCAGAGCACCATCCTCCACGACGGCGTGGCCCTGCCCCACGCCCGCAGCCGCTGGGTCAGCGAGCTGGGGGTGGCCCTGGGGGTCGCCCGACGACCGATCGACTTCCCCTCCGGGGACGACCGGCGACCGGTGCGCGTCATCTGTTTAGTCGCGGTGCCGGCTCAGACCCGCGATCCGTATCTGCCGCTGCTGGCCACCTTGGCCGGAACCTTCAGCGACCAGGGGCTCAGGGAGGCCCTGCTCCGCTCCACCACGGCCGACGAGCTCCATGCCCTGCTGGCCGCGCGCCGCGCCGCCGGGTCCCCCCACTGGCGCGGCTCTGCAGAGGGAAAGGAAGGCTGACCGAGATGGGGTACACCATGCAGGAGATCCTGAGCGACGAGGAGAGCACCCTGCGGCTCTACTTCGACGACATCGCCGACTCCCGGCCCCTGTCCCGCGAGCGCGAGGTCGAGCTGTCCGCGCGGATCAAGGAGGGCGACCTGGTCGCTCGCGACGAGCTGGTGCAGGCCAACCTGCGGTTCGTCATCGACGTGGCCAAGAACTACCAGAACCGGGGGCTGTCCCTGTCCGACCTCATCAGCGCCGGCAACCTCGGCCTGCTCACCGCGGCCGAGCGCTTCGACGGCACCAAGGGGTACAAGTTCATCTCCTACGCCGTCTGGTGGATCAAGCAGTCGATCCTCCAGACCATCGCCGAACACGCCCGCACGGTGCGCCTGCCGCTGAACAAGCTCAGCCTCCTCAAGGACATCAGCCGGGTTTCGCGGCGGCTGGGCCAGGGCCGCGAGAGCGATCCCGGGATCGGGGAGATCGCTCAGGCCCTGGAC
>JBAZUN010000197.1:4998-10294 GCA_041661365.1 Candidatus Latescibacterota bacterium
CCTGGACGGGCCGGCCGAGGAGGTGCTCGAGACCATGCTCTCGGCCCGGACCGTGCGCTCCCTGGACGAGGCCTTCGAGGAGGACGACGAGCGGTCCCTGCTCAACATCCTCGCCGACCACAACCAGGCGACCCCGGACGCCGAGGTGCTGGAGGAGTCGGCCCGCAACCAACTCGAGGAGGTGCTCAACAGCCTGGACGAGCGCGAGCTGCGGATCATCCGGCTCTACTTCGGGCTCGACGGGAGCGAGGCCCTTACCCTCGAGCAGATCGGTGGCCTGATGGGGCTCACCCGGGAGCGGGTCCGCCAGCTCAAGGAGCGGGCCCTGGGCAAGCTGCGGCACCCGGCCCGGTACCAGGCCCTGCTGGCCCTGGTCGACGAGAACGTAATTTACTAGATCCCGATGCCGACCGAGCTGCTGGGCGTCATCGGGATCGGGCTCTGCCCCCCCGCCGGATCGGTCAACGAACCGGTCCGGCGGGGGGGCGATCAGACGTAGGGATCGTCCTCACCCCGCCGCGGCAGCCTGACCAGCCCGGCCTCCTCCAGCTCCCGGACCCGTCGGATCACCCGCATCTGCGCCTCTTCGAGATCGCGTCGGCGCACCGGCGCCATGACCTCGAGCTCCTCCAGGAGAAGCTGGCGCCGGCGCTCGGAGACGTTGCTCAGGAAGCGGTCGCGCACCTCCTTGCCGGCGACGCGCAGGGACAGCACCAGGTCCCGCGGGTCGATCTCCCTGAGCAACGACTGAACGGCCCGGTCGTCGAGCCCGGCCAGATCCTCGAAGGTCAACAGGCGGCTGCGGACCTCTTCCGCCACCTCCGGGTCCCGGCCCTCGAGTCGCTCGAGCACCCCCCGCTCCAACCCCGGGCCGGCCTGGCTGAGGATCTCGGCCACGACCTCGGGACCGCCGACCTTCCGGCCGCCGCTCATCGCCTCGCCGAGCATCTCCCGCAGGCTCTCCTCCACGTCCCGCAAGACCTCGGGCGAGACGCGCTCCATGGCGGCCACGCGACCGGCGACCTCGCCCTGCAGATCGGCCGGCAGCCGCGAGAGGATACCGGCGGCCTGGGCCGACTCGAGCTGGGAGAGGATCAGGGCGATGGTCTGGGGGTGTTCCTGGGAGATCAGCGGCGCCACCACCGCGGGGTCGGCCCGCCGCAGCAGTCCGAACCCGTCCTGCTCGCCCCCACCCATGGCAGCGGCAACCGCCGCGGCCCGCTCAGGACCCAGGGCGCGGGTCAGCAGGCGGCGGACGAACTCGGGACCGCCGTGGACCGTGCCGTCCCCACGGGCCAGGGACTCCTCGAACTCGGCCAGCACCTCCTCGCGCGCCCCTGGAAGGACCTGCCTGACCTCGGCCATGGCCTCGGTCACCTGCTCCAGCTCGGCCGCGCTCAGGTGCTGCAGCAGCTCCGCGGCCAACTCCTCGCCGAGGCTGACCATGAGGGTCGCCACCCGCCTGGGCGACGAGGACTCGGGAGCCGGTGCGGACTTGCCGGTCCCGCGACGGCCGTCGCGCTTGGTCATGTCAGGGTGCCCCACGCCGGTCGCGGGATCGACAGCGGCGCGCCCGGGTCATGCGGATCGACTAGGCTCGCCACCGTCGGCAAGCCGCCGGATCTCGTCGCGGATGGTCGCGGCCCGCTCAAACTCGTCCCGCTCGACGGCCTCCTGGAGCCGCTGCTGGAGGATCTCCAGACGGGTGGGCGGGCGCCGCTCGGCCAGCTCGCGGGCCAGCTCGTCCAGGGCCTGCTCCGAGCGCTCGCGCTCGACGTGGAACTCCTCGGCCTCGATCTCGGGCAGGCCACGGATCCGGCTCCGCACCTCCTCCACCGTGCGCAGGGCCTGATCGTAGTCGCCCTGGTCAGCCGCCTGCATGGCCCTGGCCGTGGCGTTGATCCGCAGGATGTAGGGCCACCACCGCTCCAGGTTCCGGCGGTCCTCCTCGTGGGCCGCGTAGGCGTTGACGAACCGGAACAGCTCCATGTTCCGCTCGGTGTCGCGGACGACCAGGCCGTAGTCCTTGAGCTGGAGCAGGAAGACGTACCGGCCGTAGACCCGCGAGCTTTCGTCGAACAGCTCGCGGCAGGCCTCCCGGCCCAGCTCGAACCCCCGCGCGGCACCGCCCTGCTGCTGCCGGTGCCGCTCGAGGGCGCTCCGGTAGTGGTCGAGCGCGAACTCGGCGCCGTGCGGTCGGCGACCGTCCGGTCGGCCGTTCAGGTTGAGCTGCAGGATCCCCTGGAACGCCCCCTGGTCGACCCGCACCTGGAGCTTCGGCATCCCGTCGTCGCCGAAGATCCGGCGCACGTTGGCCTCGGGATCGAACGGCCAGGCGTCCAGCAGCTCGCCGATGTCCTGCTCCATCCTCCCATGGTCCTTTCGGGCACCGCGCCCGGATCAGTGCCGGGCGGATACAATACCCCGACGGTCCGGGCCTGTCAAACCAAGCCGCTCTCTACCCCAGTCCCGCGGTCGCAGGCCGAAACCACGAACGCCATTATTGTCTGATCGTCTTCCATCTCCTACATTTTTGTCCCTTACCAACGGTTCACCGGCCGCCGGAAGGACGATGCTCATGGCCACCTCCACCAGCGCGGACTACGCCCAGCGCCAGATCGCCACCCTGTACGAGATCGGGCAGATCCTGGGCTCCAGCACCCAGTTCGAGGAGGCGCTGCACGACATCCTCAAGCTGCTGTGCGACCGGCTGTCGATGCGGCTGGGGACGATCAGCCTGCTGCACCAGGACGAGGGGCAGGTGGCCGTCGACATCGCCTACGGCCTCTCCCGGTCCGAGATGAAGCGGGGGCGGTACAAGGTCGGCGAGGGGATCACCGGCCGGGTGGTCGACTCGGGGAAGCCGGTGGTCGTGCCGCGGATCGACAGCGAGCCGCTGTTCCTCAACCGCACCAGGGCCCGCCGGCGCACGGCCCAGTCGCCGACCGCGTTCATCTGCGTGCCGGTCCTGTCCCGCCAGGAGGTGATCGGTACCCTTAGCGTCGACACCCCGTACGCCGACGATTCCCTCCTGCAGGAACAGGTCAAGCTCCTCTCCATCGTCGCGGCCATGGTCGGCCAGGCGGTGATCTCCCGCCGGCGCGCCCGCGAGGAGCGGGGGCAGCTCCTCGACGAGAACCAGCGGCTTCAACGCGAACTGCGCGAGCGGTTCCACCCCGCCAACCTGGTCGGCAACTCCCGCCCGATGCAGGAGCTCGGTGAGCTGATCGGTCAGGTGGCGGCCAGCGACGCCACGGTCCTGCTGCGCGGCGAGAGCGGCACCGGCAAGGAGCTGGTGGCCGACGCCGTCCACTTCAACAGCCTGCGGGCCCACAAGCCGCTGGTCAAGGTCCACGTCGCGGCCCTGCCGGAGACCCTGGTCGAGGCCGAACTGTTCGGGCACGAGAAGGGGGCCTTCACCGGGGCCTCGGGGAGCAAGCCCGGCCGCTTCGAGCGGGCCCACGGCGGGACGATCTTCCTCGACGAGATCGGCGAGCTGAGTCCGGCGGTGCAGGTGAAGCTGCTGCGGGTGATCCAGCAGCGGGAGGTGGAGAGGCTCGGAGGCCGGGCGCCGATCCCGGTCGACCTGCGGATCATCGCCGCGACCCACGTCAACCTGGAGGAGGCGGTGGCCCGGGGCACCTTCCGCGAGGACCTGTTCTACCGGCTCAACGTCTTTCCCATCTTCCTCCCGCCGCTGCGCGAACGCCGCTCCGACATCCTCCAGCTCGCCGACCACTTCCTCGAGAAGTACGCCCGCCAGCACGGCAAGGAGATGAAGCGGATCTCGACGCCCGCCATCGACATGATGACCAGCTACCACTGGCCCGGGAACGTGCGCGAGCTGGAGAACTGCATCGAGCGGGCCGTGATCCTGAGCAACGACGGGGTGGTCCACGGCCACCACCTGCCGCCGTCCCTGCAGACCGCCGACGCCACCGGCACCCGCGTCTCCGGCTCCTTCGAGGTGCTGCTGGGGGCGTACGAGCGCGAGATCCTGGTCGAGGCCCTGAAGAACAGCCGCGGCAACATGGCCCGCGCGGCCCGCCTGCTGGGCACCACCCCGCGGATCTTCGTCTACCGGCTCGGCAAGCTGGGGATCGATCCCGCGCAGTACAAGAAGCCCGGCAGCGGCCACCGCGGGTGACCGCGGCCGGCAGAGGTGGTCGCACCGGTGGACAGAGCCGCCAAAAATGGCGGATATCATCTTCTGTTCGACATTTTTGTAGTTAACACCTTCTCCTCACCGACCCCCATCCCCACTCCTCCCCCTCCTGGCCGCCAAGGGGTTACGCCGCTTCATCCCCCACCGGCCGAACATGGCACATCCCTTGCTCCCCTATCCGCGACCAGCGGCCACCCGGCCGGGAGCGCCCGGTGGCCCTGCGACGGCAACATCCACCCCATGAAGGAGCGTGAAATGGCAAAGAGGAGTCCGGCCAAGGGAGCAGCAGGGAAGGGAGCCAGCGCCGCGGTCGCCGGGGCGCTGGCCCTGGCGCGCCGGGAAGGCGCGGTCATGGTCGATTACAAGTTCGTCGATCTCCCCGGCATGTGGCAGCACTTCACCACCCCGATCAGCGAGCTGGGGGAGGACACCTTCGTCGACGGCCTGGGCTTCGACGGCTCCTCGATCCGCGGGTGGAAGACCATCGATCAGAGCGACATGCTGGTCATCCCCGACCCCTCGACGGCGATCATGGACCCCTTCACCGAGGTGCCGACCCTGTCGCTGATCTGCTCGGTGCAGGACCCGATCACCCGCGAGGACTACGACCGCGACCCGCGGGGCGTGGCCAAGCGGGCCGAGGCCTACCTCAAGTCGACCGGGATCGCCGACACGGCCTTTTTCGGCCCGGAGGCGGAGTTCTTCATCTTCGACGACATCCGCTTCGACCAGGGACCGAACTTCGGCTTCTACCACATCGACTCCGACGAGGGGCGCTGGAACTCGGGCCGCGTGGAGAACCCCAACCTCGGGTACAAGCCGGCCTTCAAGGGCGGGTACTTCCCGGTGCCGCCGACCGACGCCCTGCAGGACATCCGCTCGCAGATGGTCCTGACCATGCTGAAGAGCGGCCTGGAGATCGAGCTGCACCACCACGAGGTCGCCACCGCCGGTCAGTGCGAGATCGACATCCGCTTCTGTCCCCTGCTGGTCTGCGGCGACCGGATGATGCTCTACAAGTACATCGTCAAGAACGTGGCGCGCCGCCAGAACAAAACGGTGACCTTCATGCCCAAGCCCCTCTTCGGGGACAACGGCAGCGGGATGCACGTCCACATGAGCCTGTGGAAG
>JBAZUN010000198.1:0-2601 GCA_041661365.1 Candidatus Latescibacterota bacterium
CCAAGACCGCGGCGGCCCTGGACGAGCTGGCCCTGCCCGAGGGGCTGGGTGGCGATCCCCGGATGCGGTACCTCGCCTCCATGGGGATCTACCTCTTCGAGCCCCAGGTCCTGGTCAGCCTGCTCATGGGCAGCACCCAGGACGACTTCGGCAAGCACATCATCCCCGGTGCCATCCACACCGTGGGGGTCTACGCCTTCCCGTTCGAGGGGTACTGGGGGGACATCGGGACCATCGCCGCCTTCTACGAGGCCAACCTGGCTCTGACCGATCCCGAGCCGCCGTTCGACTTCTACCACCCGGACGCGCCGATCTACACCCATCCCGGTTTCCTCGCCGGGGCCCGGATCGGCGCCTGCCGGATCGAGCGGTCGATCGTGGCCGACGGGTGTCGGATCCACGCGGCCGAGATCCGGCGCTCGGTGATCGGCCAGCGGAGCATCATCGGCACCGGGGTCCGGCTCCACGAGGCCGTGGTGATGGGCGCCGACTACTACGAATCGGCCGAGGACCGCGAGCGGAACGCCGCCCAGGGGATCCCCGATATCGGCATCGGCCCGGGGGTGGTGGTGGAACGGGCCATCATCGACAAGAACGCGCGGATCGGGGAGCGGGTGGTGATCTGCAACGCCGAGCGGGTGCGCGAGGCCGACCGGGACAACTTCTGCGTGCGCGACGGGATTATTGTAGTTCCCAAGAACTCGGTGATCCCTCCGGGAACGGTGATTTAGTAGAGCGTCCGAGAAATACCTTGGCATTCGCGGGCCGATTCATCCCGGCCAGCGTCGTTCCGCTCGCTTCCTGTATCTCCTTCTCGATACAGGGCGTTCGCGCGCCTAGCTGGCCGGGCGCCTCGGCCCGCTCGGTGACACAACCCATTTCTCGGACGCTCTACTAGTGTCACCGAGGATCCACCCGACCGTAACCAGATCGTAACCTCAGCGGGCGATCTTACTGGCGTGTGACAGACCCCTCTCACTCAACCGGGAGTCATCCGCCATGAAGATTTTGCCGGTGGTCGCCCTGATCGCGCTGGTCCTGGCTAATGCGGTCCGGGCACCGGCCCAGCAGATCGCCGTCGATCCCCGCATCCCCCAGTACCAGAAGGTCAGCACCCTCTCGGGGAACGCCAGCAGCATCGGCTCCGACACCATGAACAACCTGATGGCCCTCTGGTTGGAGGGGTTCCGCAAGTTCTATCCCGGGGTCAAGGTCCAGATCGAGGGGAAAGGGTCCAGCACGGCGCCGCCGGCCCTGATCGAGGGGACGGCTCAGCTCGGCCCGATGTCCCGCCCGATGAAGGCCAGCGAGATCGACCAGTTCGAGAAGCGGTTCGGGTATCCTCCCACCGAGTTCCGCACCTCCCTCGACGCCCTGGCCGTCTTCGTCAACAAGGACAACCCCCTCACCGGTCTGACCCTGCCGCAAGTCGACGCCGTCTTCTCCAAGACCCGGCGCGGCGAATACCCCAGCGATCTCCTCACCTGGGGCCAGGTCGGCCTGACCGGGGAATGGGCCGGGGCCCGGATCAGCCTGTACGGCCGCAACTCGGCCTCGGGGACCTACGGCTTCTTCAAGGACCACGCCCTGTACAAGGGAGACTACAAGGATGAGGTCAAGGAGCAGCCTGGCTCGGCCAGCGTGGTCCAGGGGGTTACCGAGGACCGGTTCGCGGTGGGGTACAGCGGCATCGGGTACCGGACCTCCGGGGTTCGCGCCGTTCCCCTGGCGGTCCGGCCGGGCGAGCCGTACTTCGACGGCTCTCTGGAAAACGTGCTCAGCGGTAAGTACCCGCTGGGGCGGTTCCTCCTGCTCTACGTCAACATGGCTCCGGGCAAGCCCCTGGACCCGATGGTGCGGGAGTTCTGCCGGTTCATCTTCTCCCGCGAGGGCCAGCAGATCGTCATCAAGGATGGGTACCTGCCGGTGCCGTACGAGGTGACCCAGGCCGAGCTGGCCAAGCTCGCCGACTGAGTTGTACCCTTCCTGGAATCGACCTTGAGCCGATTGCACCTTCCCCGCCGGGCCGCGGTCCGGGCCCGGCTGGCCGACCAGATCGGCCGGCGCTTGATCGCCGTCGGCGGGATCGGTATCGTGGCCGCGGTCCTGGCCATCTTTCTCTTCATCCTGCGCGAGGCCTGGCCCCTGCTCGAGGACCCCTCGGTGCAGGCGGTCGGTCAGCGGCAGCCGGTTGCGAGCGGCTTTGCCGTGCTGCTCGACCCGTACGGCCGGTCGGCCTGCGTGGTCGATGCCGGTGGGCCGGCCTGGGTGCGCCTCGACCGGGAGGAAACCGGTAGACCGGAGTCCTGGACCGGGGCCGTGGCCGGAACGATCACCGCCGCCGGGCTGTCGGCCCGCGGCGGGTTGCTGGCCGTCGCCACCGCGGACCATCATCTGGTCCTCGGTCAGATCACCTTTCCCGCGGTCGGCCGGCCAACGGACGCCGGTGCTGACCTGGCCGTCCTCGATACCCTGACCCTGCCCCTGACCTTGGCAGCGGCCGAGGATCCCTGGACCGGGTTGGCCATCGGGGGCCAGGCCGATGGTCGCGTGGTGGTGGCCGGCCTGACCGCGGGGGCAGGGTGGGGGCGATGGTGCGCG
>JBAZUN010000198.1:2611-10259 GCA_041661365.1 Candidatus Latescibacterota bacterium
GACGGCGCCGTAGGCGGGGTGCTGGTCGGGGATACCCAAGGTCAGGTGACCGAATGGCGTCTGCCCGGCGACGGCCGGCCCGCGACTCGGTACGACGCCTTCCAGGCCGCCCCCGAGGGGATCGCGATCACCGCTCTTTCCTTCCTCCTCGGCGACGCCACCGTCGCGGTGGGGGATGCGCAGGGAAGGATCTCGGCCTGGTTCAGGGCCGGCGAGGGCCAGGTCCGCCCCTGGGTACGGGCCCATCTCCTGCAGCCGCACCGGTCGGCGGTGGTCCGGATCGCGCCGTCGCAGCGGGACCGGCAATTCCTCACTGCCGACGTCCAGGGAAACGTGGCCCTGCACCAGCCCACCTCGGAGCGGACCTTCTTCGAGCTAGCCACCGGTCTGCCTGGGGTGGCCGACCTGGTCCTGGGGCCCAAGGCCGACGGCTTTGCCGTGCTGGGAACCGGCGGCGAGCTGCTGGTCTACGGCCTGAAGAACCCGCATCCCGAGGTCAGCTCGGCAATCCTCTTCGGGCGGGTCTGGTACGAGGGACATCCGGGGCCGTCCCACGCCTGGCAGTCGACCGGCGGCTCGGACGACTTCGAGCCCAAGCTGAGCCTGGTCCCCCTCCTCTTCGGCACGGCCAAGGGAACCCTCTACGCCCTCCTCTTCTCCCTGCCCGTGGCCGTGCTGGCCGCGATCTACACCGCGGAGTTCGCCGGTCCGCGGGTCCGCGGCGTGGTCAAGCCTACGGTCGAGATAATGGCCTCCCTTCCCAGCGTGATCCTGGGCTTCCTCGCCGGGCTGTGGCTGGCCCCGCTGCTCGCCCGGGAACTGGTCGGCGTGCTGCTGATCTTCCCGCTGACGCCGGTCGCCGTGGCCCTGGCCGCCTGGGGCTGGCACCTCCTTCCGGAGCGGTTCCTCCGCCGGGTGCCGCGGCAGTTCGAGCTCCTCCTCCTCACCCTGGTCATCCTCCTGTCGATCGGGCTGGCCCGCACCCTCGGACCGGTGCTCGAGGCCCTCGCCTTTCCCGCGGGGTTCCCGGCCTGGCTGCAGCGCGCCGGCGGCCCCGGGTACGATCAGCGGAACAGCCTGGTGGTCGGCTTTGCCATGGGGTTCGCGGTCATCCCCTTGATCTTCACCATCTGCGAGGATGCCCTCGCCGCGGTCCCGCGGCACCTGCGGGCCGGCTCCCTGGCGCTCGGGGCGAGCCGCTGGCAGACCGCGGTCCGGGTCGTCCTGCCGATGGCCCTGCCGGGGATCTTCTCGGCCGCCATGATCGGCTTCGGCCGGGCGATCGGTGAAACCATGATCGTGCTCATGGCCGCGGGGAATACCCCGATCATGGACTGGAGCCCGTTCAACGGGATGAGGACGATCTCGGCCAATATCGCCGTCGAGCTGCCAGAGGCGCCGTACCACGGCACCCTCTACCGGGTGCTGTTCCTGAGCGGGCTCCTGCTTTTCGCGGCCACCTTCTGCATCAACACCCTGGCCGAGCTGGTGCGCCAGCGGCTGCGGGATCGGTACAGCCGGCTATGAGATCCTTCTGGCGTCGGGGAGACGCCTTTGTCTGGTTTACCGGCGCGGCCCTGGCCCTCTGTCTGCTGATGATCGCGGGCCTGGTAGGGATCATCGCGGTGAACGGCCTCGGGGTCTTCTGGCCAGGCAGACTGACTGGTCTCGCCCTGGCCGGTGGGGAGCAGGTCCTGGGCCAGGTGGTCGACCGGCAGGCGATCCCCGGCCGGGCCGGTGAGCACCGAATCCAGCTCAAGGTGGCCAACCGCGACGCCTTCGGGCTGGACTACCGCTGGCTCGACGAGGAGCGGATCGAGTCCCGCGCGCTTCCGTCCGAGGCCGTGGTCCTGGAGCGGGTGGAGTGGGGCGACTGCTACGGGTACCTGGCCGGTCTGGTGGAAGACGGTCGGTCGGTGGTCCTGGACCATGCCTCTCCCTGGGAGGCCCTGCAGCCTTGGCTGGCGCAGGCGCGCGGTATCAACGAAGATGCCCACCGTCTGGAGCGCGGGGAGCTGGCCGATCAGGGACACCGGCTCGAACGCCTGCGGCGCGATCTACACGCTCTGGAGCGGACCGGGGACCGGGAGACGGAGCTGGCCGCTCTGCGGGCGGCCTTTGCCTCGGCCTCGACCACGGCCGACTCCCTGACCGAGCGGCTCGCGACCGTGCGACGCGAGGCGGCCCGGCGCGGGGTGGTGATCCGATTGGCCAACGGGGAGGAGCGGCAGGTGCTGGTCGCCGAGATCGTGCGGGCGTACCGGCCCAACCGGATGTCCTGGTCCGGCCGCCTGGGGCTCTACCTGTCCAGGGCCTGGGGGTTCGTCTCCGGCGAGCCGCGGGAATCGAACACCGAGGGGGGGATCTTCCCGGCCATCTTCGGCACGGTGATGATGGTGATGCTGATGTGCCTGGCCGCGGTGCCGTTCGGGGTGCTGGCCGCGTTATACCTGCGGGAGTACGCCCGCCAGGGCGCGGTCGTGCGGGTGGTCCGGATCGCGGTGAATAATCTGGCTGGCGTCCCCTCTATCGTCTTCGGGATGTTCGGTCTGGGGTTCTTCGTCTACGGTCTCGGAGCCGGCCTCGACCGCCTCTTCTACGCCGACGCCCTGCCCTCCCCGACCTTCGGCACCGGGGGGATCCTGTGGGCCTCGCTGACCCTCTCGCTCCTCACCGTGCCGGTGGTCATCGTGGCCACCGAAGAGGCCCTTGCCGCCGTGCCCCGGGAGGCTCGCGAGGGGGCCCTGGCCCTGGGCTCGACCCAGTTGCAGGCCCTGTGGCGGGTGGTCCTCCCCTCGGCCCTGCCCGGGATCCTCACCGGGGTGATCCTGGCGATCGCCCGGGGCGCCGGCGAGGTGGCCCCCCTGATGATCACCGGGGTGGTCAAGCTGGCGCCGGACCTGCCGGTCGACGGGGTCTGGCCCTTCTTCCACCTCGAGCGCAAGTTCATGCACCTCGGCTTCCACATCTACGACGTGGGATTCCAGTCGCCCAACGTCGAGGCGGCGCGACCGATGGTCTACACCACGGCCCTGCTGCTGCTGGGGATCGTGCTCCTCCTCAACCTGACCGCCATCGTGGTCCGCAACCGGCTGCGGCGGCGTCTTGCCGGCTCGGCTTTTTAGCACGCGACGTCCAGGCGCACGGTCGACCGGCCGGCTCAACCATAAGGACCCGCGATGTCCCTATCGATCAGCCTGCTCCCCGCACCGGCCGCGACGGTCCAGCCCGCGGCGGGGAGCCCCCTCGTGGTCGTGGAGAACCTGAGCCTGTACTACGGCGTGGCGCAGGCCCTGAACCAGGTCTCCCTCGAGCTTCCGGCCCGGCAGGTCACCGCCTTCATCGGTCCCTCGGGGTGCGGCAAGTCGACCCTGCTCCGCTGCCTCAACCGCCTGAACGACCTGGTCGAGTCGGTCCGTCTCGAGGGCCGGGTCCTCCTCGGCGGGGAGGACGTCTATGCCCCGGGGTACGACGTCATCGGGCTGCGGCGAAGGGTGGGGATGGTCTTCCAGAAGTCCAATCCCTTTCCGCAGTCGATCTACGAGAACGTGGCCTACGGACTGCGGATCGCCGGGGTGAACCGGCGGAGCCTGCTGGACGAGGTCGTGGAGCGCTCCCTGCGGGAGGCGGCGCTGTGGGACGAGGTGAAGGATCGCCTGCGGCAGAACGCCCTGGGTCTGTCCGGCGGACAGCAGCAGCGGCTCTGCATCGCCCGGGCCCTGGCCGTCGAGCCCGAGGTGATCCTCATGGACGAGCCCTGCTCGGCCCTGGACCCGATCGCCACCACCCGGATCGAGGAGACCATCACCGACCTGAAACAGGACTACACCATCGTCATCGTCACCCACAACCTGCAACAGGCCTCGCGGGTTTCCGACCGCACCGCCTTCTTCTACCTTGGAAAACTGATCGAATACGGCGAGACCGAGCAGATCTTCACCAACCCGCGCCTCAAGCAGACCGAGGACTACGTCACCGGCCGGTTCGGCTGATCGCAGAAGGGAGCGCGAGATGGAGCGACATTTCGACCAGCGCCTCGGCGACCTCAAGGAGCAGTTGCTCAAGATGAGCGCCGCGGTCGAGGAGTCGATCGAACAGGCGGTCCGGGCCCTGGTCGAGCGGGATGACGCCCTGGTCGAGGAGGTGCTGCAGGGGGGGAAGCGGATCGACCAGTGGGAGATCGCCATCGAGGAGGAGTGCGTCCGGCTTCTGGCCACCCAGGGACCGGTGGCCGGCGACCTGCGGCTGATCGCCGCGGTCATCAAGATCAACAAGGACCTGGAGCGGGTGAACGACCACGCGGTGAACATCGTCGAGCGGGCCCGCGAGCTGAACCGGTTCCCGGTGCTCAAGCCGCTGATCGACATCCCGCGGATGGCGGTGGTGGCCCAGGGGATGGTCAAGGACGCGCTGGACGCCTTCGTCAACCGGGACGTGGAGCTGGCCCGCCGGGTGGCGGCCCGGGACCAGCAGGTGGACCAGCTCCAGGAGCAGGTCTTCCGCGAGCTGCTGACCTACATGCACCTGGGGGCCGGCGACACCGTGGACCGGGCGATCTACCTCATCCTCATCTCGCGCGATCTCGAGCGGGTCGGCGACCTGGCCTCGGACATCGCCGAGAACGTCTGCTTCCTGGTCGAGGGGCGGATCGTGCGGCACCAGAAGGAGAAGTGGTTCGGCGAGGTCGAGACCGACGAGGGCGGTCGCTGATCGGGCCGTGACCGGAGAGAGCACCATGCGCGAGCGGATCCTGGTGGTGGAGGACGAGCCGGACATCCTCGACCTGGTCTGCTACAACCTGCAGCAGGCCGGCCTGGAGGTGGAGCGTGCCGGCGACGGGGAGACGGCCCTGAAGGTGGTGGCCGAACGGCCGCCGGATCTGATCGTCCTCGACCTGATGCTCCCGGGGATCGACGGACTGGAGGTCTGCCGGCGCCTGAAGCAGAGCGAGGAGCACCGGCGGATCCCGGTGCTCATGCTCACCGCGCGGGCCGCCGAGGTCGACCGGATCGTCGGTCTGGAGCTGGGCGCGGACGATTACCTGACCAAGCCGTTCTCGCCCCGCGAGCTGGTCCTGCGGGTCCGCGCGGTCCTTCGCCGCGCTGCCAAGGCCGAGGGGGATGATCCAGAGGAGCCGGGTGAACGGCTCGAATTCGGTCCGTTGACCATCGATCCGGACGGGCACCGGGTGCTGGTCGAGGGACGGGAGATCGACCTGACCGCCACCGAGTTCCGGCTGGTGCATACCCTGGCGCAGCGCCGGGGGCGGGTGCAGACTCGGGAAGAGCTGCTCACCGTGGTCTGGGGGTACACCTACGCGGGGTACAGCCGCACCGTGGATACCCACGTCCGCCGCCTGCGCGAGAAGCTCGGTCCGGCCGGGGCCCTGATCGAGACCGTGCGGGGGGTGGGGTACCGCTTCCGGCGGGAGCCCGACTGATGGCGGCCCGTCGCCGGCTGGTCCTCAGCCACGCGGTGGTGGCCCTCCTCGCTCTCGGCGCGGCCTTGATCTCCACGTCCTTCCTGGTGGCCGCCGTGGTCGCCGGGTTGGCGGCTCTGGCCGCGGCCATCTGGTGGGGGCGTTCCGTGGACCGGTTGGCCCTCCGGCTGCGGCAGACCGACCTGGCTGAGGCTGAAGGGTCGTCGTCAGAGCCGGCCCTGGCGGCCGAGGGGCCGCTGTCCGAGCTGCAGGCCACCGCGGCCGACCTGCAGCGGCGCACCCGGGAGCGGCTGGCCCTCCTGGCCGTGGAGAAGTCCCGCGTCGAGGGGATCCTCGAGAGCGTCACCGAGGGGATCATGGTGACCGGGATCGACGGGAAGGTGGTGATGGCCAATCGGGCCTTGGCCTCGCTCTTCGGGACCCGTCCCCCCCTGGAGGGCCGGACCCCGGTCGAGGTGGTGCGCCACCGGGAGGTGGAGGAGGCGATCGCCGCCTGTCAGGCCGAGGGGCGGCCGGCGGCGCTGGAGGTGGTGCGCCGCGCCCCGACCGAGCGGTTCCTCGAGGTGCAGGTCGCGCCGATCCGCCGGGACGGAACCTGCATCGGCGTGGTCACGGTCTTCCACGACATCACCCGCCTGCGCCAGCTCGAGCGGGTTCGCCGCGATTTCGTCGCCAACGTCTCCCACGAGCTGCGCACCCCGCTGACCGCCATCAAGGGGTACGCCGAGACCCTGGCCGAGGGGGCCCTGCAGGACCCGGAGGCCGCCGGCCGCTTCGTCCAGGTGATCTCCTCCCACGCCGACCGGCTGCACCGCCTGCTCGACGACATCCTCGACCTGGCCCGTCTGGAGCAGGAGGGCCTGGAGGTCCGGGCCTCGCCGACCGTATTGCGGCCCCTGGTCGAGGGGTGCGTGGCCGCCGTGGCCCAGGCCGCCTCGCGCAAGGGGATCGCGCTTGCGGTCCAGGTGCCGCCCGAGATCGTGGCCTGGTGCGACGGCAAGCTGATCGAGCAGGTCGTCACCAACCTGCTGGACAACGCCGTCAAGTATACCCCCGAGGGGGGGGCGGTGACGGTCCGGGCCCTGGCCCCGTCTGACGCCGAGCCGAGGATCGTGGTAGAGGTCAGCGACACCGGTATCGGGATCCCAGCCGCCGACCTGGAGCGGGTCTTCGAGCGGTTCTACCGGGTCGACAAGGGACGCTCCCGCGCCCTGGGAGGCACCGGCCTCGGTCTGTCGATCGTGCGGCACGCGGTCCAGGCCCACGGCGAGCGGGTCTGGGCGACCAGCGAGCTGGGCCACGGCTCCACCTTCCACTTCACCCTGAAGCCGGAGTAGTCGCCCGTCCCCTGGTCTGCTTTCCGCCGTCTGCGTCGGTGGCTATCTTTCCGGTCCAGTCGGCCTCGGCAGCGAGGCCGAGGCGCGGGGTCTGTCGGTCCGCCGATGCTAGATGAGGCGATACGAGTAATGCAGAGGTTCCGCAGGCGTCGCTGGTTGGCGGGAATCGGTCTGGGAGCCGCGGTCCTAGGGGGGTTGGCCTGCGGCGGGGAGAAGGCTCGGACCGATCAGGCCATCGACCAAGTGACGCAGGGCAGGGAGCTTTTCGGCCGGCACGGATGCGCGGTCTGCCACGGCGAGCAGGGCCACGGCGACGGCGAGATCGCCGACCAGCTCACCCCGAAGCCGCGCGATTTCCGGCAGGTATCCGCGTACCGTCAGGGAAGCCGACCCGCGGAGGTGGCGCGGACCATCGAGATCGGCGTGGCCGGGGGGAGCACCATGCCGGCCTACCCCCACCTGTCGGCCACCGAGCGCGAGCTGATCGCCGCCTACGTCGTCCACCTTCAGGGGGAACCGTGATCTGCATCCGCCGGATTGCCGCGTACCGCGGTCCGCTCTCAGGGACCGGACAGGTACTGGCCTTGCTGGGCCTGCTCGCAATGGGACCGGCAGGGCCGGTGACCGCGCATCAGATCGACACCAGCTCCCTGACGATCAGCGTCCGTCCCGACTCCCTGAAGCTGGTGCTGGTCCTCGACGAATCGATCCTGCTCCGGGGGTTCGACCTCGACCGCAACCGCGACGGCGTCTTGTGGCGCGAGGAGATGCTGGCCGGCGTGCCCAAGGTCTTCGACTTCGTCGCCGCCGAGCTGTCCCTCAGCGCCGATGCCGCGCCGCTCCGGTTGGAGCGGGTCAGCAGCGACGTCCG
>JBAZUN010000199.1:0-10232 GCA_041661365.1 Candidatus Latescibacterota bacterium
TTGATATCCCTTAGCCGTAGTCGCGCAGGTAGGCCTGATACGACGCCAGCACCCCGGGAGCGGCTTCAGTCGTGGGCTGGCGCGAGATAAAGGCAGTGAGTTCACCGCCGGCGAGGCGGTATCGGGCGACGAAGGAATCGGTCAGGAACTCCAGGCCCAGGGCGTCCCGCTGGAGGTACTCCTCGCTGCGGGGGATCCGGTCCTGCTCCGGGAGGAGGGCCAGCCCCCACAGGTCTGGTCCCTGATCGCCCAACCGGGCCGCCAGGAGCCGGGCCAAGGCCAGGGCGGCCTGTTGCACCGGTTCGGCCTGGTCCGCGGCCAGGACCTGGAGGTACCACCGGTCCTGCCAGAACAGGAAGCTGCCGCTGGCCAGGTACCCCTCGCGGCCCAGGTCGATCGGCGCATGCTCCGGAGCACGCTCGGCCGCGTACACCCCGAAAGCCCGCAAGGGGTCCCCCATGTCATAGGCGTAGATCTCGATGGAGGCGCCACTCGGCCCGGTGAACTGCTGGCAGAACAGGGCCTGCACGTCAAAGGCCAGGTACTGCTCGGCTCGGCCGTCGATCTTCTCGTACAGATTGGCCGCGGTGAACTGCTGCAGCGGTTCTGCTGCCTGCCAGCCCGGAACGGCCAATCCGGCCAGGAGGTCTTTCCCCGAGCGGGCGGCAACGGCCGCCGCGACCGCCCCGGCGACCCCGAGCGGGGGTTCGCGCTGGACCGCGGCAGCAGGGGCAGGGACCGGCGCTGCCGGGCCTGGGAGAACCAAGGCCTCCGGGGTGCCGGTCTGACCCGACCAGTAGATCGCCGTTCCCAGCCCGGCCAGGGCCCCGAGGATGGCCCAGGAAAGGCCCTGCTCGAGACGCGAGATCCGGGTTCGGGTATACAGGCGCTTGCCGCGGCCGCCGAACATGGGCCTCCCTGGGGACAGGATGGGACCGGGCGACGCGCTGACCCACGGCGCGCCGGCTGCCGGAAGTCATAGCATATGGCCGGGCCAGGACCCGGGCAACGGCCTCGCCCTGATTCCCCGGCTGGCTGCCGGAAGCTATATTCGGTCACCTGAGTGGACCTCTCGGGGCCAGCAGACCCCGGGGCAGAGAGGTGGCGACGGTGAGCACGGCAGCGGTTCCCGGGACCGGGCGTCCCAAGGTAGGGGTAACGGTCGGCGATCCGGCGGGGATCGGGCCGGAGATCGTGGTCAAGGCCGTGGCCGACCCGGGGCTCCACGAACAGGCCCGGATCCTGGTCTTCGCCGACCGGGCGGTGCTGGAGCAGGCCCTGGCCACCCTGGCCATGCCCCTGGAGCTGAACCCGGGGACCGTGAGTGGTGAGGGCCGGTTCTGTCCCGGGGTGCTCGACTACGTCGAGGCGGGGATCCTCAGTGCGCCCCCGGTGGCCGGACGGGTATCGGCGGCCGGCGGCCGCGCCGGGTACGGGTATCTCGAGCAAGGGATTGCCGCGGCCCTGGCCGGCGCGGTCGACAGTCTGGCCACCGCCCCCTTGAACAAGGAATCCCTGCAGGCGGCCGGGGTGCCGTTCATCGACCACACCGCGGTGCTGGCGGCCCGGGCGGCCCAGGACACGCCGATGACCCTGTTCGCGGTGCGGGACCTGCGGATCTTCTTCCTGACCCGTCACCTGTCGCTCGCCCAGGTTCCCGGGGCCATCACCGGACCGGGGCTCCTGGAGGCCATCCCTCGCTGCGAGCGGTACCTGGAGCAACTCGGGATCGAGCGGCCGACCGTGGCCGTGGCCGCGCTCAATCCCCACGGCGGTGAGCAGGGCCTGTTTGGACGGGAGGAGGTGGAGATCATCGCCCCGGCCATTGCCCAGGCCCGGCAACGCGGCTGCCGGGTCGTCGGACCGATTCCGGCGGACGCGGTCTTCCACCAGTGTCTCGAGGGCCGGTACCAAGGCGTGCTGGCGCTCTACCACGACCAGGGGCACATCGCCGCCAAGACCGTGGACTTCCACGGTACGGTGAGTCTGACCATGGGGCTGGCCTTCCTGCGCACCTCGGTGGACCACGGGACCGCCTTTGACATCGCCGGCCAGGGCGTGGCCGATCCGCGCGGCATGATCGCGGCGATCCAGGCCGCGGCCCGGTACGGTTCGGCGGTCCGCGCCTATCCAGGCCGCGCCGCGGACCGGTAACCTCGCACCGTCAAGCCGAAACCGGTTGCCGGCGGGGACCGCGGTGGATACCTTGAAGGAGACCCCGGAGCTACCCGATGACGCAGGCCCACGTCTACCAATGCCTACCCCCTGAGCCTGCGGATGCCATCCTGGAGCGGGTGCTGGCCTTTCGCGGCCAGTACGACCAGTACGCCCGGCCTGACGACGTCAACACCCTGCTGACGTTCTTCCCCCAGGTCCGGCTCGAGGAGGGGTACCTCCTCGACTACGTGCTGGACAGCGACGCCGAAGGGGTCCAGCGGATCGTCCCTTTCGCCCGTCGCCGGGGAAGCGACGGCGCCCCGGATGAACCGCCGCCGGGAAACGCGGCCGCCGCCGCGGCCCTGCCCCTGGAGCCATGGCTGCACTACGAGCACACGCCGCAGGGGCTCTTCGAGTACGCCTTTTTTCTCTCCGAGTTGCGGGCCACCCGGGCGAGCTGGCACGCGGCGGAATGGCTGGCCTCCACCCCCATCTTCACCGAGGCCCGGTTCGACACCACCCTGGCCCGCCTCGCGCCCCCCCAGGAACTGAAGCGGCCCGCCTGGTTCGGCCCGCAGGCCGAGCTAGCCGCTGCGGGCGGCTGGGTCCGCTTCCTCGTCTATACCGAGACGGGCTGGGAGCGGATCTATTTCCTGGAGATCGAGGTGGATGAGGAAGGCCGGATCGACCAGCAGGCCGGGATGGTGGTGGCGGACTTCGGCCTGGGCATGCTGTTCTGAAGCCCTTGGCCGCGGCGGCCGCGGTCCGCCGGCGTTACAGACCGGGCAGACTGGGGCGGTGGATCTGGATGGTGTCCTTCGGGGCCTCCTGCGACTGGGCTTCGGCCTGGGCCTGGCGCTCCAGTTCCCGCAGCCGGCCGTAGTACCCCTGCAGGGCCTGAACCTGCGTCTTCAGAGGCTGGACGAGCGCCCGGGCCGCGTCGAGCTTGGCCTTGGCCTGGGGCAGGTTTTCCCTGGCCTTGTCCAGCTCGAACTGGACGGTGGTCAGCCGGACCCGCAACTCGGCCGCCTCTCCGAGATACGAGGTCAGGGCCCGAACCAGGATGGCGAAGGCGGCCACGCCGGCAAGGACGGCCAGCACCTGGCCGCTGAGCAGGACGTCGAGCAGTTCCACGCGTTGGGCACTCCGCCTTGGTGGGCGGGGGTGACCGGAATACCCCGCGCCCTGCCGGTGCCCCTATATTAGGGCAAAACCGGCCACGGCGGAAGACAGGAGACCCGGCGGCAGCCGATGGAAGCCGACAGGAAACAGGCCACCTCGATCGAGTTGGCAGCCCTCCTCATGGACGCCGTCTGCGCGCCGGCAACGCAGGAGGAAGAAGCCCTGCGCCAGCTTACGGTCCAACTCCGCGTCGACCTGGGGCGGACGCGGTCCGAGCTGATGTTCCTCCGCGCCTTTGCCGTCGACTTCGCCACCAGCATGACCCTGGGTGCCGGACCGGAACGCCAGGCCATTCAGGAGCGGTACCTCCAGCACTGGGAGCGGCTGGACCGCGAGGTCGGTGGGGGGCTGCTGGCCGACCTGCGGGCGCGGCTGGAATACTACACCGAGGCGCTCGATCAGCCGGGGCGCGAACCGACCGGGCTCAAGGGGATGATGGGCCGCGCCTTTGCCCGCTGCTGCGGCGATGGTCAAGCCGTGCAGGAGCTGGCCTTCCTCGGCGGCGAGATGTTCGGCGCGGTCTTCGACGAGATCGCCGGCCTGCTGCAGGACGTGGAGATCGTGTTCTGCCAGGCCGGCGGCTGGGACGGCGTGCCCCAGTAGCCGCCTCGAGGCCGCCCCCTGCCGGCAGCAGGTGCGGCCGGCTTACGAGCGGATGGCCAGGGCCACGGTGTAGGTCTTCCCCTGCTTCACCTTCTCGTAGTTGCCGAACAGCTCGCGGAAGCAGCGCTTGACGTATTCCTTCAGCCCGGACAGGGCCACCACGTAAAGCCGGCCGCCGGGCTGGAGGTGGTCGCGGGCGTCGGCGAGGAGGATCGACAGCATCTCGGCCCCGGCCTTGGCCGGCAGGTTGGAGGTGATCACGTCGAAGCGCAGCGTCGGAACGTGGCTGAAGCCGTTGCTCAGGTACGCGGTGCAGTTCGTCAGGCCGTTGAGCGCGGCGTTCTTGCGGGCGTATTCCACGGCCACGAAGTCCTTGTCGACCAGGTGAACCTGCCCGGCCGGACAGAGGTGGGCCAGGGCCAGGCCGATCACCCCGTACCCGCACCCCAGATCCAGCCCCAATCCCCCCGCGGGCACCTCCAGGTGGTCGATCAGCAGCCGCGAGCCCTCGTCCACCCGCTTGGGGCTGAACAGGCCCCAGGTCGACCGCAGGGTGAAGGCCCGGCCGCGCAACCACTCCTCCCAGACGACGTCCTGCTTGAGCGCCCCGGTGCGTTCCCAGTCCATGATCCTCGCCGTTGCCGACCCGTGGCTGGCCCGCGGCCTTTGAGGCGGGCAGGTGAATGCGTAGGTTTGCAAGGACGCCAACAACCGCCGCCCCTGTCAACACCAGGCAGGGACCCGGAATCGGGCGCGGTCGCACCAGCGGGCCGCCGGCTCAACCTCATCGATTTCAACGGGACCGTGTGGCCATGACGCCGTCCAGTGAACGCAGTGGGGGTCGGGGTCGGGTGCTCGTGGTCGAGGACATGGCCGTGGTGGCCATGGACATCGAGAGCACCCTGGGCCAGCTCGGGTACGAAGTCGTCGGTACGGTGGCCACCGGCGAGGAGGCGATCCAGGTGGCCGCCACCGCTCGTCCGGACCTGGTGCTCATGGACATCAACCTGGCCGGCCAGGTCGACGGGGTCGAGGCGGCCCACCAGATCCGCGACAGCTTCCAGATTCCGGTCGTCTTCCTGACCGCCTATTCGGACGAGGACACCCTCCAGCGGGCCAAGCTCAGCGATCCGTTCGGGTACGTCGTCAAGCCGATCAACAAGCGCGAGCTTCAGGCCAACATCCACCTCGCCCTGTACCGCAGTCAGATCGACCGGGCTCTGCGGGAGAGTGAGGAGCGGTACGCCGCGGTGGTCCGGCAGAGCGGTGAAGGGATCTTCCTCGCCGACGTCGACGGCCGCCGCATCCTGGAGGCGAACCCCGCCCTGCAGCGCCTGCTCGGGTATACCGAGTCCGAGTTCGAGGCTCTTACCCTGTACGACCTGCTGCCCTATGACCGCGAGGCGATCGACCGGGGGATCGAGACCGTCCGGGCCCAGCGCTACCTGCCGCCGTTCGCGGCCCGGCACCGGTGCAAGGACGGCTCCTTGCTGTCCGCGGAGCTCTCTGCCAGTGTGATCTCCTACGGCGGCTCCGAGGCGGTCTGCGTGCTGGTCCGCGACACCCGCGAGCGGCAGGCCGCCGAGCTGGCCCTCAGGGCCGCCGAGGAGGAGCTCGAGACCCAGCGGGTCCTCAGCGTGCGGGCCGACCGCCTGCGGTGCCTCGGTGAGCTGGCGGCAGCCACGGCCAACGAGCTGAGCCAGCCCCTAGCCCGCCTGCGCGAGCAGGCAGTGCAGGTGCGGGATGGGATCGGGCAAGGAACGATTCCAGAGACCACCCTGGTGGCCCAGTTGACCCGGATCGCCGAGGTGGCAGACCTGATCTACCACCAGGCGGAGCATCTCCAGCGCTTCTCGGCCGCGGCCGATCACCCGGACCTGATTCCGGTCCAGGTCGACGAGGTCGTCGGCCAGACCGTGGCCATGGTGCGGGCCCAGTTCCGCAGCCAGGGGATTGCCGTGCTGTCCTCCCTGGCCGGCGACCTTCCCCCGATCCTGGCCAATCCCTTCTCCCTGGAGGAGGTGGTGCTCAACCTGCTGACCAACGCCCGCGATGCCCTCCGCGACCAGGGCCGTACCGGCGCCGGCCGGATCACCGTGAGCACGGCCGTGTCCGGGACGGGGGACGAGGAGCAGGTGCAGATGGTGGTGGAGGACAACGGCCCGGGGATTCCGGGGGAGGTTCTGGCTCGGGTGTTCACGCCGTTCTTCACCACCAAGGGGTCGACCGGAGGGACCGGGCTGGGGCTGCCGATCGCCCGGGCGATCGTCGAGGGGTTCGGCGGCCGGCTCGAGCTGCGCTCCGCCCCCGGGGCCGGAACCACCGCCACGGTCCTGCTTCCGGTAGGCCGCGCGAGTAGCCCGCGGTCCAAGTGAGACGCTGCACGAGATCAGGACCGCGGCGGCTCCTGCTGGCGGCCCTCCTCCTGGGGGCGGTGCACGGACCGACCTGGGCCGAGGATCCCCGCCGGGTGTGGCTCGGCGAGCCGCGGCAGGAAGACCTGCTGACCGTGGTGCCGCTGCTCATCGACGACCTCGATCAGGTGGTGGCCATCGACCTCGGGCTGGTCTTCGACTCGCGGTCGGCGCGGGTGACCGCGGTCCGGAAGACCGCCCTGCTCTCCGGGTTCCTTACAGAGCACAACGTAGTCGGCGATACCCTCTTGATCGTGGCTGCGGGATTCGCCTCTGGCGCCGGTCAGGGGCCGTTCCTGGAGATCGAGGTCGCGGCGACCGGGCCGCCCAGGTTCGGTCTGGTCCTGGTGTCATTGAACGGGGATCAGATCCCGGTCGCCTTCGAGCGAGCCCAGCCACCGCGCCCCCCGATCACCACGGCAGTGGCCCGGATGGAGCTGGCTCCAGGGCAGTGCGCGCTCGCCCCGAACCATCCCAACCCGTTCAACGCCGCCACCGCGATCCGCTGGTCGCTGGCCCAGGATGGGCCGGCACGGGTGGAGGTGCTGGACCTCCTCGGCCGACCGGTGCGAACCTTGGCCTCTGGCTTGCTGTCGGCCGGCTCGTACCAGGCCGCCTGGGACGGGTGCGATCGCGACCGCCGACCGGTGGCCAGCGGCGTGTACCTCTGCCGGCTGGTCGCGGTGCGGTCCGTGCTGACGCGGCGTCTGGTGCTGGTGCGCTGAGGGACAGCGTGAGGTGAAGTCCATGTCATGCGAAAGGCACATACCCGCCCTGGCAGTGGTGGCGACGCTCCTGGTGGCGGCGCTCCCGGCGCGCGGTAACCAGCCCCAGCACCCGGTGTTCCCAGCGCACCTGTCGGACGATCAGGTCTCGCTCCTCAAGGGAGATATCGCCGCGGTCATGCAGCTCAGCCCGGAGAAGATCGACGAGTTCGTCCCCGCTCGCACCGGACACTACAACATCGACTGCCCCAACTGCGACGCCGGCACCCCCCAACGGGTCGGCTGGCAGTGGTCCGTGGACGACCCCGACCACCTCACCTGCGGCTACTGCGGCATGGTGTTCCCCAATGACCAGTACCTGCTGGATAAGGCAACGACCGTGACGGACGCCACGGGCACCGTGCACCACTACGCGTACTACGAGGGCAAGGACGGGTACAAGCACTACCTCCAGATGCACGTGGACTACCGCAAGAAGGCGTACATGGAGAACTCCGTGGGCCAGATCGCGAGGCTGTACGCGGCCACCGGCGAGGAGCAGTACGCGCGCCAGGCGGCACGGATACTCAACCGTCTCGCCGAGGTGTACCCCCATTATAACGTCCACGGCATCACGGATTTCACCACCTGTGCCCCCGTGATCTACGACCTCGAATGCCTTCCGACGCCTGCGGACGGTCTGCAGCCGGTTCCCGGTCTGGCGAAGGACCTTACAGGCTACGAGACGCCCTACCCCTACTGCTCGACCCTCCGGGGCGACGGCATCGACAACTGGTTCTACGACGAAATGTGCCCGGAGTTGGCCTACGCCTACGATCTGGTTGCCGACAGCGAGGAGTTCGACAAGCTGTCCGCGACCCTTGGCAAGGATGTCCGGCGGAACATCGAGGGTTTCTTCCGCGCCACCGCCAACTACGTCCGCACCTTCCCCATCTACCTGGGCAACATGGACCCGAAACTCATCACCGGTCTGGCCGTCATCGGACGCGTCATCGGCGAGCCCGAGTTCGTGCACGACGCCCTGCGGCGCGTCAAGCGGATCCTGGGTTGGCAATTCTACCCGGACGGGATCTGGCGCGAGGCTTCACCGGCATACCACAGCCAGACGGTACGTGGACTGCGTGACTGCGTCGAGTACCCCCTCAAGGGCTACTCTGATCCCGAGGGCTACACCAACCCCCAGGACGCTACCCACATCACCGACCTGGACGCGGCCACTGCCGTACCCATGCTGCAGGAATCCATCGATGCCCTTGACCGCATGCGCCTGCCCAATGGACACCCGATCACCGTCCACGACGCCTGGACAGAGGTGAGCCAGGGAGAGTCCGTGTCCCAGGTGCGCGACGAGCCGATCGAGACCCAGTTGCTGTGGGGCATGGGGCAGGCGATCCTGGGCCTGGGACGGGGCGAGACCGGCCTTCAAGCCAACCTCCACTTCAGCGGTGCCTATGGCCACGAGCACGCCGACAACCTCGACCTGATGCTGTTCGGCGGTGGTTTCGAGATGCTTTCCGACATCGGCTACACCCACACCATCCTCCGGCCGCTGGCCACCGGCAGTCTCGGCCACAACCTCGTGGTCGTCGATGAGGAAGATCAGGAGGGCGCAGACGGCTACCTGGAGGCATGGGGGGTCGCCGGGGATCTGCTGCGCTTCTGCGAGGCGCGGGCTGAGGGCGCGTACCCGCAGGTCTCGCAGTACCGCCGGGCGCTGGCCGCGATTACGCTTCCCGAGCCGGGGGCCTACGTCGTCGACGTCTTCCGCGTCCAGGGTGGCAGCCAGCACGACTGGCTCGTTCACGGCAGCGCTGACCATGACCAGCAGCTTGACTGCAGCCTGGTCCTTGAGAAGCTCGAGGACAACCTGCTGCCTTCGGAGTACAACGGCCCTCTCCCATGGGTAGGAGCATCCGGCCAGGGCTTCCGCACCGTCATCGACGGGGTCCACGTCCTCTACGGGCTGCTCGGTGACCTCCGGCGAGCCCCCGGTGACGCAACCTGGTCAGCAACTTTCAGCTACACGGAACCGGGCATACCAGCGCTCCGCACGACGGTCCTGGGCCAGTCCGGCACGACCGTCTACGCCGCAACCCTGCCCTCCATCCGCCGCGCCCAAGAATCCAATGCGGAGGTTCTCAACTACCGGATGCCGACGCTCATGGTGCGGCGCGAGGGACCCGAACTCCAGAGCGTCTTTGCCGCCGTGCACGAGCCCTATAATGGTGCCCCTCAGCTCACGAGCGTCGAACCGCTGCAGTTGCGCGAGGGGTCGGCGGGAGCCATCGGGGTTGTCTGCCGGGGCGACGGCTTCTGCGACTACCACCTGTTCGGCCTGGATGCGACCTCCCCAATGCAGGCCGCGGACCTGCCGATCAGGGCCACGGCGCGCTACTCCTTCGTGCGCACGCATCACGGCCAGGTGGCCAGGATGGTGATCGTGGACGGCACCGAGCTGACCTTCGGGGACACCACTCTGAGCGCGCCCCCAGCACCCGCCGGGAACGTCCTGGCCGTGCGCCGCGTCGAGGCCGGCGACGATGAGGACGCCCTGATCGTGGACACCCCGATCGCCCCGCGACCGGGGAAGCCACACGAGCGCGTCATCGTCGAGTTCGGCGATGGCTCCACCTTCGGGCTGGCCGTCCGCGAGATCCGCGAGTCCACCGGCGCGCACTCGTTGATCGTGTTGGGGCATCGCCCCGGCTTCGAGCTCTCGACCGCCGGCGCAACCGCCACCCAGACCCATCATCCACACCGCGACATGCCCGGCCGACCTCACTTCCGGCTGGCCAACGTCGCAGACTGGGAGCGCGAGTAGCATCGCTGCGATGAGGGCGTGCGTGAGATGCTTCATGAGCTATGCTCCACGCGGGCTCCCGCGGGCGACGATCGATCGGCCGTGACTGGACCAGGACGATCGGGCGCGCTACCCTTATCCACCTGATGAAGTCGCTTCGCCGGGCCAGGCCGGAGTGGGCGGTTGCGAGCCGGGTGGGCGAGGTAAGGAGCGCGGCATGCGGATAGCAGGTCACCGGTTGACCGGCGACGGGGTCGAATGGCGCGAGTCGCCCAACCAGGGGGAGCCGTTCGCCCCGGGCGAGCTCGACACGATCATCCTCCACTACACCGCCGGGGCCAACGCCGAATC
>JBAZUN010000200.1:0-10136 GCA_041661365.1 Candidatus Latescibacterota bacterium
CGGCCTCAAGGGGCAGTTGGTCAAGCGGGCGGTTCAGGCCAGGCAGCGCCTGGTCCGGGGTCAGGGATCGCTCGGGGATCGGCTCTTCGACGCGACCCTGGGCGGCAAGATCGTGGGGAAGATCCGGGCCCAGCTCGCCACCCGGGTCGGCGCCAATCTGGAGATCCTCATCGTCGGCTCGGCCAAGGCCGACCCCGAGGCCCTGGACTTCTTCCACGAGGTCCTCGGCATCAAGTCCTACGAGGGGTACGGCACCACCGAGTGTGCGCCCCTGATCTCGGCCAACCATCGCTTCGCCCGCAAGGTGGGTACCGCCGGCAAGCCGTTCATCGAATCGAAGTTGGTGACCAGCGCGGGGAAGGAGATCGGCTATTATGACCCGGCCACCGGGGTCTGTCGGGGGAGCGAGGGGAAGGTGGCCGAGCTGTGGGTGCACGGCCCCAACGTCATGCGCGGGTACCTGAGCGATCCCGACGAAACGGCCCAGGTCCTGGTCGAGGACGAGGCGGGGAAGATCTGGTACCGCACCGGCGACCTGTTCAGCCTCGACGACGAGGGGTTCATCACCTTCCGGGGACGCGTCGGCCGGCAGTTCAAGCTGAACAACGGGGAGTTCATCAACCCCGAGATCCTCGAGCGGATCTACGCCCGGGTGAGCCAGATCGAGCACGTGCTGGTCTACGGCGATCCGAGCCGCAGCTATCCGCTCCCGCTGGTCACGCTCAACCTCGAGGAGGTGCGCAAGACCGCCGATCCCAGGGAACTCCCCCTGGACGACGACGCGGCCCTGCGGGTGCATCCGCTCCTCGCCGAGCGGATGCGCGATCTGCTCCTGGCCGAGGCCACGGCGGCCGAGGTTCCGGCCCATGCCCGGCCGCAGCGGGTTCTCCTCCTGCCCGAGCCTCTGTCCGAGGACGCCGGGACCCTGACCAAGGGGCTCAAGAAGATCGTGCCGGGCGCGGTCGTGGAGCTCTATCGCGAGCAGATCGACCGGGCCTACGCCGGTTAGGTCAGCGGCCGTTCAGGTTGCGGTACAGGTTGCGGAGCAGGACCCGGTTGTCGCCGTGGGCGAAGACCAGCTCCCCGCCCATGCGGCTGAACGATTTGCAGAAGCGCAGGTAGTAGGCCGGGTGGTCGGCCGGTGGCTCGCCGGTCGACCAGTCCCAGTCCACCGCGGCCAGGTCGTTCACCGCGATGAACGGCCGCAGGGGCGCCGCGCCTTCCTGAGCGCGCAGGTTGTTGGCGATCGACATCCCCTTCTCGAAGACCTGCGGCGCCATCACCGCCGAACCCACCGACAGGAAGACCCCCCCCTCCAGACGGCCGACGCTGGCGGCCAGGACGCCGAAGTCGCGGTGGGCCGCGCGGCCGAGGGCGGCTCCGTTGGCCATCGGGTGGGTGTAGATGATGTCGTACCCGATCCCCGGGTGGACGGTCAGCGGCACCCCCAGCCGCCAGGCGTTCGCGGTCAGGGAGAAGCCGCGGTGCGGGTGGAGCACCTCCCACCGTCCCGGCCGCAGGCCGTGGTGCAGCATCGCCTGCAGCAGCTCGGCCCGGGCCGGCATCAGCGGGTCGTCGGTGGGGTGCGAGGTCCACCGTGCCAGGCCGTCGGCCAGCTCCGCCATGCCGGGCAGGGAGCACCCCTCCTCGGCGATGAACCGGCCCACCGATTCCCCGTACCCCAGCCCCTCGACCGCTCCGGCGAGCACCGCCAGGTTGAGGTACCGGCCGGTCTCGTCCCAGGTGCCGAAGCAGCCTTGGGCCACGTGGGCCCGCACGTCCTCCTCCGACTGTCCCTGGAAGGCGTATTCCCAGTCGTGGATCGTGCCGGCGCCGTTGGTCGCCAGGTGGGTTACCCATCCTTCCTCGAGGAGACGGACCACCACCGGCCCGAGGCCGTTCTTGACCAGATGGGCGCCGAAGGCCAGGATGACCGCGGCCCCCTGGTCCCGAGCTTGACGGATGCGGCCCACGATGGCGGAGATGGCCCCGGCCATCGGTCCGGGGTCCGGCGGCGTCGCGTCAGGGTCGACGGCGATCTCGGCGAGGGTGTGCTTGGAGCGGCGCTCGGCGAGGGGGCGCACGCGCACCCTGCGGGTGTCGATCGGCTCAGGACGCATGCGGGAGCTCGCGCAGTCGCCGGCGGATCTGGGCCGGGGTGGCCGTGCCCGTGGTCCCGAGCTGCTGCACCGTGATCGAGGCGGCAGCCGCGGCGATCCAGGCCGCCTCGACCAACGAGGCGCCGCCGGCCAGACAGGCCAGCAGGGCCGCCGAGGTGGCGTCTCCCGCTCCCACTGGATCGACCGGCCCCTCGACGGCAAAGGCCGGCACCTGGATGACCGAGCCGCGGTCGGCCACCAGCATCCCCCGTGTTCCCAGGGTGAGGAAGACCGGCCTGCCGGTCCGGTCCGCCAGGGCCAGGGCATGGCGACGGGAGGCGGTCAGGGTCGGCCGGGACCGAGGCCGAGAGGGTGGCGTTGACGTTGGCTCTTCCAGGGCCCGCGCGGCCTCGAACTGATTGGGCTTGGTGCAGACCTTGCGGAAGAGACCGATCCGCTCGCGGGAGTCGGCCAGGAAGACGGTCCGCGGCCGGCGCCTTGCCGCGGCCACCACCCCTCGGCGGACCCGGGTGGTCAGCACCCCGCACTCGGCCTCGTTGGCCTGGTCGAGGACGGCCGCGCCGTCCCAGGCAGAGGCCCGCGACATCAGGTGATCGAGAAGTTGACGCTGCAGTCGCGCCGGCGTGGGCTGCCGGTTCTTCAGGTCCAGCCGTTCTAGCTCCTCGGTCACCGGAGCGCCGGGTCGGGCCGGGTCGACGTGGCAGGGCTTGCCGTAGGTGGGGGTGAAGCGCTCGGGACAGACGAAGAACCCCGAAAGGTCGAGCCCCAGCCCGGTCATCGCCCGCCGCAGCTCGTACCCCTCGCCGTCGTCGCCGCAGAACCCCACGGCCTCGATCGACCCGACCCCGAGCGCGGCGAGATTGGTCGCCACGGTCCCGGCGGCCCCGGCCTGGCGGCGGGTCCGGATCACCTGGTGGCACGGTCGTCCGGTTTCCAGCGAGATCTCCTCCAGGGCTGGATCGCAGTCGAAGTAGGCGTCGAGGAAGAAGTCCCCGATCACCGCCAGCCGCAGGCCGGGAAAGGCCTCGAGGATCTCGGCCGCCCGTCGGCGGTCCGGAAGACCGGGGACGGTCATGGCGGTCCTTCCTCGGCGAACAACCAGGCCAGCAGGTTTTCGGCCTCGCGCCAGTCCGGGGTCAGCAAGTCGGCGCCCACCTCGAGCAGGCGGTGCCGCTTCCAGGGATCCCAGCTCCCCGTGCCCAGCTCGCAACTGGCCACGCCGATCGCCGCACCTCCGACCTGTTTGGCGTTCTCGATCTCCACGTACCCGTCCCCGAAGGCCAGCAGCTCCTCGCCGCGCAGCCCGTGGTCGGCCACGATCCGCTCCATCAGCATCTTCTTCGAGAAGCTCAGGTAATCGTCCCGCGCGCCGTAGATCCCGCCGTCGAAATACGACGCCAGACCGAGCAGCCGGGCCTCGTCCTGCACGTACTCCTCGTCGGTGCCGCTGGCCAGGTAGCAGGTCACCCCGCGCTGGGTCAGCCCCTCGAGCAGGTCCACGCTCCCGCCCACCAGGTACCGCTCGGCCGGATCTCGACCTGACCTCAAGGCGTCCAAGCGGTACCCGATCCGGTCGTGCAGCCGGGCCAGGTACTCGCGCTTGTACTCCAGCGGCGGCCGGGCTTGTCCTCCCCGCCGCTCCACCTCCTCGGCCAGGCGGATCATCTGGTAGATCGTCTGCTTGCCGGTCAGGCGGGTGATGAATTCACGGCAGACCGTCTCGAGCCGGTCGCGGTCCTCGGTGGTCGGCGTCCGCGCCAGCTCGTCGGCGCACTGGGCCACCATCACCTCCTGCCAGCCGGCCCGGATCAGGGAGAGGGTGCCGTCGAAGTCGAACAGGGCGTGACGGAAACGGCCGCGGACGAGATCGGGGTTATAGACCTCGAGCCGCTGGCCGAGAATAAGGCAGGGTTTTCGCATTGGGGGGCAAGTCTAGTCGGTTGCGGACCGGTGTCAACCCGCGGTGTCGGTGGTGACGACCTGGAGTCCCGGCCGAGGGTTCCCAGGTCTTGCGGCCGGTCGTGGCCGGGGCTATCTTACCGACCGCTCCCATCTCTATTGTACACACCCTTTTCCGTCGCGTGCGGTCGGCGCTGACGACCGTTGGGTCATGGAGATACGGAAGGCCGTTCTGCCGGTGGCCGGCATGGGAACCAGGCTGCTGCCGGCCACCAAATCGCGGCCCAAGGAGATGCTGCCGGTCGGGTACAAGCCGGTGGTCCAGTACGTGGTCGAGGAGATGATCGCGCAGGGGTTGCGCTCCTTCCTCTTCATCACCGGCCGCAAGAAGCGCTCGATCGAGGACCACTTCGACGACGACCCCGAGCTGAGCGCCCGGCTCAACGAGAAGGAGCAGGACTTCGACGAGGTCGACTACGACGCGGCCGGGGTCGAGTTCCTCTACGCCCGCCAGCGGCGCCCGGCCGGGAACGCCGATGCGGTCCGTCTGGCGCGGCAGTTCGTCGGCGACGAGCCGTTCGTCGTGGGGTTCGGGGACACCATCGTCACCTCGCCCAGCCAGCCCGGAGTCCTCTCGCGGATGGCCGAGTCCCACCAGCGGCACGGCTCGGTTGCCACCATCGCCGTCTGGGAGGTGCCGCGGGCCGAGACCGGCAAGTACGGCGTGGTCCGCCCGGCAGGGGAGCTTGCCGACGACTTTGCCGTGGCCGACATCGTCGAGAAGCCACGGCCCGAGGAGGCGCCTAGCTGCATGGCGGTGGCGGCGCGGTACCTCTTCACCCCGGCGATCTTCCCGGCGATCGACGCGGTGAAGCCGGGGATCGGCGGCGAGCTCTGGCTTACCGACGCCATCCGCATCCTGCTGCAGCAGGGCCAGCCGGTGCGCTGCGTCCGGCTGCGCGGAGAAGAACGGCGGTACGACATCGGTACCCCGCTGACCTATTACCGGGCCTTCGCCGACTTCGCCCTGGCCGACCCGCGCCACGGCGAGGCCTTCCGCCAATACCTGCTTGGCAAGCTAGGGCTCCGTTAAGGAGATTAGCGTGAGTATCGAGGGCCCCGAGGCGCCCGGCCTGCAAGGCGCACGAGCGGAGGCGCATCCGAAGGCAGATGTGCTGAGCGAGTGGGCACATGGACGTGGCCGGATCGAGAGCGATCCGGCACACGAAGCAGGACGGGATGGATCGGGGCCCGAATACCAGATCATCTCCTTAACGGAGCTCTAAGGAGCGTCAGATGAGGATCCGTCTCGACTACGGACGCGAGGGCCTGGAGGCCGAGGTCCCCGACCGGGCCGCGGTGCTGCAGATGCCCGAGACCCCGGGGCTCAGCGAGGTCGCCACCCGCCTCGAGGAGGCCCTGGCCCGGCCCCTGGGCACTCCCTCCCTGGCCGAGCTGGCCCGGGGGCGGACCAGCGCCTGCATCGTCATCTCGGACATCACCCGTCCGGTCCCCAACGCGGTGATCCTGCCGCCGATGCTGCGCACCCTGGAGCAGGCCGGGATCCCCCGCGACCGGATCGTCCTGCTGGTGGCCACCGGGCTGCACCGCCCGAACGAAGGGGAGGAGCTGGTCCAGCTCATCGGCGCGGAGCTGGCCTCCCGCTACCGGGTGGTCAACCACCGGGCCCGCGAGCGCGAGACCCTGGTCCACCTGGGGCAGACCAGCAACGGCGCGCCGATCTGGATCGACCGGGTCTTCGTCGAGGCCGATCTCCGGATCGCGACCTCGCTGATCGAGCCGCACCTGATGGCCGGGTACTCGGGCGGGCGCAAGGCGATCTGCCCGGGGATCGCGGGGGTGGACACCATGCGGGTGCTCCACGGTCCGGCCCTGATGGGGCATCCGCGCTCGGCCGAGGGGATCATCGAGGGGAACCCGTTTCACCAGGCGGCCCTGGAGGTCGCCCGCATGGCCAGGGTCGACCTCACCCTCAACGTCTCGATGAACGCCCGCCGGGAGATCACCGGGATCTTCTGCGGCGAGCTGGAGCAGGCCCACGCCGCGGGGGTCCGTTTCGTCGAGGCCCACTGCGGCGCCTGGCTCGACCGACCGGCCGAGATCGTGGTCACCACCAGCGCCGGGTTCCCGCTCGACCTGACCTTGTACCAGGCGGTCAAGGGGCTCACCGCGGTCCTGCCGATCGTGCGGGAGGGGGGCACGATCATCATCGTCGCCCGCTGCGCCGAGGGGATCGGCAGCCCCGACTTCCAGGGGCTGCTCCTGGAGACGCCCACGGTCGACGCCTTCCTGGCCCGCCTCGAGGACCCGGGGTTCTTCGTCGTCGATCAGTGGCAGGTGCAGGAGTTGTGCAAGGTCCTGCGCCGGGCCCGCGTCGTGCTGGTCAGCGAGGGGATCAGGCCCGAGTTCCGGGGCCGGCTCCTGGTCGAGCACGCCGACACGGTGGAGGCCGCGCTGGCCGAGGCCCTGGCCCGTCACGGAGCAGCCGCGGACGTCGCCGTGGTGCCCAAGGGGCCGTACGTCCTCACCCGGGCGAAGGGAGGAGCCGCGTGATCCGGACCGTTCTGGTCGCGGCCGTCCTGGCGGCCTGGCTGGTGGTGAGCGGCTGCGGCTCGATCCCCGAGAGCCGCCTGCCGGTCATGGGCCTGGGTGACACGGCCCCCGCGGCCAAGCCGGATACGGCTGCCGCTGCTCCGGTCGTCGCCGCGCCGGCCGACAGCGATTCGGCCCTGACCCAATCCCTCCTCCTACTGCCGTTCCGCGATCAGACCAACTACAAGGGTAAGTGGAACCTGAGCCTCGATCTGCCGCGCTCCCTGGGGGACACCCTGGCGCAGCGGTCGTTCCTCCGGCCAGTGTCGGTCGATTCGGCCCTGGCCGGGTTGTCCAAGAAGGAGCGCAAAGGGGAGGTGTCGCTCGAGCGGGCCCTGACCGTGGCCCGCGAGCAAGGGGTGGACTACCTCGTCTTCGGCGAGATCAGCCAGCTCAACATGCAGCGGTTCCGGGCCACGGTGCCGATCGGCGGATACCGGAGCTACGAGGGGGTGACCAACGCGACTGTCCGGCTGGTCCGGGTGATCGACGGCCAGCCGGCCGGCGAGGTGGTCCGCGAGGCCATCGAGGACACCAAGAGGTACGGGATCACCAACCCGGTTTCGTACATCCCGTACGAGAAGGAGTACTACCTGCTGGGGCAGATGGACTGGGGCGGTGAGGAGTTCCGCCAGACCCTGGTGGGCAAGTCGGTGGCCTCCTGTCTCAGTGGTCTGGCCGCGGGGGTCGACAGCCTGATCCGGCCCTCGCCGACCCTGGTGGGGGCAGAGCCGCGGGTCATCGACGTCGAGGGCGCGAGGGCGTACATCAACGTCGGGTTGGCCGATTCGGTCGCCAACGGCCAGAAGTACGGGGTGTGGGATCGGGGCCGCGAGCTGACCGATCCGCGCACCGGGGTGGTGCTCGGCCAGTCGCTGCCGCGCCGCGTCGGCGTGGTCCAGGTCGAGCAGGTGCTCAGCGAGCACCTCTCGGTGGTGCGGATCCTCGAGGGCGGAGAGGCGATCCAGCCCGACTACGCCGTCCGGGCGGAATGAACGTGCATCCGCGGAGAGGGGGTAGGCGTACCTTGAAACGGACCGTGGTGCAGTTCCTCGCCGGGGTATCCCTGGTGCTGGCCGCCCGGGGTGCGGTGGGGAGCCGCGAGGCCGCGCGGCCGGATCACCTCTATCTCGTCTTCTGCCCGCTGCAGACCGAGCAGTCGATCCGGGCCGCTCAGGTCGAGCGGCTCGCTGGCCTGCTCGATCCCCGGCTGCTGGTCATCGCCGTGCCCTGCGGACTCGGCGCGACCCGGCTCGAGCCCGAGGCCGTCCGCGCCGCCGGCAGCCTCTCGTGTCCCGTTGCCGCGGAGGACGGGGCCTGGCCCCTCCCGGCGGAGGTCGAGCAACTGCGGGCCGGTACCGACGACTGGACCGTGCTGGTCCGCGCCGAGGGGGCGCCGAGGGTGGTCCGCACCGAGGAGGCCGCCCGGCTGCTGGCCCCGTCCGGGGAAGCGGCGGCGACCGACATCGACGACAGCACCTGGGGGAAGATCAAGGAGATCTTCCGGTGACGGTTCCGGCCGGTCCCGAGGGGGAGGTGGCCCAGACCGGATTCCGCCTGCGGCGCCGGTACTGGCCGACCCACGTGATCCGGGGTTTGCTGGCCCGGGCCCTGTACTACCACCGGCTGATCGTCGAAGGCGCCGAGCTGCTGCCGCGCGAGGGGCCGGCCCTCCTGCTGCCCAAGCACCGCGCCTACCGCGACATACCCGTCGAGGGGGTGGTGCTGTATCGGTACACCGGCCGGTACGCCAACTACGTGATGAAGGTCGGGCTGTGGGGCGTGCTCGAGCTGATGGGCGGGATCAAGATCATCCGTCCCAAGGATCTCAGGCGGCTCAAGGACCGCGAGGCCCGTCGGGCCGAGATCACCCGGGCCCGGGAGGCCAACCAGCGCACGGTCGACTACCTTTCCTGGCTCTACGGTCAGGGCGAGATCGTCGTCTCCCACCCCGAGGGGCAGCGGTACCGCGACGGGATGGGACCGCTGCAGAAGGAGATCATCGAGCACCTGCTCCAGGTCGAGCGCGCGCTGGGTCGACAGATCCCGATGTTCCCCATCGGCTTCGAGTACGAGAGTCTGCGGCGACCGAGGGCCCGGGCCTACTGCCGGATCGGCGAGCCGCTCCTGTCCGGGGAGTATCCCGAGGCCAAGGACCTGGTCGAGGTTCTGGGGCAGCGTCTCCGCGCCTTGAGCGGGCTGGCCTGAGCCATGCCGGCCGGAGCGCCTCCGGCGGACGGCTGGTGGTCGCTGGCCCGTCGCGACCGCTGGCTCTGGGCCTTCACCCTCCTCGGGCTGGGCTTGCGGCTGATCTGGCTCGACCAGCCCCTGGTCGACCAGCAGGCCTGGCGCCAGGCCGATACCGCGGCGATCGCGCGAAACTACTACGAGGAGGGGTACGACCTCCTCCACCCGCGCATCGACTGGCGGGGGGACAGTTCCGGCTTCGTCGAGAGCGAATTCCCGCTCTACCCGTTCACCGTCGCGATCTTCTACCCAGTACTCGGCGGCGCCCACGAGTGGATCGGCCGCCTCCTTTCCGCCCTGGCCTCGGTCGCCACCGGCGTGCTCCTCTACGGCCTGGGCCTCCGTCTCTACGGTCCGGGCTGGCCGCCCCGTCTGGCGACCCTGGTCTTCCTGCTCTCGCCCTACAACGTCTATTTCGGCCGGGCCTTCATGCCCGAGGCGACCATGCTCCTCTTCAGCGTGGGGGCCCTGCTGGCCTTCGCCTGCTGGGTCGAGGCCGGCGGGCGCGCGGTCTTTGCCGCGGCCGCGGCCGTGGTCGCCGCTTCCCTGGCCTTCCTGGTCAAGATCCCGACCCTGTACCTGGGTTTCCCCCTGGTGGCCCTGGCCTGGGCCCGCTGGGGGTGGGGGTTCCTGCGCCGGCCGGTGCTCTGGCTCTTCCTCGTCCTCGTGCTCCTGCCGCCCGCGCTGTGGTACCACCACGCGCACCGGCTCTTCGAGCAGACCGGTCTGACCTTCGGGATCTGGAACAGCTACGGGTACGATAAATGGGCCGGCTCGGGTGCGGACCTGGCCTACTGGCTGCTGATGGTCCGGCGTCTGGGCGAGGGGGTCCTCACCCCGGTCGGGCTGGTCCTGGCCGGGCTCGGCCTGACCTGGCGGCGAGGCGGTCGCGCCGAGGTTATGGTCTACGCCTGGGTCGGGGGGCTGCTCCTGTACCTGGCCCTGGTGCCCGAGGGGAACCGGCGGCTCGAGTACTATCAGCTCCCCTTCGTGGCCCCGGGGGCGCTCCTGGCCGGGAAGGCGCTCGCCGAACTCCTGCGCCCGTTGCCGGGGACCGCCTCCTGGCTGTCCCGGGCGGCAGCTCGGGTGGCGTCGCGGCTTCGGGGGGCGGTAGTCCTCGGTCTGCTGGCCGTGGTGGTCGCCTGGGGTCTGGCCGTGGCCGAGCCGCTCTACCGGCCGCCCAACCTTCGCGGGTACTACGCCGGTTGCCGGTACGCCGGAGAAATCCTGGCACAAAAACTCCCCTCGGGCGTCTTA
>JBAZUN010000201.1:0-9995 GCA_041661365.1 Candidatus Latescibacterota bacterium
GAGGTCAAGCGGCTGGAGCACGAGGGGTACCAGTTCGAGGCGGCCGAGGGGTCGTTCGAGCTGATGGCCCGCCGGGTTCTCGGCTCGTACCGGGACCGTTTCCATTTGGTCAGCTTCCGCACCATCATCCGGCGGACCGGCGAGGCCTCGGAGGAGTCGGAGGCCATCGTCAAGGTCGAGGTCGACGGCCAGATCCACCACACCGTGGGCGAGGGGGACGGTCCGGTGAACGCCCTCGACCGGGCCCTGCGGAAGGCCCTGCAGACCGCCTTCCCGGCGATCGGCCAGGTCCGACTCGAGGACTATAAGGTCCGTGTGCTTTCTAGCAGCGACGGCACCGCGGCCAAGGTCCGCGTGCTCATCGAGTCGTCCGACGGGGTCGACGCCTGGGGCACGGTGGGGGTCTCGGAGAACATCATCGAGGCGAGCTGGATCGCCCTGGCCGACAGCTTGCACTACAAGTTGATGAAGGACGGACTCGCCGTTGGCCGGACCGCGGTCGACGGTCGGGAGAAAGGAGCGGCAAGGTGAGGATCCTGGAGGACGGGGGAGTGACCAGCGCCCGGGGGTTCCGGGCCGCGGCGGTGAAGGCGGGGATCAAGCCGGGAACCGATCGCCTCGACCTGGCCCTGGTCGCCTCGGATCGGCCGGCCAGCGCGGCGGCGGTCTTCACCACCAACCGGGTGCAGGCCGCGCCGATCCTGGTCGATCGCGAGCACCTGCGCCGCGGTTCGGCGCGGGCCGTGGTGCTGAACTCGGGGAACGCCAACGCCTGCACCGGCGAGCGCGGGGTGGCCGACGCCCGCCGCACCTGCGCCCTGGTCGCCCAGGCCCTGGGGGTGGCCGCCGAGGAGGTGCTGGTCTGCTCCACCGGGGTCATCGGCGTTCCCATGCCGATGTCCGCGCTCGAGGCCGCGGTGCCCGCGGTCGTGGCGGCCCTGGCCGAGAACGGCGGGGCCCTGGCCGCGCAAGCGATCATGACCACGGACACCGTGCCCAAGTCCCTGGCCGTGGAGGTGGAGCTCGACGGGCGGACGGTGCGCCTCGGCGGGATGGCCAAGGGGGCGGGGATGATCGCGCCCCACATGGCCACCATGCTCTCGGTGGTCACCACCGACGCCGCCCTGTCTTCGGACCTGCTCGGCCGCCTGCTCGCGCGGGCCGCGGGCCGATCCTTCAACTGCGTTACCGTCGACGGGGACATGAGCACCAACGACACCTTGCTGGTGCTGGCGAACGGGGCCGCCGGTGGGCCGGCGATCGAGCCCGACACGGACGCCTGCGAGCGGTTCTACGCCGGTCTGGAGGAGGTCTGCCGCAGGCTGGCCCGGATGATCGCGCGCGACGGCGAGGGGGCCACCAAGCTCATCGAGATCCAGGTCCGCGGCGGTCGGGACGAGGCCGAGGCCAGGCAGGCGGGGCTGGCCGTGGCCAACTCGAACCTGGTCAAGACCGCGGTCTTCGGGAACGATCCCAACTGGGGCCGCATCCTCTGCGCGGTCGGGTACTCGGGGGTCGAGATCGATCCTGCCCGGGTCGAGGTCTGCCTCTGCGGGGTGAGGATCTACGACCACGGCAGTGGCCAGCCGTTCGACCAGCAGGCCCTGAGCCAAGCCATGAGGACCGACGAGGTGCCGATCGCGATCGACCTCCAGCGCGGCGAGGCCGTGGCCGAGATCTTCACCTGCGACTTCAGCTACGACTACGTGCGGATCAATGCCGAATACACCACCTGATCGTCTCGGGTAAGTCTGTGCGGGTACGGCCGTGCTGACGGCCGCCCGTCCTTTACCGGAAAGGTCGTGCCATGCCCCTTGCCCTCAACGTGCAGCGCGTCCAGCCGTCGGTGACCATGCAGATCTCGGCCAAGGCCGCCGCCATGCGCCGGGCCGGGGTGGACGTCATCGCCCTGTCCGCCGGAGAGCCGGACTTCGATACCCCGCGGAACATCAAGGACGCGGCGATCCAGGCGATCGAGGCCGGGTTCACCAAGTACACCACCCCGGGGTCGGGGATCATCGAGCTGAAGGAGGCGATCTGCGCCAAGTTCAAACGCGACAACGGGCTCGAATACACGGTGGACGAGGTCATCGTCAACAACGGCGCCAAGCACTCGCTCTACCTGGCGGTGGCGGCCCTGGTCAATCCCGGGGACGAGGTCATCATCCCCACGCCGTACTGGGTCACCTACACCGAGCAGCCGCGGCTGATGGGCGGCGAGCCGGTGGTGGTCGAGACCCGGCCCGAGAACGGCCTCAAGCTCACCGCCGCCGAGTTCAGCCGGGCCATCACCCCGAGAACCCGGATGCTCGTCCTCAACAACCCGTCCAACCCGAGCGGCATGGTCTACACCCGCGCCGAGCTGCAGGCCCTGGCCGAGGTCGCCGTGGCCCGGGGGGTGTACGTGCTCAGCGACGAGATCTACGAGATGCTGGTCTACGACGGCACCGAGCACCACTCGATCGCGGCCCTGGGACCGGAGATCCGCAACCTGACCCTGGTGGTCAACGGGGTCTCCAAGGCCTACTCGATGACCGGCTGGAGGATCGGATACACCGCCGGGCCGGCCGAGGTCATCGCCGGGATGAACAAGATCCAGAGTCAGGAGGTCTCGCACCCCTCGTCGATCTCGCAGAAGGCCGCGGTCGAGGCGCTCAACGGCCCGCAGGAGTCGGTGGCCGAGATGCGCCGGGCCTTCGACGATCGACGCCGGTACATGGTCGAGCGCCTGAACCGGATCCCGGGGGTCGCCTGCGCCCTCCCCCAGGGCGCCTTCTACGCCTATCCGGTGGTCTCCTCGTTCTACGGCCGCCGGGCCGGGAGCCGGGTCATCGCCGACTCGGTCGGCCTGTGCGAATACCTGCTCGAGGAGGCCCTGGTGGCCTGCGTCCCCGGCGCCGGGTTCGGCACGCGCGATCACATCCGGTTTTCCTACGCGACCTCGATGGAGAAGATCGAGCGGGCCATGGATCGGGTGGAGGCGGCTCTCACTCGCCTCGAGTGAATCGCGCCCGATGAGAGCCGGTGACGCTCCGGGCGGTGAACGAGGGGCGGCCGGACGGTGTCTATATGCCTCGGGACACCGTCGGCGAAGGAGCCGGGATGAACGGGAAGAGCGGTTTCCACCTGGACTTCGAGCGGCCGATCCTCGACTTGGAGAAGAAGCTGGCCGAGATGGCCCGCCAGGCCGAGGTCGACGGCATCGATCTGAGCCAGGAGCTGCAGCGTCTGGAGCAGCGGATCGAGGCCTTGCGCCAGGAGATCTACAGCCGGCTGACCCCCTGGCAGAGGGTGCAGCTCAGCCGGCACCCGCAGCGGCCGTACGCCCTCGACTACGTCTCGCGCATGCTGACCGAGTTCACCGAGCTGCACGGTGACCGGGCCTACGGCGACGACCTGGCCGTGATCGGTGGTCCGGCGCGGCTCGAGGGGGAGCCGTTGATGGTCGTGGGGATGCAGAGCGGGCGGACCATCGAGGAACGCCAGCGCCGCAACTTCGGGATGCCCCACCCCGAGGGGTACCGCAAGGCATTGCGCCTGATGCGGTTGGCCGCCAAGTTCCGGCTGCCGATCTTGAGCCTGGTCGACACCTCGGCCGCCTTTCCCGGGATCGAGGCCGAGGAGCGGGGCCAGGCCGAGGCCATCGCCCGCAACCTGATGGAGATGTCGCACCTTCCGGTGCCGGTGGTGGTGGCGGTCATCGGTCAGGGGGGGAGCGGCGGTGCCATCGGCCTGGCCGTGGGCGACCGGATCCTGATGCTCGAGAACGCCTGGTACAGCGTCATCGCACCCGAGGCCTGCTCGACCATCCTGTTCAAGACCCGGGATCAGCGGGAACAGGCGGCCGACGCGCTCCACCTGACCGCGGCCGATCTGCATGGGCAGCGGATCATCGATCGCATCGTGCCCGAGCCCTTCGGCGGGGCCCACCGCGACTGGGACGAGGCCGCGGCCATCCTCAAGCGCCACGTCTCCGAGGCCCTGGCCGAGCTGCGCGGGCTGTCGGCGGAGGAGTTGGTGGCCCACCGCATCCAGAAGTTCTGCGCCATGGGGACCTGGGCCGAATAGGAATCCTGCCGCGATATAGTATCGCCAAGAAGAAGCCCCCGGTCGGTTGATCCGACCGGGGGCTTCGGTGTCTGTGGGTCTGGCGTTAGCGAAGTGGACTCAGCCGCGCCGGATACGGTCGAAGAGCCGCTCCAGCCGATCGAAGACCGAGCGGATCATATCGTCGTCCCAGTCCCCGTCGATGTTGATGCGCACGACCGACTGCATGGTCTGCAGGAAGGCCTTCTGCGCCTCGTTGAGGGTGCGCTGACCGCGGTCGCCCAGCGGCGGTAGCGGCTCCGGCTGCTGCGGTTGTTGTTGTGGTGGTTGCTGCTGCTGCTGACGCTGCGACTGGGCCTGCTGCGAGCCGTTGCGCTGCTGACCGCCACCCTGGCGCCCGTCGGGGCCACGCTCCGGCCGTCCGCCTTCACCGCGGCCGTCGCCACGTCCTTCAGCCCGTCCTTCTCGTCCTTCTCCGCGTCCCTCGGCCTTGCCCTCGCCGCGTCCTTCCGGACGTCCTTCCTTCCCCCCCCGTCGTTCGTCGCCGGAGGGGCCCTGACCGCGCTGCTGGTGCTGCTGCTGCGGCTGTGGCGGACGCGGCTGGGGCTGTTCCGAGGGTTGGGGATCCGGGCGGTGGTGCACCGGCGCGGGTGCCGGGGCAGATGCGGACGGCGATGCGGTCTGGACCTGCTCTGGCGCCGGTGCTTCCGGGGCGACCGAGCCGCTGAAATCGGCCTCGCCGAGCAGGTACTTGAAGAACATCTTCATCTTGTTGGCCGAGTCCCGGCCCATGCCGGTCTTGCCGCGGAAGAACTCGACGATGTCGTCGTCGCTCATCGTCGAGGCCGAGTCCTGCCACTGCTGCAGCAGGTCGCCGTACAGGTCAGCGAGGACCTCGGCGATCGTCTGCCGGCGGGTCTCGGCGGCGACCAGGCGCCGCAGCCGGGCCGTGGGCCGCTGCTCGCGGTCGATGAACTTCATCGCCTCGATGCCGCGCAGGAACCGGTAGATCATCGAGGGGGTGCGGATGATGGCCCGGATGTAGTCCCGGTCGATCTGGTCAGGGACCCGGTTTTCCAGCCGGGCCAGGAACTTGTCGAACTGGGCCTTGGTGATGTAGGGGTACCAGGTCTTGGTGCTGCCGTGGGGCGGAGGCCCGTCGGCGTGACCCTGGTCCTCTTCTCCGTCCTCCTCCTCTTCCTCGGCCTGGTCCTCCCCGGGCTCGTCCTCGTCGTCGCTCCCCTCGTCGTGAGCGGCGTCCGGGAGATCCTGCTGGAGGTCGTCGTCTTCGTCGAAGTCTGACTCGGTCATCGTTCCTCTCCACTTCTGCTTATGGGTGGGCGGCCGCGGGACCCGCCGTGCTGCCCCGCCACGCACCAAGCCGGTCGTCTGCGGGCGGGCTCAGGCGCGCTGAGGCGGGTGGGTGACGGTGACCACGGTGCGGATACCCCCCCGCACGCTGAAGTCGCCCACCACGGTCAGGCTTCGGGGAGCACTGGCGGCAACGAGATCGTCCAGGATCTCGTTGACGGCCGCTTCGTAGAAGACGCCCCGCTCGCGATAGGACCAGAGGTAGAGCTTGAGGGATTTCAGTTCGATGCACCTCTGGTCGGGTGCGTAGCGGATGCGGATGGTGCCGAAGTCGGGTTGCCCGGTTTTGGGACAGAGCGAGGTGAATTCCGGGCACTCCATCTCGATGGTGTATGCCCGCTCCGGGTGGGGAT
The DNA here is from genome assembly GCA_041661365.1 of Candidatus Latescibacterota bacterium. Lineage (GTDB taxonomy): Bacteria > Latescibacterota > UBA2968 > UBA8231 > UBA8231 > CAITNQ01. Next base: position 5,772 of record JBAZUN010000201.1, read on the forward strand.
TGGGGAAGGTTTCGAGTTGTCGCGTCGGTTCGGTAGGCATGGGCACTCGAGTATTAGGCGCGGTGCGGTCTTAAATATAGGGACAAAACCCCGTTTGCCCATACCTCGCGGGGTGCTCTCAACGGGCATACGGGATCGGATCCTCGAGGCCGGCGGCGCGGAATCCGGCCAGCCTGAGCCGGCAGGAGTGACACCGGCCGCAGGCCAGCTCCTGGGACTGATAGCAGGACCAGGTGAGGTGGAGCGGGGCGTGCAGGGCCGCGCCCCGGCGCACGATCTCCGCCTTGTCCAGGTCGATGAGCGGGGTCCGGATCTCGACCTTCCGGTCGGAGCGGATCCCCGCCGCCACCATGAGATTGTAGGCCGCGAAGAAGGAGGCCCGGCAGTCGGGATAGGCGCTGTCGGCCTGGTGTGCGCCGATGTAGACCGCCGTCGCGTCCAGGGTCTCGGCCCAGGCCACGGCGATCCCGAGGAGGTTGGCGTTGCGAAAGGGGACGTAGGTGGTAGGGATCTCCCCCGGTACCGGTTCGTCCTCGGGCACGGGCAGACCCGAGCCGACCAGGCTGGTGCCGCCGATCCGCTCGATGAAGGTCGCCTCGAGGACGAGCCGCGGCTCAGCCTCGAAGTGGTCGGCCAGGGCGGTGAAGGCCCGCAGCTCGCGGGCCTCGGTGCGCTGGCGGTAGCTCAGGTGCAGGAAGGCCGGCCGGTGGTCGACCGCCGCCTGGGCCGCGGCGACGCAGGAGTCGAGGCCGCCGCTGACCAGCACCACCACGATCGGCCGGTCAGCCACGCAGCCCCAGCTCCTTGAGCACCCGGGACATCATGGTAAAGGCGATTTGGGCCTTCTCCAGCCGCATGTGGGGGAAGGTCTCCACCGAGACGTAGCGGTCGTACCCGCATTGGCCCAGGGTGGCGGCGAAGGTGCGGAAGTCGAGCTCGTCCCCTTCCTCGCCGGGGATGAGGAAGGTGCTGTAGGGGTACATCCCCTTGACCCCCTTGACGTGGCAGTGCACGGTGAGCGGGGCCAGGCGGGCGGTCACCTGGGCGATGTCGGCCCCGAGGTGGTAGAAGTTGGTGACGTCGTGGAGGAGCTTGAGCGCCGACGAGCCCACGTGCCGGATGAGGAGCTCGACCTTGTCCGGCGCGTCGATGGTGGTGGCCTCGTGGTTGTGGATGTTCATCGTCAGCCCGAGCCCCTCGGCCCTCCGGCAGATCGGCTGGAGCACCTCGACCAGCAGCTTCCAGGCAAAGGGGTCGCCCTTGTCGCCGCCGTACCCGGTGAGGAAGTTGACCCCGGCCGCGCCCAGGGCCAGGGCCACGTCCTGCAGCAGGGCGTAGTGATCGACCGCCCGCTGGGGGGATTCGAGAGCGAGCTGATACAGCCCGGGTCCGGCAAAGGGGTTGATCACCGCCACCCGGAGCCCGTGGTCGTCGCAGAGCGCCTTGACCTCGCGCAGGCGGGCCGGGGTGATCTCGCCCGAGCGCACGTGGGCCTCGGGTCCGCACATCATCTCGATGGCGTCGTACCCGACGCTGGAGAGGATCTGCACCACCTGTTCGAGGGGGAGATCCTTCATGCCGCCGGCGTGGTAGGAGATACCGATCATCGTTCGCGCTCCCGGAAGGTTGGAGGTTCAGGCGTTGCTCATCGGTCCGGGGTAGACTAGCGGGCGCGACCGGGCCTGTCAACCCGACGACGGCCGCGTTGACTCGCCCCGGCCGGCCCGTAGATTCAACGTACCGCGCCGATCCGGCGCACCGGAGGGCCATGGCCTACGGGCAGTTCGACCGGGTCCCCAACCACTACGCGGGACCGATCATCCAGCGCCTCAAGGAATACCGCCGCGCCGTCGGCCGGAAGAGCCTGGCGCCGACCCTGCTGCGCCTCGGCGAGCTCGAGGTGGTGGTGCCCCGCCACTTCGGCTTCTGCTTCGGCGTGGAGCGCGCCATCCACATGGCCTTCTCCGCGGTGGAGCGGGAGCCGGACCGCCGCACCTTCCTGGTCAGCGAGATCATCCACAACCCGCTGGTCAACCGCGAGCTGCAGGAGCGCGGCGTCCGCTTCCTCTTCGACGAGGAGGGGCGGCGCCAGGTGCCGGAGCCCGAGCTGACCCCGGAGGACGTGGTTCTCATCCCGGCCTTCGGCACGACCCTGCAGATCGAGGAGTCGCTCGGGCGCAGCGGCCTCGACCCGGCGGACGAGGGGTTCCGCGACCGGTACGACACCACCTGCCCGTTCGTTTCCAAGGTCTGGAAGCGGGGCGAGGAGCTGGGCCGCGCCGGGTACACGGTGGTGGTGCACGGTAAGTTCCGCCACGAGGAGACCCAGGCGACCCAGTCCCATATCCGGCGGCACGCGCCGACCCTGGTCGTGCTCGACCGCGTTGAGGCCATGGTGGTCCACGACTACATCGTGGGGGCCATGGACCTGTCGACCTTCCGCGCCCGGTTCTCCGGGAAGTGGTCCGAGGGGTTCGACCCGGAGTGCGACCTGCGGCGGGTGGCGGTGGTCAACCAGACCACCATGCTGGCCGAGGAGACCCGCGAGGTGGCCGAGATCCTGCGCCGGGCCATGCGCGCCCGGTACGGCGAGGAGAACCTCGAGTACCACTGCGCCGACACCACCGACACCCTCTGCTATGCCACCAACCAGAATCAGAACGCGGTCCGCACCGTGCTCCACTGCGGCGCGCGGCTGGCAGTGATCGTCGGTGGGTACAACAGCTCCAACACCGCGCACCTGGTCGAGATCTGCTCCGCGTCGATGCCCAGCTACCTCATCGCCGATCACGGCGAGCTGCTGTCGCCGGAGTGCATCCGGCACTTCGACATCCACCGCCGGCAGACCGGTCTGACCGAGGGCTGGCTCCCGACCGAGCGACCGCTGCGGGTGGTGGTCACCTCGGGGGCTTCCTGCCCGGACGTGCTGATGAACCAGGTCATCGAGCGGCTGGCCGGATTCGCCGGGTACGGCACCGAGGAGATCGACCGCGGGCTGGACGGGCTGTGTCTACTAGAGACGGACTGATGTAGAGACGGACGGAGTTCTCCGTGCAGCGCGGGTCCCTCTGCCTTGACAGGCCCCAGGGGGCGCGCTAATATCGGGGCGTTCGGCCGACCGCTCCCTCTTCTCCCGGCGCCAGGCGCGCCCCCAGGCCATGCTCCTTACCCAGGTCAAGGGCCACGTGGTGGCCAGCGCCAAGTCCCCCAAGCTGGCCGGCAAGAAGCTGCTGCTGGTCGAGATCCTCAACGCCGGGCCCGAGGGCCTGGTGCGGACCGGCCGGCACCTGGTCTGCCTGGACGCGGTGGGCGCCGGCGAAGGGGAGCTGACCCTTTCGGTCACCGGCAGCTCGGCCCGCCTGGCCCCGGGGATGAGCGACGTGCCGACCGACGGGGTGATCGTCGGGATCGTCGACGCGGTGCAGGCCGGCGGCCGGGACCTGGTTCTAGCGGAGCCCACGGCGTGAAGCTCTGCCGCGTCGTCGGCCAGGTGGTGGCCACGGCCAAGCACCCGGCCCTGCAGGGGCGCAAGATCATGGTGGTGCGGCCCGAGCCGGACCGGGGCGACCCGACCGAGGCCATGCAGCTTGCCCTCGACGGGGTCGGCGCCGGTCTCGGCAGCGTCGTCATGGTCACCGAATCGGGCGCCGCCGGCAGGCTGGTCACCGGGGCCCAGCACCCCCCGGTGCGCAGCGTTATCGTCGGGATCGTCGATTGAGGGGGCGGGGATGAAGCTCTCGCGGGTGATCGGCACCGTGGTCCTGTCCCAGTGCGTGGCCCCGTACATCGGTATCCCCCTGCACCTGACCCAGGCCCTGGGGCCGGACCTGGACCCGACCGGCGACCCTGAGGTCAGCGCTGCGTGGAAGTCGATGCACGAGGGGGATCTGGTCATCGTCGAGGTGTCGCGCGAGGCGTGCAACGCCTTTGAGCCGCCGGTCGCCCTCGACTCGGTCATCATCGGCAAGGTCGACGCCGTCCATCTGGAAGGCGCGGGCGAGGAGAGTTGAGCGATGTTGGAAGCGATTGGGATGGTGGAGACGGTGGGGCTGGTGGGGGCGGTGGAGGCGGGGGACGCGATGAGCAAGGCGGCGAGCGTGCGGCTGCTGGGATGGGACCGGGTGGGATCGGGACTGGTGACGGTGTTTTGCGGGGGGGACGTGGCGGCGGTGAAGGCGGCGGTGGACGCGGGGAGTGCGGCCGCGGGGAAGGTGGGTCAGGTGC
>JBAZUN010000202.1:0-9728 GCA_041661365.1 Candidatus Latescibacterota bacterium
CCCGGGCCAGGGCCAGCCGCTGGCGCTGGCCGCCGGAGAGGAAGCCGCCCATCTCGCCCACGGGGGTGTCGTACCCGTGGGGCAGTCCGGCGATGAAGGCGTGGATCTCGGCGGCCCGGGCCGCCTCCTCGACCTCGGCGTCAGAGGCGTCGAGCCGTCCCTGGCGGATGTTCTCGCGGACCGTGGTGTTGAACAGGTAGGTGTCCTGGAAGACCGTGCCGATCTGAGCCCGCAGGGATTCCTGGGAGACCTGGCTCAGGTCGCGGCCGTCGACGGTGATGCTGCCCTCGGAGGAGGTGTAGAAGCGGGCCAGCAGGTTGAGCACCGTGCTCTTCCCCGAGCCCGAGCGGCCGACGAAGGCCACCGATCGGCCCGCGGGGATGGTGAAGCTGATCTCGTCGAGGTTTCGCTCGCCGCCGCCGTAGCTGAAGCTGACCCGCTCGAAGCGGATCTCGCGGCTGAAGCGGGGAAGCAGTTCGCTGGCCGTGGTCGGGTCGATCGCCTCGACCGGCTCGGCCAGCAGGTCGTCGAGCCGCTGCTTACTGGCCGCGCCCTGCACCAGCTCGGGGACGAAGTCGGCCAGGGCCCGGGCCGAGTTGCCGACGTTGAGCAGCAGGCCGATGAAGCCGACCAGGGCCCCGGCGGTGAGGCCGCCGCCGATGGCCAGGTGGGCGCCGATGCCGATCACCAGGATCTGCACCAGCAGCACGCTCAGCCCCGAGACCTTGCCGACGAAGGTGCTGAAGACGTTGACCTCGACGCAGCAACTGTAGAGCGCGCGCAACTGCTCCTGGAACCGCTGCCGCAGCGCCCCCTGCAGCCCGAAGGCGCGGATCACCTTCTGGGCCTGGATGTTCTCCTGCACGATGTTGGCGGCCAGCGCCTCCTGCCGCTTGCGCTGGTGGCCGGCGCGGCTGGCGCGCGCGCCAAAGGCCCGCGGACCGATGGCGCTCAAGGGCAGGGCCGCCAGGGTTACCAGGGCCAGGCGCCAGTCGACGACGAAGAGCAGGAGGGTGCTGGCCACGATCAGCAGGGAGTAGAAGACCAGCTTGTACAGGCTGAGGGTGACGCTGTGGTCGATCAGGCCCAGGTCGCTGGTGAACCGGGTCATCAGATCGCCGATGCGAGCCCGGGAGTAGAACCCCATCGGCAGCCGCTGCAGGTGGTTGAACAGGGAGAGGCGCAGGTCGTTGGCTACGCTGGCGCCCAGGCCGGCGCACAGGTATCCCTGGAACAGCTCGGCCACGGTGACCACCACGAAGCCGACGGCCAGGCCGGCCAGCAGGGAGCCGAGGAAGCCCAGGTCCTGCCGGCCGATCGCCTCGTCGAAGATCATCTTGTAGCACAGGGGCAGGACCAGGTAGAAGGCGAGCTGGACCAGGGTGGCCCCGGCGGCCAGGGAGGTGAGCAGCCAGTACGGCCGCAGCATGGCGAGCATCTGCCCGACGAAGCGCAGCGGCCCCAGACCCGGGGCCGCGGTCGGGGTGGATTCGGCGGTTCCGGACGCGGTGACGGTCATCGCGGCATCTCTCCGGCTGGAACATTCCCCGCGCTGGCCGGGTGGAGGCGGGGCGTGAAGATCAGGTACAGGGCGGGCACCACCAGCAGGGTCAGCAGGGTCGAGGTCGTGAGTCCCCCTATGATCGCCCAGCTCATCGGCGCCCACATGGTGTCCCCGGTCAAGGCCAGGGGGAGGAGGCCGACGATCGTCGTGACCGAGGTCAAGGTGACCGGTATGAAGCGGCTGACCCCGGCGATCAGCACGGCGACCTCGGTCGGGCTCCCCTCCAGACGCTTCTGGTTGGCGGTGTCCACCAGCAGGATCGAGTTGTTGACCACGATCCCCACCAGGCTGGTGACGCCGAGGAAGGCGGTGAAGGAGAAGGAGTATCCGGTGAAGAGGAGGCCCAGGACCGAGCCGATGACCGCCAGCGGGATGGCCACGAAGATGACGAAGGGCTGCCCCAGGGAGCGGAACTCGAGGACGAGGATCCCGAACATGCAGACCAGGGCGATCAGCACGGCCTGACCCAGACTGCCGAACGACTCCTCGCGGGACTCCAGCTCGCCGCCCATGGCATAGCGGTACCCGGCCGGCCAGCGGTACCCTTCCAGGGTGCGCACCACGTCCTGGGTGACGGCGTCCACCGAGCGACCGGCGGCGTCGGCGTAGATCACCGCCACCCGCTCCAGCCGGTAGTGGTGGATCACCGCCTGCCGGGCCTGCAGGCGGACCTCGGCGATCTGAGCGAGCGGCACCTGGTCCCCGGCGGCGGTGGTCAACCGGATCCGCTCGAAATCTTGCGGGGTCGGCGGTCCGCTCAGCGGCAGCCGCAGGACGATGGCGTACTCCTTGCCGTTGGCGTCCCGGTACCGCGCGGCCGACAGGCCGGCGAGCGAGGCCCGCACGGTGCGGTCGACGGTCCCCGGGGTCAGGCCGAGGAGCTGGGCCTTGTCCCGCTGGAGGTCGACCGCCAGACCGGTGCCCGAGACCTGGAGGGGGTTGTCGACGTAGATCGTGCCCGGGATCGCGTGCACGAGCTGCTCCACCTCGCCGGCAAGCTGGGACAAGGTCTCCAGGTTCTCGCCGAAGATCCGGATGACCACCGGCGCGTCGGTGTTCGGCCCCTGCATGAACTCCCAGACCTTGAGCTCGCCGGCCGGGAAGTCGCCAAAGAGGCTCCGCAGGTCGGCCACGAGCTGCCCGGTGTTGCGGCCGCGGCTCTCGTCGACCTGCACGAAGACCTGGGCGTAGTAGGGCTTGGGCTCGGTGTAGGACATGTTGTAGTAGACGACCGGATTCCCCTTGCCGACGTTGGTCAGGTACCGGGTCACCTCGGGCTGTTGCGCCAGCACCCGCTCCACGTACCGCGCCGCTTGGTCGGTGGCCTCCAGGTTGGTGCCCCGCGGCAGGTGGACGTCGACCATGAACTGGGGCTTCTCGGCCTTGGGGAAGAAGGAGACGCCGACCAGGGGGAAGAGGGCCAGGCTGCCGACGAAGACGAGGACCACCAGGGCCAGGAAGGCAGGGCGATGGCGCAGGCACCAGGCCAGCACCGGTTGATACCAGTGCTCGACCCAGAGCCGCAGGTACCGCTGCAGCCGGTTCTAGCGCTGCTGCTCCGGCAGGATCCGGCTGGCCAGCAGGGGGAGCAGGGTGAGGACGATCGCCAGCGAGGCCAGCATGGTGTAGATGACCGTCACCGGCATGCTGCGGATGAAGTCGCCGGTGCTGTCCTTGATGAAGACGATCGGGACGAAGGCCAGCACCGTGGTCAGGGTCGAGGTGACCAGGGGCCAGACGATCTGAGAGACCCCGGCCAGGGCCGCCTCTCGTCGGGGCAGACCGGTCTCCTGAAGGCGCACCGTGTTCTCGGTGACCACCACGGCGTTGTCCACCAGCAGACCCAGGGCGATGATCATCCCGGTGATCGTCATCTGGTGGATCCCGTACCCGGTGAGGTAGACGAAGCTGATCCCGATGAGGAAGGAGGTGGGGATTGCCGCCATCACCACCACCGAGGAGCGGAACCCGAGGACCACCAGGATGCTGACCCCGACCAGGGCGATCCCCTGCACCAGGTTATTGGCGAAGCTCGCCAGTTGGCCGGAAACCCCGACGGCCTGCTCGAAGCCGGTCTCCAACTGCATCCCGGGCGGCAGGTCGGCGACCAGCGCGGGGAGCACCTCCTTGATTCGCCGGGTGGTCGACAGCAGGTCCGCGTTCTGCTTCTGGTAGATCGCCACGAAGACGCCGCGCCGGCCGTTGTACCGGGTCCGGTAGACCTCGTCCTCGTACCCGAAGTCGACCCGGGCCACGTCGCCCAGGCGGAGGAACCGGCCGTCGGCGGCCGTCAGCACGGTGTTGCGGAGATCCTGCAGGCTGTTGTACGCGGTGGTGGTGCGGACGTTGAACCGGCGGCTCCCCACGTCGACCGTGCCCCCGGGGAGGTTGCCGCTGTAGTCCTGGATCACCGCGGCCACCTGCTCCAGGGAGAGGTGGTACGGCGCCAGCCGGTCCGGCTCCAGATCGACGCGCACCACCTCCTCGGGGTACCCGTGCAGCTCGACCTTCTTCACCCCGCCGACCCGCTCCAGGGAGCGCTTCAGCCGCCGCGCCTCCTCGTACAGGTCGCGGTACCCGTAGTCGTCGCCGACCAGGGCCAACTGCAGGATGCAGACGTTGGTGGTCGACCACTGGATGACCTCCAGCTCCGCCAGGTCGGCCGGCAGCTCCTTGCGGCTCTGGTTGACCTTCTCCTGCACCTCGCGGTACTTGTCGTTGCTGTCGGCGTCGCCGTCGAACTCGATGGAGATCTTGGTCAGCCCTTCCTCGATGCGGGTCTGGAGCTTCTTGATCCCCTCGATCTCGTTGATCGCGGTCTCCAGGGGCTCGACGATCAACCGCTCCACGTCCACCGGCGCGGCCCCGGGGTAGAAGGCGATCACCGTGACCCCCGGTGGGTTGAGCGGTGGGTCCTCGGAGAACGGCATGTTCATCAGGGCACCCGCGCCGAGGACCAGGAAGGCGAGGAAGACCACCAGGCTGAGCTGCGGGTTCTCGATGGCGTAGCGGAAGAGCCGCATGACCGCCTCAGTCGCCGGCCAGGCGATGGCGGTCGTCGGGGACGACCTCGACCAGGGTGCTGTCCCGCAGCCGGGTCGCGCCTTCGCGGACCACGGTATCCCCGGCGCTCAGGCCGGCAATCACCAGCACGCGGTCGCCGATCAACTGCCCGAGGGTCACCAGCCGCCGGCGCACGGTCCGGCCCTCGAGGACGTAGACGTACCCGCGGTCTCCGTCGGCGTTGACCAGGGACTCGACCGGCACGGCCGGCCACCGCAGCCAGTGGCCGGTCTGGATGGCGATCCGGACCACCATCCCCGGCAGCAAGGGCCGATCGGCGGCCACGGCCAGCTCAACCTCGTACAGACCGGTCCGCGGGTCGGCGCCGGCCGGGAGGCGCAGCACCGTGGCCTGCCAGGCCGTCTCGGGAAAGGCGGGGAAGACCACCGTGGCCGGGTCGCCGATGGTCACCTGAAGGAGGTCACGGTCGGTGAGGCCGGCGCGGATCACCACCTCCTCGGGGACCAGGGTCAGAACCGGCTGACCGGCAGCGACGGTCTCTCCCGGCTCGGCCAACCGGAGCAGCACCCGGCCGGTGACCGGGGCGGCCAGGGAGGAGATCGCCAGGCGGTGCGCGGCCACCTCGGCGGCGGCCTGGGAGCTCTCCCAGACGGTCCGGGCGTCGAGAAGCCGGTCGCGGGCCAGGGCGCTGTCGGCAAAGAGCTGCTCGGCAATGGCCAGGTCGCGACGGGCCTTGTCCAGGACCGCACGGGCCTGCACCACCCCGGCCCGGGTCTCGGTCAGGTCGAGCTCGGCCAGCAGGCTGCCGCGACGCACGGTGTCCCCTTCGCCGACGAGGAGACGCGCCAGGGTGCCGCCGGTGCCGAAGCTGAGCTGAACCTCGGCCGGCGCCGCGGTCACGCCGCTGGCGTTGACCGACACCCGCGTGGCCAGGGTGTCGGCCATGGCCACCCGCACCGGCACCGGCGCGGTCGCCGCCGGCGGCGCGGCCGGGCCAGAGCAGGCGACCAGGGCCAGGAGCGGAGCCAGGGCCGCGGCGAGGGGAACGAAGGTCTTGCTCACCGTTGCTCAACCTTGGTGAAGGGAGGGATCACGGCCGGCTACCAGGTGGTGACCGCGGCCCGCAGGTACACGGCGGTCAGAACCAGAGCCCCGAGCGAGAAGACCCCGTACCAGATGCCGCGCAGCTTGCGGATCGGCAGGCTGGAGGCCATGGCCGCGGTCAGGATGAGGAAGAGCCCGATGAGCACCATCCGGGTGGTGGCCGGGGTCGCGAAAAGGCTGCAGGTGAAGCCGAGGGGCACGAACAGGGCCGCATAGGTGACCGGCAGGCCGGTGTAGTAGTCGCTGCCGTGGGCGGCGGTGAGGCCCGCGTGGTTGTAGTAGGCCAGCCGCAGGGCGTTGATGGTCAGGTAGAGGAGGAGGACCCCGACGGAGAGGGCGTCGCGCAGCCCATAGGCGTAGGCGAACAGGACCGGCGCCAGGCCAAAGGAGCACAGGTCGACCAGGCTGTCCAGCTCCTTCCCCGCCGCGGCTTGGAGCGGGGTGCGCCTGGAGCGATGGGCCAGGAAGCCGTCGAACAGGTCGATGACCCCGGCCCACAAGAGGCACAGGACCGCGGCCTCGAACCGCTGGTGCAGAGAGAAGACCACGGCGAAGAAGGCGAGGAACAGCCCGGCCAGGGTCAGGCCGTTGGGCAGGTCGAGCTGGCGCAGGATCGGGCCGGGCATAGTGCTAGACCCCGTGCAGCCGCACAAAGCCGTAGAAGACCGGGGTGGCGAAGATCAGGCTGTCGAACTTGTCCAGCACCCCGCCGATCACCGGGATCACCCGACCGAAGTCCTTGACCCCGGCCTCGCGCTTGATCGACGAGGCCAGCAGGTCGCCGATCAGGGCCAGGAGTCCGACGCCGACGGCGACGCTGACGGCCAGCCATCGCGGCCAGGCGGCAACCAGGAACTGCAGGGCGACGCCTATGGCGGCGCAGATCAGCAGCCCGCAGATCGCGCCCTCCCAGGTCTTGTGCGGACTCAGGTTGGGGCACAGGCGATGGCGGCCCAGCAGCCGCCCGAAGGCCGCGGCGAAGCCGTCGTATCCCATGGCCACCAGGAAGAGGAAGGCGAACGGGCCAAAGGCGGAGCCGGCCAGGGAGAGCATCAGGGCCAGAGGCAGGGTCAGATAGATCACGCCGAGCCCGGCCGCCAGGCTCCCGTGCAACGGCGCGGGCCGGCGGTGGACGACCAGGGGCAGGGCCAGGGCGATCCAGGCCGCGGCCGTGACGCTGCCGAGGACCCAGCCGTCGGTCGGGCCAAGGCCGCCCAACACGGCCAGGGTGCCCGCGGCCGTCAGCAGCCAGGGCAGAGCGGGTTGGCCGTACCGCAGGGCCACTATGCCCAGCAGCTCGCGCCAGCCGAAGAAGGCCAGGAGAAGGGCCACGGGGGTCAATCCGGCTCGACCCACCGAGGCGGCGGCCAGCACGGCGATGCAGATCCCGATGAGCAGCAGGAAGCGACCCCAATCGCGCAGATACGCGGCCCGATTGCCGCTGCGGTGGAACAGACCCAGGAGCACGGCCAGGACCACGCCGAGCAGGGTGGCGCCGCCGATGGCGCGCAGGGCGGGCAGGAGCAGCGGATCCGGCAAGGAATCAGGGCCGTTGGTTGGGCGCGGGGGCGCCGTGGAGGTGGGCGGAGCGCGCCAATTGTACCCACGCGGCCCGGGGCCGGCAAGCGGACTGCATTGCCGAGCCGATTTCGGGGCATACATTTATTACGCTATACCGCTCGCGTCCCCGTCTCACCGGGATAGAGCGGCGGCCACCGCGTACCCCGACCGTCGCCCCCCGGTTGGTCCCGTGCCGGCCGACCCGGAGCCCGCCAGGCTCGTCTCGGCGGCCGTTCCGCACCACAGGAGAGCCGCGATTTGACGTACCCGGCGGGCAATGCCCGCACCCTGGCGGAGGTGTTGCGCTGGCGGGCCGAGCACCAGCCCGAGGCGGTGGCCTACACCTTCCTGCGGGACGGCGAGGGTCAGGAGGAGAACCTGACCTACCGCGAGCTGGATCGGTGGGCCCGGGCCATCGGCGCCGAGCTGCAGAACCGGTGCCGTCGCGGTGACCGCGCCCTGCTGGTCTTCCCCCCGGGGCTCGACTTCCTGGCCGCCTTTGTCGGCTGCTGGTACGCCGACGTGGTCGCCGTGCCCACCCTGCCTCCGCGCCCCCATCGCCCCGACTCGCCGATGCGCGCCATCGCCGCGGACGCGGGCGTGGGGCTGATCCTGACCACCGCCGGCCTCAGCGAGCGCCTGACCGCCTTGCACGGCGATGGCCCGCGGCTCGACCCCAAGGCACCCGAGCTGGCCGTCGACCGGATCGACCTTGGGCTGGCCGCGGCCTGGCGCGACCCGGATGTCCCCGCCGAATCCCTGGCCTTCCTGCAGTACACCTCCGGCTCCACCGGCTCCCCCAAGGGGGTGATGGTCGGGCACCGAAACCTGATGCACAACCAGGAGATGATCCGCCTGGGATTCGGCCACGAGGGGGAGGTGCGGATCCTCAGTTGGCTCCCCTCGTACCACGACATGGGCTTGATCGGCATGCTCCTGCAGCCGCTCTATCTGGGCTGTCCCTGCGTCTTCTTCTCGCCCCAGGCCTTCCTCCAGAAGCCGAGTCGCTGGCTTGAGGGGATCTCGCGGTACCGCTCCACCTCCAGCGGCGGCCCCAACTTCGCCTACGATCTGTGCCTCCAGACCGTCACCGAGGAGCAGCGCCGCGAGCTGGACCTGAGCTCCTGGCGGGTGGCCTTCAACGGCGCCGAGCCGGTTCGAGCGGAGACCCTGGAGCGCTTCGCCGCGGCCTTCGCGCCCTGCGGCTTCCATCGGGAGGCGCTGCTCCCCTGCTATGGCCTGGCCGAGGCCACCCTGTTCGTCACCGGTCACCTCGACCATGGCCGGCCGGCGCCCCGCGTGGCCGCGCGGGATGGGGCGGGGTTCGTCGGCTGCGGCCGCGGGTGGCTGGACCAGGATCTGCGCATCGTCGATCCCGAGACCGGGGTGGAGCAGCCGGCTGGTTCGGTCGGCGAGATCTGGCTCGCCAGCCCGAGCGTGGCCCTGGGATACTGGGAGCGTCCGCAGGAGACCGCCGAGACCTTCGCCGCCGCGCTGCCCGGCATGGAAGAGAAGCGATTCCTGCGCACCGGCGATCTGGGATTCGTGCAGGCGGGGGAGCTGTTCGTCACCGGCCGGCTCAAGGACCTGGTCATCATCCGGGGCCGCAACCACTACCCCCAGGATATCGAGAAGACCGTCGAGCGGGCTCACCCGGCCATGAGGCCGAACAGCGGCGCCGCCTTCTCGATCGAGCATGCCGGCGAGGAGCGGCTGGTCGTGGTGCACGAGGTGGAGCGCACGGCGCTGCGATCCCTGGATGTCCAAGCCGTCGTTGCCGCGGTCCGGCAGGCAGTCCGCGAGGAACACGAGGTGCAGGTGCACGCCCTGGTGCTGCTCAAGCCCGGAGGCGTCCCGAGGACCTCCAGCGGCAAGATCCAGCGGCGCGCCTGTCGCGAAGGGTTTCTTACCGGCGAACTGCCGGTCGTCGGCCGCTGGGAGCGCGAGCCGAAGCCACCGGCCGAAGATCGGCCATCAGAACCGGCCTCAGGCCCGGAGACGGTGTCGGGTCCACCGCCGGCGCAGGTGGAGTCCTGGCTGATCGACCGCCTGGCCGGCCGACTGGGTCTGGCCCCGGACCAGCTCGAGGTGGGCCGTCCCCTGGCCGAATACGATCTGGATTCCCTGGCCGCGGTGCGGCTCTCCGGCGAATTGGGCGAGTGGCTGGGCCGCGAGCTGTCGCCGACCCTGGTCTACGACTACCCCACCATCCGCGCCCTGGCGCAGTACCTGACTGGCCCGCGGCCGGTCCCTGGTCGGACTACGGCTGGCCCGGCCCGCGGCGAGCCCGTGGCCGTCATCGGCATGGGGTGCCGCTTTCCCGGAGCCGATGATCCAGCGGCCTTCTGGCGTCTGCTCCGCGAGGGCGGGGACGCGATCCGTGAGGTGCCGTCCTCGCGCTGGCAGGTCACGGAGGCCGTCAGTCGCTGGGGGGGCTTCCTCGACCAGGTCGACGGCTTCGACCCGGCCTTCTTCG
>JBAZUN010000203.1:0-9724 GCA_041661365.1 Candidatus Latescibacterota bacterium
ATGCGGCGACCGGGGGGAACGCCGTCAGCGGCTGCCAGGACCGGCCGCAGCCCGAATGGGCTTTTTCAACGGGCTGCTAGGGACCGGCGGGGATACCAGGGGAGGAAGAGATGCGCGGCAAGCGAGCGGGAGGCGACGGGCGTCCCACGGTCCACCTGATCGGCAACGCCCACATCGACCCGGTCTGGCTGTGGCCCTGGCAGGAGGGGTTTGCCGAGGTCAAGGCGACCTTCCGCTCGGCCCTGGACCGGATGAAGGAGAGTCCGGGGTACGTCTTCACCGCCTCCTCGGCGGCCTTCTACGCCTGGGTGGAGGAGCACGACCCGGCCATGTTCGCCGAGATCCGCAGCCGGGTCCGTCAAGGTCGATGGGCCCTGGCCGGCGGCTGGTGGATCGAGCCGGACTGCAATCTACCCAACGGCGAGTCCCTGGTCCGCCAGGGACTCTACGGGCAGCGGTACTTCCGCTCCCGCTTCGGCCGGCAGTGCCGCACCGGGTACTGCGTCGACACCTTCGGTCACCCCGCCACCCTGCCCAAGCTCCTCGCCGGATGCGGCCTGGACGGGTACGTCTTCATGCGGCCCCAGCAGCACGAGAACCCCGATATACCGAACCTCGCCTTCCGGTGGCGCGGGGACGACGGCACCGAGGTGACCGCCATCCGCATCCCGCGGACCTACGGGGTCTGGTCGGCCGCCGCCCTTGACGCGGAGATCGGGCACGCGGTCGAGCTGGCACGGACCACGCCGCTCGGCCAGGAGTCGTTTGCCTTCTACGGCGTGGGGAACCACGGCGGCGGTCCGACCAAGGAGATGTTGGCGGCCGTCGCTGCCTGGCAGCAGGAGCCGGAGCGGCCGCGTCTGGTCCACTCGGCCCCGGACCGGTTGCTCGAGCTGGTTCAGGGGCGGTCGCTCCCGGCCTGGCACGGTGAGCTGCAGCACCACGCGCGGGGGTGCTACGCCGCGGTCAGCGCCATCAAGACCGGGAACCGCAGGACCGAGGAAGCCCTCCTCAACGCCGAGCGCTGGGCCGTGGCGGCCGGGGTTGCCGCGGGGCGCCGGCCCGAGGTCGCCGGTCTGGCCGCGGCCTGGCACCACCTCCTCTTCAACCAGTTCCACGACGTCCTGGCCGGCTCCTCGATGGCCGAGGCGTACGCCGACGCGCAACACCAGCTCGGGGCGGCGATCCACGCGGCCGAGGTGGAGGCCAACGCGGCCCGCCAGACGATCTCCTGGCAGATCGACACCCAGGGCGAGGGAGCCCCGCTGGTGGTCTTCAACAACCAGCCGTTCCCGTTTGCCGGGGTGATCGAGACCGAGGACGTGGGATTCCTGCTGCGCGACCCGGCCCGCGGCGCGCTGGGGCTGATTGACGCGGCCGGCCGGCCAATGCCGGCTCAGGCCATCGAGCCGCACACGGTCTGCGGCCGGCGGCGGTTCGTGGCCCATGTCGAGGTGCCGAGCCTGGGATACACCGTGCTGCGACAGGGGGTGGTGCCTTGCCGGGCCGCCCGCCGCGCCCTGGGCCATGCCGCGGTGCGGGCCGACCGGTTGAGCCTGGAAAACGACAGCCTGCGCCTGGGCCTGGACCGGCGAGGGGACCTTACCCTGTACGACCGGCGGACGCAACAGCCGGTCTTTGCCGGGGTCGGCGGTATTCCCCTGGTGCTCGAGGACCGCAGCGACACCTGGTCCCACGGGGTGGCGGCCTTCCGCAAGGTCACCAGCCGGCTGCGCCGGGTACGCGCCGAGGTGCTCGAGGCCGGGCCGGTGCGCGGCTGCCTGCGGGTCGAGTTCGCCGGGGAAGACTCGCGGTTGTCGCTGGACTGGCTCCTCGGCGCCGGCGAGCCGTTCGTCACCGTCCGCGGCCGGATCGACTGGCGCGGCCAATGGCAGGCGCTTAAGCTGGCCTTCCCGGTTCCCTTTATCGCCGAGACCTGGACCGCCGAGGTGCCGTACGGCACGGTGGTTCGGCCGACCAACGGCGAGGAGGAGCCGGTGCAGCAGTGGGTCGACCTGAGTGACGGCGGCCAGGGGCTGGCCGTGGCCAACGACGGCCGGTACTCCTGCAGCGTCGATCCGTCCGAGATCCGCGTCACCCTCCTGCGCAGTCCGGCCTTTGCCTTCCACGATCCGTTCCAGCCGCCCAGCTTCACCCAGCACCGCTTTACCGACCAGGGCGTGCAGGAGTTCCAACTGGCCCTGATCCCCCATGCCGGGGACTGGCGCCGCTCCGGGGTGATCGAGATCGCCCGGCAGCTCAACCGTCCCTGCGACACCCTGAGCGAGACCTTCCACGACGGGCCGCTGCCGGCCAGCCAGGGGTTCATCCAGTGCTCCGGCCTCGGGGTCTACCTCGGCGCGGTCAAGGGACACGAGGACGGCGCCGGGTACATCGTGCGGGCCGCCGAATGGTTCGGCCGACGTCAGACCGCCCGCTTCGCCGTCCCCACGCTCGGCCGCGAGTGGACCGCGGTCTTCCGGGCCGGAGAGGTCAAGACCTTCCTGGTGCCCATTGACCGGCGCCGGCCGGTTCGCGAGGTGAACCTGCTCGAGGACTGATCTGCCATTCGGCAGGAGGACGATCCCCGATCCTATGAACACCCGCGTGCTCGACGAGTTGTCCGAGCCCGAGGTGCGGCGGTACCTCGAGTTCCTCCTCTGGCATTACCGGGTGGTCGACGCCTTCTGGTTCCTCCAGGTGACCGAGGCCTTTGACCAAGTCACCGCCGAACGCCTGAACGAGGAGGTCTGGGAGCGCGCCGGCCGGCTCGGGGCCAAGGCCATCCTCGAGCGATTCGGACTGCGGACCGGCGGTCTGCGCGGACTGGTCGAGGCCCAGCGGCTCTACCCGTGGGCCGTGCTCATCGGGTATCAGTTCGAGGAACAGGAGGACCAGGTTCTTCTCTCGGTCCCGTCCTGCCCGGTGCAGGAGGCGCGGCTCAGGCGCGGCCTGGGGGAGTACGCCTGTCGGGAGATGCACTGCCGCGAGTTCACCGCCTTTGCGCTGGAGGTCGACCCGCGCCTGCGCGTGGAGTGCCTCTTCGCCCCGCCCGAGCCCCGTCGGGAGGGGTTGTTCTGCCAGTGGCGCTTTACGCTGGAAGAGGGTACCCGAGAGGGCTCCTGATCTTGACCCGCTCAGCACCGGTACCGTAATTATCTTGCACTTCTGGTGGGTACCCGGTCAGCACTCCTGACCGGCTGTCCGCGGCACCGCCCGGTCCACGACATCGCCCTTCCAGCAGATCGCATCCCTTTACGCAGGAGGCTCTACATGGCTATCAAGGTTGGCATCAATGGGTTCGGACGGATCGGCCGGCTGGTGTTCCGCGCCGCGGCCGACAAGCCGGAGATCGAGGTCGTCGGCGTCAACGACCTGTTCGACTCGAAGCAGTTGGCGTACATGCTGAAGTACGACAGCGTCCACGGGATCTTCCCCGGCACGGTCGAGGCGGCCGAGGGTGCCCTGATCGTCAACGGCAAGCGGATCCGCCTGACCGCCGAGAAGGACCCGGCCAATCTCAAGTGGGGCGAGATCGGCGCCGAGTACATCTGCGAGTCGACCGGCTTCTTCCTCGAGCAGGAGAAGGCCGTGGGTCACCTCAAGGCCGGCGCCAAGCGGGTGGTGATGTCAGCCCCGTCCAAGGACGACACCCCGATGTTCGTCATGGGGGTGAACCACCAGACCTACAAGGGCGAGGCGTGCGTCTCCAACGCCTCGTGCACGACGAACTGCCTGGCGCCGGTGGCCAAGGTGCTCCACGACAACTGGGGGATCGCCGAGGGGCTGATGACCACGGTGCACGCGACCACGGCGACCCAGAAGACCGTCGACGGTCCCGGCGGCAAGAAGGACTTCCGCGGTGGCCGGGCCGCTGCCGCCAACATCATCCCCTCCTCGACCGGCGCGGCCAAGGCCGTGGGCAAGGTCATCCCCACCCTCAAGGGGAAGCTCACCGGGATGTCCTTCCGCGTGCCCACGATCAACGTCTCGGTCGTCGACCTGACCGTCCGCCTGGAGAAGGCGGCCGGCGCGGACGCCGAATCGGCGTACGCCGCGATCAAGGCGGCCATGAAGCAGGCCTCGCAGGGCGAGCTGAAGGGGATCCTCGGGTACACCGAGGACGAGGTCGTGTCGACCGACTTCAACCACGATCCGCGCACCTCGATCTTCGACGCCGGCGCCGGGATCATGCTCAATCCCAGCTTCGCCAAGGTGGTCTCCTGGTACGACAACGAGTGGGGATACTCCAACAAGCTGCTCGACCTCGTCATCCACATGAACACGGTGAAGTAAGGCGAGCAGCGGGGCTCACCGCAGAACCAGCGCGATTCGAGGGGCAGGAAGCCTTCATCTCCTGCCCCTCGTCCGTTCGGCGGCGGTCAGGTTCCTTGCTGTCCGGGATGTGGCTGCCCACTGCTGGACCAGCGCGATCCCCGGAGGATCAGCCGTACCGGCCGAATTCCTTCCCGGCTTCGTAGAGCGCTCGCACGTGCTCCACCGGGGTCAGCGGCGCCATATTATTGGCCGCGATCAGCACGAACCGCCCGCCCGCCATGATCCCCGAGCCGCAGATCCGGCGCACCCGCTCGCGGATCGCCGCGACCGGTCCTTCCTTGAGCAGCATCACCTCTGGTCCGCCGGAGATCTGCACCTCGGGTCCCAGGTCGCGGCGCAGTTGGCCGTGGTCGACCGGGAAGCCGGTGTCGAAGGAGTAGACCTGCAGTCGGTCGCGGAGGAAGCGGAAGAAGCGCGAGGCATCGCCGCACAGGTGCACGCTGATCCGGCCGCCGTCGCTGAAGGCCTCGACCAGTCGCCGGTGATAGGGGAAGACGAACTCCTCGTATTGGGCCAGGGAGAGGAGGACCACCGCGTCGTCGGCAAAGCCGAACCCGGGCCGTTGATACTGGCCCTGGTCCGCGGCCCCGGGCTGGCGCGCCCAACGCCATTCCCGGATCGCCCGCATCCGCCGGATCAGGTTGTCGGTGACGAAGGACATCAGGTCGTGGAAGTACCCCGGGTCCTCGACCAGGTCCAGGCAGACCTCGGCCGCGCCGCGCAGCTAGTACGCCGCGTCGAGCGGGCCGTCGGTCCCCTCGCCCGGCAGGGTGGTCGGCGGTCGCACCGGCAGGCCCTCGAACTCGAGGTTGCGGCAGCGGTCGTGCATGTACTCGAAGAACTCCATGGCCCGGCCCATCAGCCCACCCCGCAGAGGGTCGGACGGCTCCAGCTCGTAGAGCCGGGCCTTGTCCTCCTTGAGGATCTCGACGGTATCGGGCACCGCGTTCCCGTCGCAGCGGAGCGGGGCGCCGAACCAGCCGGCGTCGTAGGAGTTCTGGAAGTCGACCCCGAGCTGCCACCCTTCGGCCGGCGGCCCCATCTCGCGGTCGCAGAGCAGGTGGTACCGGCACCAGCGCTGGTACGCGAGCTGGCACTGGACCTGGGCTTCCGGGTCGGTGAAGAAGTCGGCGAAGGTGTACCCGGTCTGGTTGAGCATGGGGTTCTGGATCAGGTTGCGGATGCTGCCGTAGACCGAGACCGGCACGCGGGTGGGCCGGCCGGCGTGGTACGCGGCCCAGACCCGGGCCACCTCCTCGTTGTGGGCGGCGAAGTCGGGCGGGTCGTCGAGGAACCAGGACATGGCGCGCTCCCCTGCTGGGTCGGGGTGGAGATCCAGAGCCTTGATACAGGCCGCGAATCCGCGCCTAGGCTCAAGGGACCGACTGGTCCCGAGACGGCGCGGCTCATCCAGCAAGATAGGACCGGGCGGGTCTGGCCAGAAGGGATTCGGGGCGGCGCCTAGGAGCCTGTCGGAGAACCCCATTCGGGCTGCGGTCGGCCCGGGCGTCCGTCGCCTTCGTGTGGCCGGATCGGTCTCGATCCGGCCACATCCCTGTGCTCGTTCACTCGCCGCATCTCCCCTCGATGCGGCTCCGTTCGCGCGCCTTGCCGACGACCTCCCGGACTCGACCTCGCTGGACAAAGCGGGTTCTCCGACAGGCTCCTAGAACGTATCGCTCAGACGGAAGGTGAGCCCCCAGCCGGGGGATGGCAGGTCCAGTGGTCGAGCCAGGTAGAGCCGCAGGCCCTTCCAAGCCAGGGCCGGCCCGATACTGGTCCGCAGGTCTGGATCGCGGTCCCCCGTAAGCAGGCGGCTGCCGCCGAACCAGGACGCGCCCGTGTCGACGAAGCCCCCCAGGACCGGAAGGCTCCGGCTCTCGGCACCGTAGTCGAGCCAGTACTCGGCGGTGAAGAGGACCATCCGGTCTCCCGGGTAGGCCTTGAAGGGGTATCCCCGCAGGGAGGAGTACCCCCCCAGGGCGAACAGGTACTGACTGGGCACCTGGCCCTGAGCTGCCCCCAGTCGCGCCCGCAGGTCCACCCGCCCCCAGCCGCCCAGGGGCTGGTACCGCCGGACGTCGGCCAGGTACCGGCGGAAGGCGTTGTCCCCGCCGAAGACGCCGCCGTTCCGCTCGGTCTGAAGCACGGTGCGCCAGCCGCGCCGAGCGGTCCCGCGGGTTCCCAGCCGGACCTCGGCAGCCACGCCGCGCACGTGCAGCTCGTCGGCCGCCGGGTTGGTTCGGAAGGCGGGGCGCGCCGGGCCGCTGCTGAACAGCCCCCAGCCGACCTGGTTCTCCAGCGCGGACAGCTCGTCGGCCGTAAGGCTGACCGCGACCTCGGCCCAGGCGCCGAAGGTCCCGCGCAGGTAGCCGCTGCCGCCGGTGCGCCGGTAGTAGTCCCGGTAATCCCGCCGCAGCAGCAGGGCGGCCAGGGTGTTTTCCTCGTCGGAGATGACCCAGCCGTCCTGGGTGTCGGTCAGGTCGTGCAGCTCCGCGCCCACGGCCAGCCGCAAGGCGGGTGGACCCAGGGGCAGAACGAAGCCGGGGCTTTCCACGCCGGCCCGGCCGCTCCAGGTGCCGCTTCCCAGGCCATAGCCGAGCTCGCCGTAGGGACGCAGGCCTGGAGCAGAGGACCGGTCTCGCGACCAGGCCCAGCCCAGGTGCAGACCCTGAACCCGATCGTACCACACGCGGGGGCCCTCGGGATCGGCCGGCCATCGGCTGGTGATCAGGGGCCGGTATGGTTCGGCCAGCCGGGAGGGCGCCAGGTCGTCCCGCTGGCGCACCGCGTTGGCGATGAACCGGCCGAGGTTGCCTTCCAACCGGACCTGGACCAGCTCGTCGGACTCCAGGGAGACCACGCAGATCTCGCGGATCTCCTCCTGATCGGTCCGGCAGAGGACCCAGGCGCCCTCCTCGTCCTCACGGCTCCGGACCACGGTCTCCCACCGTTCTGCTGCCAGCAGGGATTCGAGCTGTCGCTGCACGGTCGTCGCGTCGACGCCGGTCGGAGACTGGAAGCGGTACACCGCCACCCGCACCCGGTGCAGATCGGCCAGCGTCCCCCGGAGATCGCCGTTGCCCGGGACCAGGGCCATGGCCAGCCGTGCCGTCCCCAGGGAGCCCGGGCCCAGGCTCAGGGCCATCTCGCGCTCGAGCCGGGCCCCGGGAACGCGGTCTTCGAGTTCCCGGGGTAGCCGGGCCAACTCACCGGCCCGAAAGCAGCCGCAGCCGGACAGGAGCGCGGTCAGTGCCAGGGCGGCGAACAGCAGGGCGTTGAGCCGTCGGCCGCTGTCCATGGGGGGCACCCTCA
Organism: Candidatus Latescibacterota bacterium; assembly: GCA_041661365.1. Classification (GTDB taxonomy): domain Bacteria; phylum Latescibacterota; class UBA2968; order UBA8231; family UBA8231; genus CAITNQ01. The sequence goes on from JBAZUN010000203.1 coordinate 7,654, forward strand.
CGGCTGCTTCACCAGCCGGACACTGTCGAGCGGCGAGATGTTGAGCTGCTGGCCGAGGCGGCCGATCTGCTCGGGGTCGAGCTCGCCGACGATGTTGACGAACACCACCTCTTCTCCGCCTTGGTCGGATTTGTCGACCGCCATGACCAGCAGACCGGCAATCTTCTCGCCGGATAGCTTGAGGTACACGCGGGCCTGTTCCCCTAAACCGGCGATCGTCCCCCCGGACAATCTGGCTTGCGCGCGGGCCTGTTCCGCTTGCTCCTTTCCCCGCACCACCTGGACCTGCACCACCTTCTCCCACCCCTGCTGCTCCACCCGGGAACCGAGTGCCGCGATCCGCTCCTGGACCTTGGTCGGATCCAGATCCTTCAGGGGGAAGACCTGAACCCGGATGAGCCGGAGCTTGTCGACCATCTCGGCGAACCCGGGTTCCTCGGTCCGCGAGGCGGCCCCGATCAGGCGCAGGACCGCCCCCCTGAGATTGACCTCCACCGTGGCCTCGGTCCCGGGCGGCAGGCCCAGGTCACTCAGGTCGACGTACCCGGGCAGCTTCTCCACCGCGGTCTCGGCCCGACTTGGTCCTGCACCCAAGGCCAGCAGGACGATCAGCATGCAGTATAACCGTCGCATCGCAGTTCTCCTTTCAGGTTTCGGTCGTCACCACGGCCGTCAAAGGCCGCGCGGATGCAGTCCTTCCCGGGCGCCCCGCGTCAGCGGCTCGACCACCCAGGTGCGGATCACCTGGTCGCGTACGGCCCGGCCGGTATTGCGGCCCACCTGGCCGACGTAGGCCAGGGCGAAGCGGGCCTCCCGTTCGGCTCGGGCCACCTCGGCCGCGGTGGGTTCCGGCTCGCGGTCTCGCTGGTCCACGGCCAGGGCCACCAGCAGCACCAGGCCCACGGCCGCGGCGGGTTGCCAGACCGGCAGTCGCCACCCGGTCAGCCAGCGAGACAGCTTTGATCGCCAGGATGCGACCTGGCGTTGGCGCAGGCGCGCGGTAGCCGCCGCGACCACGCGCTCAGGGCAGGTCAGGCGGGGGAGCTCCCGCAGGGATTGCCGCACCTGCCGGGTCAGGGTCAACTGCCGCGCGCAGGCCGCGCAGCCGGCGAGGTGGGTCTCGAGCTCGCCGAGCTCCTCGGCCAGGGTCTCGCCGTCGAGATAGGCCTCGAGCCGCGCCAGGGTCCACGCACATCTCGGGTCTGGCTCAACAGAATTCATCTTCCCTCATCCTCTGCAGCTCTTGACGCAGTTGTGCCCGGCCTCGATGCAGGTAGACCTTCACCGTGTTCAACGGCAGCTCCAGGGCTCGGGCGATCTCCTCGTAGGCCAGGCCCTCGATCTCGCGGAGCACGACGATGCTCCGCTGCACCTCGGGCAGCCGCTGCAGACCGGCCTGGAGTTGACGGTGCATCTCCGCGGCCTCGGTCTGCGCCGCCGGACCTGGGGCCGGGTCCTCGACCAGCTCGGCATCGACGTCGGTCTCGTGGGCTGGCCGCCAGTGCCGCTGGCGGAGCAGGTCGAGGCAGGCGTTCCGCGTCACCCGGGTCAGCCAGGCCGGCAGACCCTCCGGGGCGATGCCGCGACCGCGATCCCACAGGCGCACCAGCACCTCCTGGGTCACGTCCTCCGCGTCCTCGGCGCTGCCCAGCAGGTACCGGGCATAGGTGAACACCCGATCCTGATGCGCCGCGCACAGGCTTCGGAAGCGGGCCATCAGTTCCTCGCCCACGGCCACTCCCTTACCGGTCGAACAGCGCCTGCAGGCGGCCGATCACGAGCCAGCCCCAGACGGCCAGCACGAACAACGTCACCGCGACCGATGCCCCTTCGGACAACCAGCTTCTAACCCTAACAGCCCGTTGAACAAGCCCATTCGGGCTGCGGCCGGTGCTGACGGGCCCTAGCGTCGTGTGCCGGATCGCTCTCGATCCGGCCACGTCCCTGTGCTCGTTCGCTTGCCGCATCTCCCCTCGATGCGGCGCCGCTCGCGCGCCTAGCCAGACCCCGTCAGTCCTCGGCCTCGCCAAGCAAAGCGGCTTTTTCAACGGGCTGCTAATGCGCACCTGAT
>JBAZUN010000204.1:0-9708 GCA_041661365.1 Candidatus Latescibacterota bacterium
GCAACCCGTTTGGATACCGCGTGGTGATGTAGAACTTGTCCAGCGCGGCCCCGATGGGGCGTAGGGCGGCGAAACGCTCCTGGTAGGTGGCGGCATCCCGCAGCAAGATGGCGACGGAATGTCCCCAGACCTCGTCCAGGCCCTGGGCGTATAAAAAGGCCTTGACGCCTTTCTCGGCAGCCTGCTGGGCGTGGAAGCAGGTCAGGTTACGGTGCCCGCTCTCCCGAAGCACGGCAGCGGCCTCCAGGTCCTGCCGGGCCTGGGCGAGCCACCGCTGTCCCTCCTGTTCAGGCGGCAACCTCATGGAGGACCTGGCCTTGTCCGGAGAGGCGTCGGAGGAAGCCCCGCTGTCTCAGCGTGCGCCACTCCTCCGGGGTATACACGAGCAGATCGAGCTCGACCTCGGGGTTGATCCACCGATGCAGCTCCTCCACCCGGTCGCGGAACTTCAGGTCCGTATCCAGCACCACCACCAGGTCGAGATCGCTGTGCTGGCCACACCTGCCGGCGGCCAGCGAGCCGAAGAGGAGCACCAGGTGTACCTCGGCGCGGGTCTTCAGCAGTCCGGTGATCCGCGTGAGTTCCTGCCGCAGGAGTTGTTCCCGCTCCTGTATGCGTTTCGTCACGGCCGCCTTGGAGCAGTCCATGACCTAATGGTACCTCACCCGCCGTCTAGAGACAACCACCTTGGTTGGTTGAATCGGCCAACCAAGGTGGCGACCTTTCCCTTGGCGCGGCTCAGCGGTGCCGGAAGAAGTGCCAGCCCCCGAGGGTCGGCGGGTTGCCCGGATCGTCGGCCAGCAGCCGCTGGTGGTTGAGGGCGACCTTCCGGAAGGCCTCGGCGTGCTCGGTGATGATCTCCTGACGGTGGTGCTTGAACCAGGGGATGCCGTAGCAGCGCGAGGGCATCTGCTCGGTGACCGGCAGCGATCCCGGCGGCTGGCGCAGGTCGCGGTCGCTGTGGGCGATCCGGGTCGGCTTGCCGTGGCCATACACGTCGGTGGTGTTGAAGAGCGGGTGGCTGTGGAGCGGCATGTTGGCGCCGGGGTGGCAACTGCCGCACCCCTCGGCCCGGACTGCCTCGCAGAAGCGGGTCACCGACAGCCCGTCCAGCTCCTCGGGCCGGTACAGCCCGTGAGCCGCGTACCAGCCGCCCATGGTGCTCCCCGAGCCTTTGGGTGGGCGATGGGCGCGGATCCCCGGCACCCCCTCGAGCAGATCCCAGAAGCCGTTCATCGCCCGCTGGATCTCGGCGCAGCGGACGTCGTAGTGCTTGAGCTGCACCCGACCCATGGCCGAGCTCATCTGGTGCATCCGGTACTTGTACCCCCCCTGGGGCAGGCCCAGGGTCTCGCGCAGGTACGGGGTCTGGATGCTGTCGTTGAACCGCTCGTAATGGCCCAGGGAGAGGGCCCGCTCGTAGATCTCCTGGTCGTCGGTGCAGAGGATCCCGGCCTCGCCGATGGCCAGCGACTTGCCGCTCATCAGGGACATGGCCGCCACGTTGCCGATGGTGCCGACCATCCGGCCCTTGTACCGGGCCCCTTGTGCGTGGGAGACGTCCTCGATCAGCTTGATCCCGCGCTTCCGGGCGATCTCCAGGATCGGGTCCATGTCACACGGATGGCCCATGTAGTGGACGCACATGATCGCCTTGGTGCGCGGCGAGATCCGTTTCTCGATATCGGCCGGATCGATGCACAGGGAGTCGGGGTCGACCTCGGCGAAGACCACGGTGCCGCCCAGGGAGTAGACCTGCAGACAGGAGGCCCAGTAGGTCAGGCTGGGGCAGATGATCTCGTCGCCGACCCCGACGCCGCAGCCGTACATGGCGGCCTGCAGGGCCGCGGTGCCGGTGGAGAAGCCCAGGGCGTGGCGGGTGCCCTGCCAGGCGGCGAACTCCTTCTCGAACTCGATGGTCACTTCTGACCCGGACATGGCCCGGCGCTCGAGGACGTCGAGGATCGCGTCGCGGTCTTCCTGGGTCACGATCGGCCAGTCGAAGATGCCGCCCGGGTCGCTTTTAACGGCCTTGGGACCGCCGTAGAACGCCAGTACCTCGCTCATGGGAACCGAACCTCCTTCATGGGGCGCCGCGCGCGGCGTCGTCGTTGATCGTCAAGGTCGAACCGGCACCGGTGCTGCCGACGAAGCCGGCGGTCAAGGGAACCGAGTCATGCTAGTATGGCCAGGGCCGATCCCTGTCAAGGAGCCGGCCCTCGTCGCCCCTCCTTCACCTCATTCGTCCATCACCGCCTGGATCATGGCCTGGATGTACCCGAAGGCGTAGGCGAACCCCTGGTGGTACCCGTCGGGGCCACCGCCCCCGGGCACGTGGTCGGGGACGCACATGTGCTCGTACCCCACCTCCTTGAGCGCCCGCATGTTGCGGTGCATGTTCATCACCCCCTCGTCGGGCCAGACCTCCTGGAACTTGTTCCGGCCGCCGACGATGTTGCGGAAGTGGCAGTGGAAGATCTTCTTCCGCGTGCCGAGGTAGCGGATGATCTCCGGTACCTCGCGGGCCGGGTCGAGGACGCTCTCGGCCATGCACCCCAGGCACAGGTTGACCCCGTGGTACGGGCTGGGGCAGATCTCGATGAATCGCTTGAACCCCTCGAATCCGCCGAGGACCCGGTCCACGCCGCGGAACCCCGGGGGGAGCCACGGGTCGCAGGGATGGCAGGCCATCCGCACCTTGCACTCGGTGGCCACCGGGATCACCCGCTCGAGGAACCGGGTGATCCGCTCCCAGTTGATCTCGGCGGTCACCGGCTTCCCGTATCGGGGCTCGCGGTCGCGGGCCGCCTCCAGGTCCCAGGTGGAGTAGACCGAGCCGCCGCGTCCGGGCGGGGTGCTCTCGGTCCGCTGGTTCTCCATCTCGCACAGGTAGTACTTGATCGCGGGTATCCCGGCCTCGGCCGCCTGCCGCACCATCTGGCAGACCAGCTCGATCTCCCGGTTCCCCTCCTCCCGCTTGCCGAGCATGAAGGCGGGAACCCCCCCGCCCTCGGCGTTGAGCTCGGCGACGGGGATCGCCACCATCTCCATGTCGATCCCGTACCGGGCGCACTTCTCCTTCTTCTCGATCAGCTCCTTCACCTCCCAGCCGTATTCGCGGTGGAAGGTGATGTTGTTCTCGTTCTTGGCCCGGACGCCGTACCGGGCCAGGTACTCCAGGTCCTCGTCCGAGGTGCTGAACTGCTGCGTGCCCACGTGCATCGGTCGCTCCTCATCTTCGGGTCGTTCGTGGAAAACGGGCGTCCCTGAACGGGCCGTCCCTTGTCCGGCGTCGTCGGCGTCGTCCGGGCGATACTCCGGTCCAACTACCCGGCGGCGGCCTTCTCCGCCAGCTCTGGCAGGGCGATCAGGCGGGCCGGCTCGGCCTCTACCGGGACCCGGTCGGCCACCCCGAGCAGGGCGCGGCCGTCGGTCCTGGCCTCAGCCGCGGCCATGGTCACCGCCGTCTCGAACTCTTCCTGGCTCCGCGTGGTCAGCAGATAGTCCTGGGGGATGCCGCCCCACAGGGTCAGGTCCGGTCCTGCCAGGGCCCGGGCCTGGGAGAGGGAGGCATCGCTCTGCGGCGGGGGCGCGATCCCCTCCACCGCTGCGACCCCGCTCGAGGCCAGCGGTCCCAGGAGCTGACCGACCGGGCCGCCGGCGTGGACCACCAGCGGCTTTCCCGCGGTCTGCAGGACTTGGGTCGAGGCGCGGTAGCTGGCGGCCAGGAACTCGGCGAAGACCGCCGGGTAGATGAACTGGCCGTCCAGGTTATCCGGCGAGAAGCAGAGGTCACCGGGCAGTCCCGCCAGTCGGGGGAGGAACTCCTGGAGCTTTTCCTCGAGGACCGCCACCAGCTCGCGGGCCGCGGGCGGGTCGTCCATCAGGAGCATGAACCCCTCGCTCATCCCCACCAGGTCGTAGAGCAGGTCGGCGTACGGCCGGGTCGGGATCTCGACGGCCAGGACCCCGTGCTCCTCGAGGGCTCGCGCCTGCTCGGCCAGGCCGGCCTCCTCTAGGAGGTAGGTGCGCGCCCGGGCCGCGGTCAGCGCGACCTGCAGGTCCTCGACCGTCTTGACCGGGTACTCGGTCTGCCACCAGCTCCCGTCCGGACCGAGGGACCAGCGGCTGGTCAGGACGCCGGCCGGGGTCCGGGTCTCCACGGTCCGCTGTCCGTCGACTTCGGTGCGGACCACCTCGATCCCCGGGCTCTCGATCCGCCAGGGACGGGCCACTACCCAGGCCGGGGTAGCCAGGTCGTCGGCGATCTGGACCAGGGACAGGCCGGACCACTGCGGCGGCAGGGTGTCGCGCTGCCGGTGGGTCTCGTGCCAGAGGGTCAGGTCGAGGAGGAGCGGAGGTGGACCGACCGCTCCAGGGCCGAAGCGGGAGAGGATCTCGGTGCGGACGGACATCGTCAGGTCCCTTCTTCCTCACGCAGCCGCCGGACCCCCTCGACCATGGCGAGGTACCCCTCGACCGGGACGTAGTCCGGGATCGAGTTCCCCGAGCCCAGGGCGTACCCGCGGGCCCGGCCGCGGAACCGGCGGCCCATCTCGATCACCCGCTCGCGGATCTCCTCCGGCGGTCGCTGGCAGAGAAGGTCCACGTCAACGCCGCCGAGGAGGCCGATCCGGTCGCCGTACCGCTCGATCCAGCGGTCGAACGGCGCGATGGCGTCCTCGTTGGAGTGCTTGGCGTCGATCCCGGCCCGGAGGGCGTCCTCCATGACCTCGAAGATGTTCCCGCAGGAGTGCCAGAGGAAGCGATGCCCGGCGCCGTGGACCAGGTCGATGACCCGGCGGTACTGGGGGAAGACGTGACAACGGACACTGGCCGGCGAGAGGAGGGTCGCGGTCTTGAACCCCAGGTCGTCCCCGAACCGGCAGACGGCGAAGGAGCCGGCGTGGCGGGCCAGGAACTGCTCCCAGATCGTTGCCATCAGGTCGCCGATCCGCCGATAGAGGTCGGCGAAGAGCCCGGGGTCGTCGCTCTCGAGGTAGCAGAGGTACTCGAAGCCGACCAGGTCCTCGCTGATCTCGAAGACCCCGTTTCCCACCCCGCCGACCGCCTTCATCCCGGGTGGCAGGCTGGCGGCCAGGGCCGTGAGCCGGGGCTCGGCGATCGCCCAGTACCGGTCGGCCAGCTCGTCCCAGGGGTATCGCTCGAAGTCGTCCCGGGTCTGGATCGGTCCGGGCCGGCCACCCATGATCGCGCCGCGGTCCGGCAGGATCTCGGTGATGCAGACCTCGAAGGAGACGGTGTCGTAGGTCAGCGCGCGGAAGAAGCGGCAGTACTCCCGGAAGAAGGTGGCCTGGTCCGCGGCGCTCCCGGACAACCCGTCGGCGAAACGGGTTCCGAGCACGCGCTCCATGATCCCGGGGCTGATGAGGTGCTCGTACAGGGGGAGACGGGCCGGCCGGCGGTTGGCCAGCACCTCCTGCAGATGGCGGTAGTCAGGCTCGAAGGTCACGGCACCCGGTCCTCGCTCAGCCCCACACCTCGTCGATTACCCGGCGGGTGACCGCGGTCCAGCGACGGATCCGGTCGGGATCGCCCTGGACGGTCTCGACGTCCTTGAGCGTGACGTCGACGTGGCAGCTCCGGGCGGCCCGCAGGTCTCGGGTCAGGATGCGGCCGATCCGCTCCTCGTCAAAGCCGTACCCCACCATGTCGGCCGGGCTGGGCCGGTAGCTCAGCACGTAGTCGGCGCCCAACTGCTCGGCGCAGGCGGCCACGTCGGCGAACGGTGAGACCGCCACCCGTCTGAGGTTCGGGAGCCGGCGGAGGAGGTCGATCTTGCGGCTCAGGTCCTCGCAGCAGCCGTAGGCCGCCAGACCGAATCGCGACAGGATCGGGAACTGATAGGCGAGGAGGAACTCGTCGTGCATGGCCGGCGAGACGCAGGCGAACTCCTGGGCCGCCATGAACCCCCAGAGCTGGTCGCGGCCCACCCCGCGGACGTTGGGGGCCGGATCGGGCAGCTCCTCGGCGTAGGGCATGGCCTGGTTCTGGTGGCTGCTCAAGCCCCAGTCGCCGCGAGCCTCGGCCTGCTCGTGGGTGCGCCGCACCCCCTCGGCGAGGAAGCCGACCAGGCGGTGCAGCCACTCCGGCCGGTCGAGCATGTCGACCATGAAGTGCTCGATCCCGCGCAGGTATCCCAGATCGGTGGACAGGTCGGCGCTCCAGACCCGGTAGGCCGGGCCGCGGTCCAGGTCGACCTCGAGCAGATCCCCGAGCACCTCCTGCACCCGTGCGAGCCGCTGGGCCGTGGCCTCCTCGTCGATCTCGTGCCACGGAGCGCGCAGCCGCTCCAGGTCCTCGGGATTCTTCAGTGGGTAGTCGATCTTGAAGGAACCGCGGGGCTCGCCCGAGCGGTGTCGGGGGATCTCCACCCCCCAGCCGGCACAGCGGTGCACCGCGTTGACCGTCACCCAGGGCTCGAAGATCGAGTCGTCCTCGAAGGTGTCCCAGAACAGGTGCTGGCGGAAGAAGCCCTCGTACGAGCGCAGCAGCGGGTCCTGGCAGAGGCACCGGGCCTGGGGCATCTCCTCCCAGGCAAAGGCCCGCACGTAGATCAGGGGTGGCGTCGGCTTCAGGCTGTTGTGGCGCCGCCAGAGGTCGCGCCGGGTCTGCTGCACCGGCCGGTGGCAGACCTCGAGGTACTGTCGGGCCAGGTCGCGGAGGAGGTCGCGGTCGGACATCACTATCTATCGCCGGGTCTGGCGCAGGGCCTCATACCCGCCGCCGTTGAGGACGTGGGTGAACCCCAGCTCGCGCAGGGTCTGTCGCGCCAGCTCGGAGCGGCGACCGGTGCGGCAGTACAGGACCACGGCCCGGTCGCGGTCAGGGCCCAGCTCGGCCACCCGCTCGCGCAACTGATCGTACGGGATGTTGAGGGCGTTCTCGAGATGCCCCTGAGCGAACTCGGTCGGGGTGCGCACGTCCAGCAGCAGGGCCCCCTCGCGGATCTGCTCCCACGCCTGCTCGTGGACGCTCGGGGCGGCGTCCGGGGCCGGCTCGGTCTGTTTGGCGGGCGCCTGCTCCGGTCCGCCCGAGCGCGAGCAGCCCAGGGCCAGCAGCAGTATCCCTGCCAGTGCCACCCATGCTCCTAAAGGAGTCTGCACGGCCGCGCTCCGTTCAGGCCGCCGCCAGGCGGACGGGGAGGACCCACATCGGGTTCTTGCCTACCGGGTTTACCTCGAGCGGGGTCAGGACGCCGGTGTGGGGATCGATCCGGTACGAGGCCAGCCGGCCGCTGGCCAGTCCGCCGACGTAGAGGTACCGACCGTACGGATCGACGTTGAAGGCGCGCGGCATCGGCTCCGTGGGCTGCTGTCCGATCGCGCTCAGACGACCGGTTCCCGGCTCGATCGCGAAGGAGGCGATGCTGTCGTGACCTCGATTGGAGACGTAGAGGAACCGGCCCGGGGGGGCCAGGTGGATCTGGGCCGTGGTGTTCTCGCCGGTGAACCCCTCCGGCAGGGTCGACAGGGTCTGGAACGGTTCGAGGGTGCCGCGCTCTGGGTCGAGCCGGTACGCGGTGACGCTCGATCCCTGCTCGTTGTCGCAGTAGAGCACGGGCAGGGAAGGATGGAACTCGTAGTGGCGCGGTCCGGTCCCCTCGGGCGGCACGACGCGGGGGACCGGGTTGGGGGTCAGCCGTCCGCTCTCCTCGTCGAAGGTGAACTGGAAGAGGAGGTTCGACTCGGCCACGTGGGGCACGAAGGCGAAGCGGTTGGTCGGGTCGGTCTGGATCGAGTGGGTACAGGGGGCCGTGGCCCGCCACTCGACCGGCGGGGTCTCAGGGCCTCCGTCCGCTGCCAGATGGTGCACCCCGACCAGGCCGCCGCCGTAGTAGGCCGAGAGGAGGAAGCGGCCCCGTCGGTCGGTGCTCAGGTAGCAGGGGTCGGCCTCGAGGTCGATGGTGCGGACCAGAGACAGTCCGCCGTCGGCCGGGTTGAGGCGGAAACTGCAGAGCTGGCGGGTGGAGCGGACCCCGACGTGGAGGAACCGACGGGCCGGGTCGATGGCCAGGGGGCCGGGTCCGCCGGGCAAAGGAATCTCCCCTGCCGGCCGCAGCCTGCCGGTGGCCGGCTCCATGGCGAAGACGGCGATCCGGTTCTCGCCCCCCAGGGCGACGTAGACGTAGTGGAACATGCAGCCTCCTGAATCGAGCGACCTCGCGCGGCGCCAGGCCGCCCCAATATAGCCAGAGCCGGTCGCCGCACCAAGGCGGACCGACGCCCGATCATCCCCCCAGCTCGACGCAGCGCCGGCGGTAGTGCCGGTAGTCCTCGTACCGGACCTCGGCCGGCACCCCGTGGTCGCAGGTGGGGATGTATCCGCCGCGCCGGCGCATGGCAGGAAGGATGCGCTCCAGCTCGCGGTCGATCGCCGCAGGGCCCTGGGCCAGGATCCGCTTGTCGATCCCGCCGAACAGGGCCAGATCGGGGTATTGGCGACCGGTCCGCACCACGTCGCACCCGGCGGCCACCTCGAAGGGGATCATCACGTCCATCCCCAACTCGCGGTAGAGCGGGATGACCGGGTCGGCGAACCCGTCGGTGTCGATCTGCAGGTAGAGGTGGCGCTGCCGATCGAGCTGCCGGGAGCGCACGTTGGCGACGAGCTGTTGGTAGTAGGGGAGGAGGAAGCGCCGCATCATCGCCGGCGAGATCAGGGAACCGTTGTTGTAGCAGATGTCCTCGGCGAGGTAGAGCTCGTCGAGCGTCAGGTGGGCCTGGTGCCGGGCGATCACCGCGTCGGCCAGCAGGAACCAGGCCTCCATGCATGATTCGATCAGCCCGGGATCGTCGTGGAAGGCGTAGAGAAGGGTCTCGGGGCCGATCAGGCTGCGCAGGTACATGTACCCGCCGATCAGGTTCTGGCAGATCATCCAGCCTTCGCCGGCGACCCGGCGCGCGTTCTCCATGCGGGTCTCCAACCCGGCGTACCGCTCCGGGCTGGCCGGATCGAGCCGCCAGCGCACCTCCTCCTCCCAGGTGCGACGATCCTTGACCGGGTGGTCGATGTACTCGGGCATGAACCCCGAGCGCCGGCCGCGGAAGACCAACAGGTGCCGGCCGGCGACGTCCTGGATCACCTCGTGCTCACCGCGGGCTTCGACCACCCGCTCCTCGAAGCCGGGCACGAAGGCCGCCTCGCACCAGCCGAGCTGGCCGAGGGAAAGCCTGGCCTCCGGGTCGTACTGGAACAGCTCGGCCAGGGGCAGGTCCTGGGGCATCCCCTGGGCCTTCCACTCCTCCAGGCAGTAGAACCCGAACTCGCGGCGGTAGAGCGGCGCGTCCGGGACCCGGGCATAGGTGTCGCGCAGCCGGCGCACCGGCCCTGACATCCGGTCGCGGGGGACCATGGCGTGGATCCCGTCGGGAACTCGTTCTCGGTCATCGACCATCGGTCGGGTTCTCCGGGTTGGGGGATACGGTTTGGGCTGGGGGAGAGTTGACCAGGGGGAGCAGCCGCTGGCGCACCGGGCGCGGCATCCGCTTCGGCCGGCCGGTCTCGAGCTCGACGACCACCGTAGGTTACTCCTTGGCCTCAGTCCCGGCCGCGGAACCAGGCCAGCGGCACCCGTCTGAGGCAGAGGTCCTGCAGCACCCCGCTCCCCCTGCCGCCGCAGCAGTAGGCCAGCAGGGCCGCGTCCACGGTGAAGTGAACGGCGATGTAGCAGAACCCTCGCTCTGG
>JBAZUN010000205.1:0-9662 GCA_041661365.1 Candidatus Latescibacterota bacterium
CTCGAACCCGTCCCCGGGTATGCCGGAGACCTGCCGCCGCATGTCGGCAACGACCCCTGACACGCTCTCTTCCTTCTTGATCCGCTCGACCTCGTTCCGCAGGTCGAACAGCCCCAGCTCCTCGACCTCGACCCCCAGGGAGGCCAGGGAGGCCAGGTTGTAGTTGCAGGTCTCGAAGTCGCGGGGCCGCGGTCCGAACAGGCCGATGGTCGCCTTGCCGATCCCCTTGACCACCTGCATGATCCGGGCGAAGCGGGCCACGCAGGCCGCGCCGGCCGTGGCGTCGACCACGGGTACGGCGGGCAGGTGAACCTGGTCGAGGAGGGAGCGCTTGCCCACGGCCATGGCCGCGGAGAGGAGGCCGCAGAGGGCGTCGCCCCGGTCGGTCGCCAGGCCGGCGGCCGTCTCCTCGGCAGCGGCGATGAGCATCACCTTGCCGCCGAAGGCCTTGACGAAGTTGGCGTCCTCGATTTCGGGCGAGAAGTTCCCCAGGAAGAGGACGGCCGCGTCACACCCGGCCTGACGCAACTGCCGGGCCGCCTCCTCGGCGTGGGCCTTGGTCTCGATCACCCAGCACTCGCCCTGAGGCACGGTCAGGGTCAGACCGGCCTGTTCGCAGGCGGCCAGCAGCCGCCGCGCCCGCTGATCGGAGAGGGCCCGCGGGAAGCAGTTGCGCGACGCCGACACCAACCCGAGCTTGACCTCGGGCGCAAAGGTACCGAGCGGCAGAAACATGATTATCCCCTTTGTCTAGTCTTTCAGTCGGCGCTTCTGGTCTGCGCTTCCTTGATGGCGATCAGGTCCTTCATCACCCGGGAAAGGTCGACGCTGGTCGCGCTGCCGCCGAACCCGTCGTGGAGCAGCCGGTACAGGCCGTACAGGCGGTCGTAGACCGCGCGGGCCGCGGGGTCGGGTTCGTACTGCTTCGCCTTGACCGTGGTCATGCGGGCCTGGGCCGTGGCAAAGTCCTCATACCCGCCCTTGGCGCTACCGGCGACGACCGCGGCGGCCAGGGCCGCGCCCAGGGCGCAGGTCTCGGCAACCCCGGAGACCTGCATGGCGCACCCGATGACGTCGGCGTAGATCTGCATGAGGAAGGGGTTCTTCTCGGCGATCCCGCCGCAGCAGACCACCCGCTCGATGGCAACCCCGTACTCCCGCAACCGCTCGATGATCGCCCGCGCCCCGAAGGCCGTGGCCTCGATCAGGGCCCGGTAGACCTCGGCCCGGGTGGTGTACAGGGTCTGTCCCACCAGCAGCCCGGTCAACCGCGGATCGACCAGGATGGTCCGGTTCCCGTTGTTCCAGTCCAGGGCCAGCAGGCCGGACTGCCCGGGCTTGAGCCGGCTGGCCTCCTCGGTGAGCTGCTCGTGCAGGGCCGCGTCCCCCTGGCAGATCACCTCGACGAACCACTTGAAGATGTCGCCGACCGCGGACTGGCCCGCCTCCAGGCCGTAGTGACCGGGAAGGATCGAGCCGGCGACGATGCCGCAGATCCCCGGGACGTCGCGCAACTGGCGGGTCAGGGGGGAGACCGTGCAGTCGCAAGTGGAGGTGCCGATGATCTTGACCAGGACCCCCTCGCTCACCCCCGAGCCCACGGCGCCGTAATGCGCGTCGAAGGCGCCGATGGCGATCGGGATCCCCGCGGGCAGACCCAGCTTTCCCGCCCACTCGGGACAGAGGTGGCCGGCGGGCACGCTGGCGTCCCAGGCCCGGGCGTAGAGGCGGTCCCTCAACCCGGCCAGTCGAGGGTCGAGCAGGGCGAGGAACTCACGGTCGGGCAGGCCGCCCCACTCCTCGCAATAGAGCGCCTTGTGACCGGCGGCGCATACCCCGCGCTTGACCGCGAGCGGATCGGAGATCCCGGCCAGCACGGCCGGGACATAGTCGGCCAGCTCCACCCAACTGTGCGCCGCGGCAAAGACCTCGGGCGAGGTGCGCAGGCAGTGCCAGAGCTTGGACCAGAACCACTCCGAGGAATAGGTGCCGCCGACCTTGGCCAGGTACTGCGGCCGGTGCTGGCGCGCCGCGGCGGTGATCCTTGCCGCCTCCTCAGCGCCGGTGTGGTCCTTCCACAGGTAGGCCATGGCCGCGGGGTTGTCGCGCCATTCTTTGTTCAGGGCCAGGGGGACGAGGTGGCGGTCGACCGGGATCGGGGTGGAGCCGGTGGTGTCGACGCCGATCCCGATCACCCGGTCCGCGGCGAAGTTCGTCTGGTCGGTGGCCTGACGCAGGGCCTCGGTGACGCAGTGCTCCAGTCCGAGGAGGTAGTCGGCCGGGTGCTGCCGGGCCAGGTTGTGGTCGCCGGGGTCCAGCACCACGCCCTGGTGACCGGTCGGGTAGGGGAAGACCGCGGTGCCGACCTGGGCCCCGTCGCGGCAGCGCACGATCAGGCCCCGCACCGAGTTGGTGCCGTAGTCGATGCCGATGGTGTAGGTGTCCATGTCGATCCTCGGGTATGCGAGTCACGGAGCCGTGGCCCAGCCGATCGGGCTCCGGTAAACCTCCGGCCCGTCCCCGTCCGTTGTCAAGCGGCCCGTCAGGCAATCCGGGTTCGTTGCGGCTACCAGTCCTGCACCGAGCCGTCGGCGCGCCGCCAGTGCGGTGGCTCGGCCGGAACGTGCGGGTATCGAGCCGCGGCCGCCTCGTCGATCTCCACGCCCAGCCCCGACGCGTCGCCGGGAAAGAGGTATCCGTCGTCGGCCTGCCAGGCGTGCTGGATGACCTGGTCGATCCACCCCGAGGTCGGGGCGAACTCCTGCACGGCGCAGTTGGGGATGGCCAGGTTGAGGTGCAGCATGGCCGCGGTGCTGACCGGACTGGCCGTGTAGTGGCAGGCCAGCTCCTGGTAGTGGACCTCGGCCATGGCCGCGATCTTCCTCCCCTCGGTGATCCCGCCGCAGTGACAGATGTCGACCCGGACGTAGTCGATCAGCTCCCCCTCGATCAGCTCGCGGAAGGCCCACTTGTCGCAGAGCTGCTCCCCGGTGCCCAAGGGGACGTCGGTGTGGCTCCGCAGCAGGGCGAACGACCCCGGGTTCTCCGAGCGGATCGGGTCCTCGACGAAGAACGGCCGGTACGGGGCGATGGCGTTGCACAGCTCGATGGCCCGGGTGGGGGTCAGCCGGGTGTGGGCCTCGAAGACGATCTCCACCTCCTCGCCCACGGCCTGGCGCAGGGCCGCCATCTGCTCGATCCCGCCGAGCACGGCCCGTTTGGGGTCGAAGTGGTCGGCCACCGTGGCGTCGATCGGCGAGATGCGCAGCACCCGCCAGCCCTCGGCCAGGAGCTGCTGCGAGCGCTCGATCAGCTCGGCCGAGTCCTTGCCGTAGGAGTGGCGATAGACCAGCACCTTGTCCCGGGCCTGGCCGCCCAGCAGCCGGCAGGTCGGCACGCCCAGGGCCTTGCCGGCCAGGTCCCACAGGGCGATGTCGATCCCGGCCAGGGCCGACTGGAGAACCGGGCCACCGCGCCAGAACGTACCGCGGTAGATGTCCTGCCACAGGTGCTCGATCCGTGTGGCGTCTTGGCCGACCACCAGGGGCCGGAGGTGCTCGAGGGCCTCGACCACGGCCAGGGAGCGGCCGCTCAGCGAGGCCTCGCCGAGGCCGTCGACGCCCTGGTCGGTGAACAGCTTCACGTACACGAACTGACCAACGGGGAAGACCCGCATCTCGGTGATCGTCATCGCATCCTCCGGGGATGGGAGCTCGACTTGCTGCCGCGACCGTCGCATGGGACGCCGGGATTCAGACCGTCCGACGCAGCGTAGGATACGGATCGGGTCGGTCCCGGGGCAACCGGGGTCGCGGGATCGATCGATGCGCCATCAGGGGAATTGACATCGCTCTGGGGCGATGGGATATTGCGCGAACCCTCGACCATCGCTTCGTGCATCCCGAACTGGCCGCGGCCCTCACCACGCTCCTCTCCGAGGATTGATCGCGACGCCTGCTGCTATTTCGCGGTAAGGTTACCGCAGACTGGAGTCCATCATGGCAACGCCCCCCAAGACAGCAGTACCGGAGCCGCGTCAGCGATGGCTGAACGAGCAGGTCGAGGCGTGGCTGACGGCCAGGCTCCGGCCCGGGCTGGCCCTGCAGGCCGAGGCGGCTCGCAAGGCGGGATTCAACTACGTCGTCAACCTGTACACCGAGTGGAGGGGGAAGCATTTCTACCTCTGTGCCCGGTACTGCAACCCACGACCCGGTGCGAGCGAGTCGCACTTCGAGGTGCGGACGACGCGGCTGGAGCACACCGGGAGCGGTCGGTTCAATCTGGCCTACCTCCGGCACACCGAGAAGTGGTGCACGGTCTACCGCAACCTGAGCGCCGAAGAGTCCTTGGAGACGATGCAGCGGGAGGAGCTGTTCTGGCCGGTGAACTGAGCCCTGGCCGACGACTGACCCGGAGGAATGGCCGCGAGCTTTCGATCCCATTGAACTCAACAGGACAGATACGCCACCCTCACGGAGATCCCCGATGCGCGCCCTCCAACCGATACCGCCCCTGCCCCCCGAACTGGAACGCCTGACCGATCCTGCCCTGGAGGTGCGGCGGGTCGTCGAGGTGGTGCCGCTGGGCCAGGGGGGCGTGATGGCACGGATGGAGGGCGCGACCTCGGCGCAACTCTATCGAGCCGTGGCCGGTACCAGCAGGATCGATCCAATCCCCCTCCCTGCAGATCCGGCGCACCTCTGGCCGGCCGATGCCGGACGGGCGCTGGTTCTGGCCGGCGGGGTTCTCTGGCTGGTCGGGCCAGGCGCCGAGCTGGTGCAGGTGACCTCGATTCCGGACGGGGCTCTCTCGGTGGCCGCGGCGTGGACCGAATCGGGTCCCGTGGTCGCGGCCCTGTGTGGTTGCCCAGTCGCTCGGAGTCCGGGCACGGCCTTGGTCTATCCCGCGGCGCGGCCCCAGGCCGGGCTCTGGCGTTACGGGGAGTCTGGCGGGTGGCGCCGGCTCGCCGAGGTCGCGGCCGGCAGTGGGCTCAGCCTCTCGGCGGACGGCCATCGCCTGGCCTGGGTGGAGCCGCTCGCCGCGGGCCCGGAGGAGGCCGGCCGGGGCGAGGTGCGCGGCTTCGACGTCGACCGGGGGAGCCTTCGGTCCCTGACTCAGGGAGCCGGTCGCCTCGTCGATCTGAAGGTAGCGCCGGACGGCTCCGGCGTGGTCTACCTGGCCAACCACCAGGCGGCCCGGCCGATCACCACCCATACCGACCTGTGGTGGGTTCCGTGGGAGGGCGGCCCGCCTCGGCGGCTCACCGGCGGTAACCGCTGCGTGGATCGCTGGGGCTGGACCGCGGCCCCGGGTCAGCTCTGGGTCACCTGCATCCGCGGGATGGCCCCGGTCAGCGAGCTGCTCGGATTGGACGGGGGGTATCGTCCCTGGCCGTGTCCCGTTCCCGCGACCTCGTCCGTGGCCTGGCTCGACCAGGGGCAGGCCGCCTTCGGGGTGGAGAGCCGCGAGGAGTATCCCGGGCTATGGCTGTCGGGTACCCGGATAGCGGTGCCGCAGGTCGAGCCGTACGACGACCTGCGGGTCACGACCACCGGGTGGCGGGCCCTGGATGGGCTGGAGATCGAGGGGCTGGTCTGCGACACCCCGACCACCAAGCCGGACGCACCGCTGCTGGTCCAGGTCCACGGGGGACCTGCAGCACCGATCGAGGAGGCCCGCGGCGAGGTGGTGGGGTACCGTCACCTGCTGCGCGCCGGGTACCGGGTATTCAAGCCGGCCTTTCGCGGCTCGCTGGGGTACGGCGACCGGTTCAGTCAAGCCAACGTCGGCTGCCAGGGGCGCGCGGACTTGGCGGACATCCTCGCCGGCGTCGACCACCTGGCCGCCGAGCGATGCGGCATCCTGGGTCGGTCCTACGGTGGGTACATGACCCTGCGGGCCCTGGCGGTCACCCGGCGCTTCCGGGCCGGGGTGGCCATCTCGGGATTCGTCGACAACCGCTGGATGAGCTTGGAGACCGGCGACCTGACCTACGAGCGCGAGTACCTCGGGCCGGTGACCTGGCCGGTTCCCGGGGCGACGCGCTTGGGCGACGTCTTCCCCCGCCTGGCAGAGATCACCTCGCCGCTCCTCCTGATCCACGGCGAGGCAGACCCGATCTGCCCGCTGTCCCAGGCCCGGGTGGCGTACCGGGCGGTGCAGACCCTGGGCGGGCAGGTGGGCCTGGTGGTCTACCCCGGGGAGGGGCACCGGATCACCGATCCCGAGCACCAGCGCGACTGCGCCCGTCGCGTGCTCGCCTTCTTCCGCGAGTTCCTGCCCGTCGACTGATCGGAGAGACCGGCTCTGCGCTCAGCGAGCCGTCAGGACGGACAGTCGTTCGAGCAGGGCCCGGTGCAGCCCGGCGTTCCCGGCGGCGACCACCGGGTACCGACCGCCGAAGTCGTACGGAACCTCGGCCAGCGAGGCCCCGTTCCAGTCGGTCAGGCGCCCTCCGGCCTCCTCGATCAGCAGGCACCCGGCGCCCAGCTCGTGGGCCTTCTGTCCCGCGGCCAGGTACGCGTCGAACAGCCCGCTGCTGATCCCGGCCAGGTGCAGCGCGGCCGAGCCGTAGTCCTTCACCCACACCTCAGGGTAGAGCGGCGTCAACCGCGGCAGCTCGCGGCCGGTCACGTAGTGGTCGACGATGACCAGGGTCCGTCGATCCAGCTCGGTCCGGAGCGTGGGTTGCGCGATCCGGTCGTTGATCCGGCAGCCGCCGCCGCGCACCGCTTCCCAGGTCGTGCCCGTGCGGTGCTCCAGCACGGCCGCCGCCAGGGCGTCGCCGAAGCGCGGGGTCGGGGAGTCGAAGAGGGTCACCACCGTGCAATGGGGGAGGAGTTCACGGCCGCGGTGGTAGTTGTCGGTGCCGTCGATGTCGTCGAAGGCGATGGTCAGTTGCGGGTCGCGGCCCAGCTCGAGGCGACCCGACTCCTCGGAGTAGAGCACCGCCGGGGGAGCGCTCGCCGCGAAGAAACGGGTGAGGGCCTCGGAGACCGCCAGGTCGCCGCGGGTGGAGATGTCGACCACCTGCTCGCCGTGCACCTCGGCGGTACCTCGATCCCCCAACGAGGTGACCGCCGTCCGCGCAACCTCCAGGGCTCGGCGACAGAGCGCGATCAGCTCAGGCGTTTCCACGGTCGGTCCGTCGTTCCCTTCCGGTTGTCGGCGCTCCGGTCGTGCTGGCCTCGGGAGCCGGCGGGGATTGCCGGCCATGGCCGACGCGGAGCACGGCCCACGGGATGAAGACCCCGTACCCCAGCACCAGGAGGATCGGGGCCACGCTCAGGGACCACGGGCCATCGACGGGAGGCACGGCGAGGAGGGTATAGCCCAGGGCCAGGCAGCTCAGACCGAGACCGCTCAGGCGACGTGGGGTCTGCTGCAGATGAAAACGGGTCATCTCAGATGGAGTCTCCTGTCTCGCTGTGACGCCCCAGGGAGGGCAAGGCCAGGCTGTCGCGACCGCGAGCCGCGGCGCTGGTCAGGGAGTCGAGCACCTTGGGCGCGGCCTGGACCAGGTGGGTGTCGGGCCGGGTCCGGGCCGGTTCGACGGGCGGCGCCGGCTTCGAGGTGTCCGGCGCGCCGTCGGGCAACAGCCGGGGAGCGGCCAGCACGAAGGCCGCGACCGCGGCCGTTGCCAGGGCCAGCCGCAGGACGGGGCGACGTGCCCCGGCCGGTTCCGTTCGGACCAGGAAACGCCGGGCCCGCACCGCGTCCGTCAGGAGCGGCGGAACGGGCGAGGCCGGACCCCGGGCCGGCTCGATCGTCAGCTCGGTGCGGACCCGCTCGAGGAATCGCGCCTGGCCGCGGCAGGTGGGACACTCGGTCAGGTGCGCCTCCAGCCGGGCGCGTTCGGCCGGGCCCAGCTCGTTCAGGTCAGAGTCGATCAGGGCCTGCGCGGCCTCGGTGCAGGTGCAGGGGAAGAGGGCTCTGCTAACCATGCCGGACCTCCTCGTCCGCACGCGGGTCAAAGGCCTGCAGTCGACCGGCCAGGAGCCGCGTGGTGTAGAACAGCCTCGACTTCACCGTGCCCACCGGGCATCCCATCACCCGGCCGATCTCCTCCAGGCTGAACCCCTCCTGGAAGCGCAGCAGGAAGGTGCCGCGACGGGCGGGGTCGAGCCGGGCCAGCTCCGCCCGCAGGGCCAGCCCGAAGGCGGCCAGCTCGACGCCCTCGTCCGCGTCCGGAGCGATCGGTCCAGGACCGAGGGCGCGCTCCCCGACCTCGGCGGCCCGCCGCCGGACCGCCGCCTGCCGGTGCTCGTTGCAGCAGAGGTTGTGGGCCACGGTGAACAGCCAGGTGCGGAACCCCCCGCGGCCGTCGAGTCCGGCGCTGCCCGCGATCACCCGCAGGAAGACCTCCTGGACCAGGTCCGGGGCGCGATCGGCGCCGAGCATCCGGGAGAAGTACTGCCGCAGCCGCCCGTGGTACCGGGCGTACAACCGGTCGAAGGCCGCGGCATCCCCCTGGCCGACCCGCGCCAGGAGCGCCTCGTCGCTGGGATCGTCCTCGGTCACCGGGCCTTGGCTCAGGGCTGGGCCGGACCGTCGGCAGCAACGGACTGACCCAGGGCCTGGCGGAGCAACCGGCGGGCCTCGCCCATACGGGCCTGCTCGCCGTACCGGGCCACGTACGCCTCCACTACCTCCAGACTTTCCTCGGTTCGGCCCAAGGCCTGCAGGCTGGCGGCCAGACCGTACGGAGCCTCTGGTCGTCCCGGCTGGAGCAGGGCGATGCGCCGGTACAGGGGCTCGGCACGGGATGCCGCTCCGTACCGGCCCTGCAGCACGTCGGCGATGGAGCAGAGGTTCTCGTAGGTGGCGTGCTGGTCCCGGCCAACGCGCTCGAGCATGGCCTGACCGGCCTTCTCCATGTACTCGGCGGCCTCGTCGATCCGGCCCACGGCCTGCAGGTCGAGGGCCGCGCTATAGGCGGTTTCCCACGCCCTGGGAAGATGGGCCTCGGACCAGCGGTGCAGGCGGCTCAGCTCCTCGGCATCGCCGTGCTCCTTGAGCTCGCCGGCCAGCGAGTTGACGATCGCCCGGTAGTTCCCCAGGAGCCGGAGGGTCTCCTCGTCCTTGTGGATCGCTGGATCGTTCAGACCGCGCAACCGGAATCCCTCGTAGAGCAGGCGGGCCACCCGATCGCGGTCGGTCGGCCGGTCCTTCGTCTGACCCAGGGTGAGGACCATCCCGTGCATGGTCAGGTACTCCCCGAGGTTCAGGAGACCGCTGGCCGGGATGGTGATGGCGAAGTGGATCGGCCGCTGCCACTGGTTCCAGTCGATGATCTTCAGCACCATGATGTCCTGGACCCGAAGGAGCTGATACCCGGCCAGGTCGGGCAGCTCCCACTCCAGTCCCGCGGCGTTGACCGTCTGCGGCTTCGGCCAGTACCGCCGCATCACGTCGACCTCCTGGGTGTCGGTCAACACCGAGTCGATGAAGGAGTCGGTGTAGCGGATGTCGACCTTGGGCTGGCGGTCACGGAGCTGTTTGATGTACCAGTTGGTGTTGAGCAGGGAGAGGTTGACGACCCGGACGTCCTTGCGGACCCCCTCGACCTCCTGGAGGAACCACAGCGGGAAGGTGTCGTTGTCGCCGTTGGTGAACAGCACGCTGTGGGGCTCGCAGGACTGCAGCAGGTTGTAGCCGTAGTC
>JBAZUN010000206.1:0-4250 GCA_041661365.1 Candidatus Latescibacterota bacterium
ATCGTAACCGAGGTCATCAAGTAGCGCGACCTTCCCGTCGTCAGGAGATGCCCTAAGTGGCGGTTGACAGAATTCGCATACGGCTGAAAGCCTACGACCACGTCGCCTTGGACCGTTCCGTGGACGAGATCGTGCAGACGGTCAAGCGGAGCGGAGCCCGCATCGCCGGCCCCGTGCCGCTCCCGACTTCCCGGACCGTCTACACCGTCCTGAGGTCGCCGCACGTCGACAAGAAGTCGCGGGAGCAGTTCGAGACCAGGGTGCACAAGCGCCTGATCGACATCTACGACTCGACGCCGCAGACGGTGGACGCGCTGATGAAGCTCGATCTGCCGGCCGGGATCGGGATCGATATCAAGGTCTGAACCGGTGGATCCGGTGGCGGAAAGAGACAGAGATCATGGGTAAGCAGGTCGAGGTACTGAGCACGACGGGACAGCCGAACGGGACCGTGGAACTGCCGGACGCTCTCTTCGGCGCCGAGGTCTCCGAGTACGCCCTGCATCGGGCGGTGGTGGCCTACGAGGCGAATCAGCGCCAGGGGACCGCCTCGGTGAAGACGCGGTCGGAGGTCAACCGGTCCAGCAAGAAGCACCACCGGCAGAAGGGGACCGGCTGGGCCCGGCGCGGGTCGCTGCGGTCGCCGTTGGTACGGGGTGGCGGGGTGGCTTTCGGTCCCCAGCCGCGCTCTTACGAGACCCGACTCCCGAAGGCGCTCAAACGGGTGGCGTTCCAGTCGGCCCTGACCCTGAAGGGCGAGGGCGGGCAGGTCACGATCGTGGAGGACTTCGGGTTCGAGCGGCCGTCCACCAAGTCGTTCCAGGCGGTGCTGACCGCCTGCGGTCTGACCGGACGCAAGATACTCTTCGTGACCCCGGCCAGTCTGCCGCTGCTGGTCAAGTCGTGCCGGAACCTTCCCGCGGTGCAGATCACCCCGGTGGGAACCCTGTGCACCTACGACGTGGTGGCCGCCGACGCGGTCCTCTTCACCCGTCAGGCGTTGGATCGGCTGGCCGAGGTCCATGCCGGCGGCGCGGACGCGGCCTAGCCAAGGAGCCGGGACCTGTGACCGACCATCGCAGCATCATCGTCAAGCCTGTCATTACCGAGAAGGCCAGCGCGCTCAAGGAAGCCAGCAAGTACGTCTTCCGCGTCGAGCGCAAGGCCAACAAGATCGAGATCCGCCGCGCGGTGGAAGCGATCTTCAAGGTGCACGTCGAGTCGGTGCGGACGGTTTCCGTGCCCAGCAAGCCCAAGCGCCAGGGGTTGTACGCCGGCCAGCGGGCCGGCTGGAAGAAGGCCTACGTCACCCTGAGGACCGGCGAAACGATCGAGGCCGTTGACAACACCTGATCCGCAAATCGAACCCGACCGGCGGTAAAGGGGAGAGCCCGAGGACATGCCAGTCAAGAAGTTCAGACCAGTCACGCCGACCCGGCGCTACCAGACGGTCAACTCCTTCGAGGAGGTGACCCGGAGCACTCCGGAGAAGGCGCTCACCGCCCCCCTGGCCAAGTCGGGCGGACGCAACAACCAGGGTCGGATGACCATGCGGCGGCGGGGCGGCGGCCACAAGCGTCGGTACCGCGTGATCGACTTCCGCCGCGACAAGCCGGGGGTTCCGGGCAAGGTGCTGGCGATCGAGTACGATCCCAATCGCTCCGCCTTCATCGCCCTCATCGGCTACGCCGACGGCGACAAGCGGTACATCCTGGCCCCCGAGGGGTTGGTGGTGGGTGCGGCGGTCATGGCCGGCCCCGAGGCGCCGATCCAGGTGGGGAACACCCTGCCCCTGACGCGGATCCCGTTGGGAAGCGTCATCCACAACATCGAGATGAGTCCGGGGCGGGGGGGACAGATGGCGCGCAGCGCCGGCGCCGAGGTGCAGTTGCTCGGGCGCGACGAGCGGCGGGCCCAGTTGCGGTTGCCGTCGGGCGAGATCCGCGAGGTGCCGGTGGAGTGCGCCGCGACCCTCGGTCGGGTCGGCAACGCCGAGCACGGAAACGTCGTCCTGGGCAAGGCGGGACGGTCCCGGTGGCTCGGCCGGCGTCCCAAGGTGAGGGGCGTCGCCATGAACCCGATCGACCATCCGCACGGCGGCGG
The DNA here is from genome assembly GCA_041661365.1 of Candidatus Latescibacterota bacterium. GTDB lineage: Bacteria > Latescibacterota > UBA2968 > UBA8231 > UBA8231 > CAITNQ01. Next base: position 2,104 of record JBAZUN010000206.1, read on the forward strand.
CGAGGGCAAGACCTCGGGCGGGCGTCACCCGGTCACGCCGTGGGGGAAGCCGACCAAGGGGTACAAGACCCGTAAGCGCAAGAACCGGTCGAACGCCTGGATTCTGCGGCGACGGAACGCGAAGTGAGGAGTGGGGTAAGCAATGGCTAGATCGATCAAGAAGGGACCGTTCGTCGACCTGCACCTGATGAAGAAGGTCGAGGGGCTTAACCGCAGCGGCGACCACAAGGTCTTCAAGACCTGGTCACGGCGGTCGACGGTGACGCCGGACTTCGTGGGGCACACCCTGGCGGTGCACAACGGCAGTAAGTTCATCCCGGTCTACATCACCGAGAACATGGTCGGACACAAACTGGGTGAGTTCGCGCCCACCCGGACCTTCAGGGGGCACGGCGGCAAGCTCACCGAGCGCGCCAGTTCGGTGCGGAAGTAGTCCGAGGGGACGGGGAGGCGCGCAGAGGAGCGACATGGAAGCCAAGGCAGTACTGACCCAGATCGGGGTGCCGGCCACCAAGGTGCGTCAGCTTATCGGCCTGATCCGCGGCAAGCCGGTGGAGGAGGCGCTCAGCATCCTCCGGTTCTCGCCGCGACCGGTGGCCAAGCTGGTCGAGAAGACCCTCCGTTCGGCCATCGCCAACGGGGTGAACAAGGACGTTGCCAACGCGGTCGATCCGGAGCACCTGTTCGTCAAGACGGTCTTCGCCGACGAGGGGCGCGACCTGAAGCGGATCATGACGCGGGCGCGGGGCTCGGCCGACCGGGTGAAGAAGCGGCACAGCCATCTGACCGTGGTCGTCAGCGACGGACAGAACTGAAACCCATCTCGCAGGGGGCTTTCTTGGGACAGAAGACTCATCCGTACGGCTTCAGACTCGGCGTCATCAAGGGATGGCGCTCGAACTGGTTCGCCGAAAAGGACTTCGCCGAGCTGCTCCACGAGGACCTGGTCCTGCGGCGCTACGTCAAGCAGAGGCTGCAGCGGGCCGGCGTGTCGCGCATCAACATCGAGCGCCAGCCCAAGCGCGTCACCGTGGAGGTCCTCACGGCGCGGCCGGGGATCGCCATCGGTCGACGGGGAGCCGAGGTGGACAAGCTGCGCGATGAGCTCAAGCAGCTTACCGGCAAGGACGTTTCCCTGAACATTCAGGAGGTCAAGAAGCCCGAGCTGGACGCCCAGTTGGTGGCCGACAACCTGGCGCGGCAGCTCGAGCAGCGGGTCTCCTTCCGACGCGCCATGAAGAAGGCCATCGCCTCGGCGATGCGCATGGGTGCCGAGGGGATCAGGATAATCTGTTGCGGTCGGATCGGCGGCTCGGAGATGGCGCGGCGCGAGCGTTCCGAACCGGCGGGCAGGGTCCCCCTTCACACCCTGCGGGCCGATATCGACTACGCGGCCTCGACGGCCTTCACGGTGTCGGGTACGGTCGGGGTGAAGGTGTGGATCTGTCATGGTGAGGTCATGGCCGAGGACGCGGCCGGGCAGCCGGCTGAACGGACGGCAGGGAGATAGGGGTTTCGCACCATGTTGATGCCGAAGAAGGTCAAGTGGAGGAAGCAGAGCCGCGGCCGGATGCGGGGGCAGACCAAGGGGGGTGATCTGGTCTCCTTCGGTGAGTTCGGTCTCAAGGCCCTGGAGCCCGGTTGGGTCGACAGCCGGCAGATCGAGGCGGCCCGCATCGCCATCAGCCGGGCGATGAGCCGGACCGGCAAGATGTGGATCCGGGTCTTCCCGGACAAACCGTATACCAAGAAGCCGGCCGAGACCCGCATGGGCAAGGGGAAGGGCGTTCCCGAGGGTTGGGTGGCCGTGGTCAAGCCCGGAAGGGTCATGTTCGAGTTGTCCGGGGTGCCGTTGGACCTGGCCAAGCAGGCCTTCCGCCTGGCCGGGCACAAGCTCCCGATCAAGACGAAGTTCGTGGAACGGGTGGGTTGAACATGAAAGTCAGCGAACTGCGAGAGATGAGCGTTGAGGAGGTCGCGGCGAAGATCGCCGACCTGCGGGAGGAGGCCTTCAACCTGCGGTTCCAGCACGTCTCGGCTCAGCTTTCCAGCCCGATCCGTCTCCGGCAGGTGCGGCGGGACATCGCCCGCGCGCAGACCGTGCTGCGGCAAAACGAGCTGGGGATCCGGACCCTGGCAGGCGGAGG
>JBAZUN010000206.1:4260-9621 GCA_041661365.1 Candidatus Latescibacterota bacterium
CAACCTGAAGACCCGGGTGGTGGCGGTCGACCAGCGGGTGACGCACCCGCTCTACGGCCGGATCGTCGGGCGGACCGCCAAGTTCGTGGCCCACGACGAGAAGAACGAATCCAGCGTCGGCGACGTCGTGCGGATCCAGGAGTGCCGGCCGATGAGCCGCACCAAGCGGTGGCGGCTTACCGAGATCATCGAGCGCAACGCGGACCAGCAGTGAGCATATGATACAGGAATACACGGTTCTTAAGATGGCCGACAACGCCGGGGCGCGGACCGGCCGATGCATCCGCGTCCTCGGCGGCACGGGCAAGCGGTACGCGACGGTGGGCGACATCATCGTCGTCGCCCTGCACGACGTGATGCCCAACGGCCCGATCCAGGAAGGGCAGGTGGCCAAGGCGGTGGTGGTGCGCACCAAGCGCGGGTACCGGCGGCCGGACGGCTCGTACATCAGCTTCGACGAGAACGCGGCGGTGCTGGTGAACGACGACAAGGAGCCCCGGGGAACCCGCATCTTCGGGCCGGTTGCCCGCGAGCTGCGCGACAAGCAGTTCATGCGCATTGTCTCGCTGGCCCCCGAGGTGGTGTGAACGCAGGTCGATGGGAGCCGAGATGAACATCCGCAAAGGCGACACAGTCCAGATTCTCAGCGGGAACGACCGGGGCAAGAGGGGGACCGTCCTCTCGGTGCTGCGGGAGAAGGACCGCGTGCTGGTGGAGGGAGTGAACCTGCGCAAGCACCACACCCGTCCCAACGCCCGCGATCCGCAGGGTGGCATCCGCGAGCGGGAGGTACCGGTGCACGTTTCCAACGTCCAGGTGGTCTGTCCGAAGACCGATCGGCCCACCCGGATCCGTCACGCCAAGCTCGACAGTGGCAGGTCGGTGCGGGTTTCGGTCCGCAGCGGCGAGATGATCGATACGAAGTGACGCAAACGACTCAGGTGTCCATGGCAAGCAGACTCAAGGAAGCGTACAAGGCGGGCGTTGTTGCCGCCATGACCGATCGTTTCGGGTACCGCAACGCCCTGCAGGTCCCCCGCGTCGAGAAGATCGTGGTCAACATGGGGGTGGGAGAAGCCGTGCAGGACCCGAAGAACATGGACGGGGCGGTAGCCGATCTCACCGCCATCACCGGACAGAAGCCGTCGGTGCGCCGGGCGAAGAAGGCCATCTCGAACTTCAAGCTGCGCCAGGGGATGCCGATCGGCTGCATGGTGACCCTGCGCGGGGAGCGGATGTACGAGTTCCTGGATCGCCTGGTCAGCTTCGCGCTGCCGCAGGTGCGGGACTTCCGCGGGGTGTCGCCCAAGGGGTTCGACGGCCGGGGGAACTACAGCCTGGGCCTCAAGGAGCAGACCATCTTTCCCGAGATCGACTACGATTCGATCGATCAGACGCGCGGCATGAACATCACCATCGTCACCTCGGCGAGCACCGACGACGAGGCCCACGAGCTGCTTCGCCTGCTCGGCCTGCCCTTCAGCAACTAGATCGGAGAATCGGGTCATGCCCAAGAAGAGTTGGATGATCAGGGCGGCGCGGAAGCCCAAGTTCGCGGTGCGCCAGTACACCCGCTGCCGGCGCTGCGGCAGGGCCCGGGCGGTCTACCGGAAGTTCGGCCTCTGCCGGATCTGTTTCCGCGAGCTGTCCCTGCAGGGGGAGATCCCCGGCGTCGTCAAGGCAAGCTGGTAAGCGGCAATCCCTGGAGGAAAGTTATTCGCCATGAGTATGACTGATCCGATCGCCGACATGTTGACCCGGATCCGTAATGCCGCCCATGCCGGTCACCGGAAGGTGGACGTCCCGGCCTCCGGGCTCAAGCGGGAGATCGCCCGGGTACTGGCCGAGAATCGCTTCATCGACAACTTCGCCTGCATCGAGGACCCGAAACAGGGTATCCTGAGGCTGTACCTTCGCTACGACCAGGAGAACGAGAGCCTGATCCGCGGGATCCAGCGGGTAAGCACTCCCGGGCTCCGGGAATACGCGTCGAAGACCGGCGTCCCGCGGGTCCTTCGCGGCCTTGGGATCGCCATCGTGTCCACGTCCAGGGGCGTCATGACCGACCAGGAGGCCAGGAAGGCCGGCGTGGGCGGCGAGGTGCTCTGCAAAGTCTGGTAAGATACGCCAGTCAGGAGACGGAGAGTTGTCGCGGATAGGAGCCATGCCGGTTGCGCTTCCCCGGGGCGTCGAGGTCGGGGTCAGCGATACGGAGTTGCGGGTGAAGGGACCCAAAGGGGAGATGCAGGTTCCCCTTAACACCAAGGTCCTGGCCGCCTCTCTCGCGGACGGTACCGTCCGCATCGAGCGTCGGTCCGAGGAGAAGCCGGTCAAGGCCCTGCACGGCCTGACCCGATCCCTGGTGGCCAATGCGGTCACCGGCGTCACCCAAGGGTTCAGCAAGCGGCTCGAGATTTTCGGCGTCGGCTACCGCGCCGAGGTCCAGGGAACTCGCCTGGTGCTCAACATCGGTTATTCGCACCCGGTGGTCTTCGAGGCGCCCCAGGGGATCGAGCTGGCGATCGAGGACGGACAGGGTGGCTCGCAGGCCCGTATCTTGATCAAGGGAATCGACAAGCAGCAGGTCGGTCAGGTGGCGGCCGACATCCGGTTCAAGCGGCGTCCGGAGCCGTACAAGGGCAAGGGGATCCGCTACGAGAACGAGGTCATTCACTGGAAGGCCGGCAAGACGGCGGTGAGCTAAGGCATGAGAGACAAGAATCACCTGCTCAAGAACAAGGCGCGGCGGGAGCGTCGTCGCTATCGGTTGCGCAAGCGGGTTTCCGGCACGTCCGAGCGGCCGAGGCTGGTCGTGCATCGCAGTCTGCGCCACCTCGAGGTGCAGATCATCGACGATACCGCCGGCCATTCGCTCGTCGGGTTCTCCACCCTCAGCAAGGAGATGCGCGGGGCGGAGTTCGAGAACCGGCTGGCCCAGGGGCGGGACGTCGGCAAGCGGATCGCCGCCAAGGCCCTGGAGAAGGGGATCAGCCGGGTGGTCTTCGACCGCGGGGGGGCTCTGTATCACGGGATCGTCAAGGCCGTCGCCGACGGGGCTCGCGAGGGCGGGCTGCAATTCTAAGGAGAGGGAACCTGTGGCCAAAGTAGATCCGAGCAGCGTCGAACTGAGCGAGGTCGTCGTCCAGAACAGCATCAAGCGGGTGGCTCACGTCCGCAAGGGCGGCCGACGGTTCAGCTTCAACGCCCTGGTGGTCGTCGGCGACCGCAACGGCCACGTGGGGATCGGGGCCGGGAAGGCCGGCGAGATCTCCGAGGCGATCCGCAAGGGGACCGAAGCGGCCAAGAAGAGCGTGGTCGAGGTGGCCGTCGCCAACGGGACCATTCCCCACGAGGTGACCGGCAAGTTCGGCGCCGCCAAGGTGCTGTTCAAGCCTGCTTCCGAGGGGACCGGGGTCATCGCCAGCGGCGGTATCCGCATCGTCCTCGAGCTGGCGGGAGTGCGGGACATCCTCACCAAGAGCCTGGGGTCGAAGAACGCCCAGAACACGGTCAAGGCCACCCTGGCGGCGCTGCTCCAGTTGCGGAGCGCCGAAACGGTGGCCCGGATGCGCGGGATCGAACTTCCGGTCGGCCGCGGCCCGCGGGGGAACTGAGCCATGAGGCTGGAGATCACGCAGCTCAAGAGCACCATCAACCGGAAGCACGACCAGCACGCCACCATCCAGGCCCTGGGTCTCAAGCGGATCCGCCACACGGTCGTCCACAACGACACGCCCCAGATCCGTGGCATGGTGGCCAGGGTGGAGCACCTCGTGCAGGTAAGGGAAATCGAGTAGGAACCGGGGAGAAAGGGTCCATGCGACTAGGGGAAATCAAGTGCCCGCCGGGATCCCGCCGGCAGCGGAAGCGGCGGGGACAGGGAACCGGCACCGGGAACGGCAAGACCGCGGGCCGGGGCCACAAGGGCCAGCGGGCCCGGTCGGGCGGCCGTCGCGGCAGCCGCACGGGTTTTGAGGGCGGGCAGATGCCGACCTACCGCCATGTGCCCAAGATCGGTTTCAACAACAAGAACTTCACGGTGGACTATCAGCCGGTGAACCTCGGGGCGATTGAAGAGCGCGGGCTGGAGGGCGAGATCGGTCCGGAGCAGCTTCGGGAAGCCGGGCTGGTGCGGCGCGGCGAAGGGCGGGTGAAGATCCTCGGCATGGGTGAGCTCACCCGCGGCCTGACGATCCGGGCCCATGGGTTCTCGAAGGCGGCACGCGAGAAAATCGAAAGGGCCGGCGGCAGGGCCGAGGTGATCTGAGGTGCTGCAGACATTCGCCAATTGCTTCAAGATCCCGGAGCTGCGCAAGCGGATCCTCTTCACCGTGGGGTTGCTGGTGGTCTACCGCATCGGCGGGCAGATCACCGCACCGGGGGTCAACCTGCAGGTGCTGCAGGAGTTTTTCGCCGGCACGGGGAACACCTGGTTCGGCCTCTACGACATGTTCGTGGGGGGTGCCTTCCAGCGCGGCACCATCTTCGCGCTGGGGATCATGCCCTACATCAGCGCCTCGATCATCCTGCAGTTGCTGGGGGCCGTCATCCCCTATTTCCAGAAACTGCAGCGGGAGGGCCAGGAGGGGCAGAAGAAGGTCAACCAGTACACCCGCTACGGCACCGTGGCGCTGGCCGCGGCCCAGGCCTACGGCGTCAGCTTCTTCCTGACCACCATCCGCGGCCCGTCGGGCCTGGCGGCGGTGGCCAACCCGGGGATCGGCTTCACCCTGGGCACGGTGCTGACCATCACCACCGGGACGATCTTCATCATGTGGCTCGGCGAGCAGATCACCGAGCGGGGGATCGGCAACGGCATCTCGTTGATCATCTTCATCGGGATCGTCGCCGAGCTGCCCTACGCCATCAGGGCCGAGTGGCGGCACTACCTGATCAACCGGGGGCACAGCAAGAACCTCCTCGAGGAGATCTTCATCATCCTCCTGATGTTCGCCATGGTGGCCTTCGTCATCCTCATGGTGCAGGGGATGCGGCGGATCCCGGTGCAGTACGCCAAGCGGGTCGTCGGCCGGCGCGTCTACGGCGGTCAGACGACGCACATCCCGCTGCGGATCAACCAGGCCGGCGTCATCCCGATCATCTTCGCCCAGTCGATCATGTTCCTGCCGGGCACGATCACCCAGTTCTTCCCGGACAGCGAGGTGCTGCAGGCCATCGGCAGCGCCTTCACCAGGAGCTCGCTGATCTACTGGAGCGTCTACGCCCTGATGATCATCTTCTTCACCTACTTCTACACGGCGATCATCCTCGATCCGAACCAGCTTGCCGACAACATGAAGAAGCACGGCGGGTTCATCCCGGGGGTCCGTCCCGGCAAGCGCACCACCGAGTACATCGACG
>JBAZUN010000207.1:0-9609 GCA_041661365.1 Candidatus Latescibacterota bacterium
GTGGCGGGGTACCAGGTCTGGCGCACGGTGCTCGGCGGGACAGCCGTGCCTATCGACACGGTAGCTGCCGACACGACCACCTATACCGATGCCACGGTCCAGAGCGGCAGCACCTATACTTATCAGGTCAAGGCCGTGGACGCAGCTGGCAATGCCAGCACCGCGGTGTCCTCCGAGCCCGTGAGTCTCGGGCCGCCGCCCCAGGCCTCCATCACCGCCCCGGCCGGCACTGTCGCCGACACGGTTAAGTTCGGCGAGGTGGCCGCCGACGAGATCGGCACCAGGCAGTTCGTCATCCGCAACGTGGCCACGGCCAGCGATGCCGGGGACCTGCGGGTCACGGTGGTGATCAGCGGCGACGGTTTCGCCGCCAACAAGGCCACCATGACCATTGCCAAGGGTGGTCGGGACTCCTTGGCCGTCTCCTTCGACGCGGCTGCAGTCGGGAACATCGACGGCGACTATGCCGGCGCCTTGACGATCAGCACCAACGATGCCGACCTGCTGGAGAGCGCGTATCAGCTCACCGCCTCGGTGGTGGGCGGGATCGGTCCCGCGGTCCTGGATCTGAGCGGAACCTCCTTCAACTTCCCTCAGGTCCAAGTAGACAGCACCGCGGAGAGCAGCCTGACCATCCGAAACACCGGCGACCTGGAGCTCATCGGCGCCCTGGCGCTGTCCGGCTCGGAAATGTTCACCATCTCCGAGACCTCCTTTGCCCTGATGGCCGGAGACTCCCTGGTGGTCGCCATCGGCTTCACCCCGGCGGATAGCCTGCTCTACGAGGCCACGATCACCGTCACCAGTAACGACCCGCTCAAGGAAGAGGCCACCATCGCCCTGTCGGGTCGCGGCTCGGCTGGGCTGCGGCAGTTGGTCGATCCGATAACGGGCCAGGTAATCCAGGGCGATCTGGACGGGAACGCCGAGATCGGCTTCGATGACTTCTTCATCTTTGCCGACGCCTTCGGCTCTACCCCCTCGTCAGCCAATTGGAACGCAGGGGCCGATTTCGACGGGAACGGCGAGATCGGCTTCGACGACTTCTTCATCTTTGCCGACAACTTCGGCAAGACTGGCACCTACGTCGGCGGCTGACCCTTCCGACTGATACGGCAGGCATGGTCGGGCGCGGCTTCCGTCGGGAGCCGCGCCCTTCTGCTTTATACGCCGCCGCCGACCCGTGGGGCATCTTGACCTTCACCGGGCAGCAGGATAGATTCCAGGTCGATATGGGCCTTGTATTCTCTACCCCTTTCCGGGAGTGAAGTCGCATGAGACGGTTATCGCTCATCCTGATCGCGGCCGCCCTGACCGCTGCCGGATTCCTTCCTGCCGCCCATGCCGAGTTGGTCACCTCGACTCCGGCCGCGGCGATTGACAACATCCCCCCGGCCCCGATCACCGCACTGCAGGCCGTAGAAACCGCCTCCAGCGGCACCAGCCGCACGGTTTCTCTGACTTGGGTTCTCTCGGCGGACGACGCGGTGAGCTACACCGCCTTCGGCAGCGGGTACGTGCCGCGCGGCGGCGTGCGCGGGTACCGGGTCTACCGGACGGCCGTGGGCGGACAGGCGGTGCTGCTGGCCACCCTAGGACCGGGCGTGACCGCCTATACCGATCAGCAGGTGACCGTCGGGGAGAGGTACTCCTACGCCGTGCATCCCTTTGACCAGGACAACGAGTCCGCGTTCGTGGCCGCGCCAGGCTCTGCTGAAGACCTGTCGCGGTGGGGGGTGGTCGGCGGTCTGGTGGAGCCCGAGCCCGAGGTGTCGGTGCGGGCCAGGATCGCCTTCGCGGCCAGCCTGGACCTGCAGGACGCGGCGGCGGTGAGTGCCTATTCCGCGCGGTTCGTCACCCGGCTGGCAGAGCTGCTGGGGATCACGGCGAGCCGCATCTCGGTAGCGGGCATCACCGGTAGCGCAGTGGTCGAGTTCACCGTGGCCGAACCGGTCAGCGGCTCGTCTGAACCGGCCGCGGCAGCCCTGCTCACGACCCTGGCCGGCCTGGCGGGTTCTCCGAGTGAGCCGTTCGGCGACCTCGGTCCGGCGCTGTCCCTGACCGACGCCTCGGCGGCCACCGAGACCTCGCTCCTGGTCCGCCCGATCGGGGTGGACGGGCGGCCGATCCTCGGCTGGTTCACCCGGGAAGGCACCAGCGTCGGGTTCGACGATTTCTTCCTGTTCGCCGATCATTTCGGCCTGAGCGAGGGTGCGGTCGCTTACGATCCCATCTTCGACATCATCGTCAACGAGACGATCGACTTCGAGGACTTCTTCCGTTTCGCGGATGACTTCGGCAAGGTGGTGACCAACGCGGACGCCGTTACTGGCAGGTAAATCGCGCCCGGTAGCGATCGGGGCAGCGGCCGGCCGCACCGAAGTCGGCCGGAGAGCCACCAGCAGGATGCTCGCCTGCTTGTCTGCCCTGATCGGCGTGCTGGTCTCGGGCTCGGGAGTTGGAGGGCTCGTGGTTTCCGCCCCCGCGGCGGGACGCGATGAGCTGCCCCCGGCTCCGGTGGCCGATATCAGCGCGGTCGACCGACCGGACGACGAGGGAGGGTGCATCTCGGTCAGTTGGTCCCTGTCCCCCGACGACCGGACCGTCTTCGTAGCGCTGCCCCCTGCCGGATACATGCCGACGGCCGAACCGGGAGCCGTGACGCGGCAGCCCTTGGTGTGGGGTTACCGGATTTACCGTGCCCGCACCGGCGGGGCGATGCAGCTCGTGTCCCAGGTCGGCCCGGGCGTTTTCTGGTACCTTGATCAAGAGCTGGAGGACGGGGTTCCGTATAGCTACGAGATCCGCCCCTTTGACTCGGCGCATGAAACCCCAGCGGCGATCCTGCCCGGGACGGCGGCTGACCAGGCGCGCATTGCACGACCGATGGACAACCGCGCCGGACCGCTCGACGAACTCGGGCAACCGGTGCTCGGGTGGTTCAACCCGGACGACGATACGGTTGGGTTCGACGATTTCTTCCTGTTCGCTGATCACTTCGGTCGGGTCGAGGGAGAGGCGGCGTTCGATGCCCGCTTCGACCTGAGCACCGACGGGCGCGTCGACTTCGCCGACTTCTTCATCTTCGCCGATTACTTCGCCGCACGGGTGGCCAACTACGGCGAATTGACGACCGGTGATTTGGGCGAGTGATCCGAGAAGGCCGCGGTCCTTGACAAAGGCGGGCTTTGTCGATACCTTTCCAACTACTCGCTTGGTTCCCTCGTACATCGTTGCGCCCGCATTTTCACGGGGCCCGCCGGAACCAGGGTCAGAGCGCCTACCTCACGGCTGAGTACAGCTTATCCGCTCTTCCAATCTTTCCCTTCGTCCAGTTTCCCTTTGGGGCTCGTTTGGTACTCCCTATTGGACAGCGCCGGTTGTCGAATCCTTCGCCCTTCGCGTTCGTAAGTTTTTCTACGGGGATGCAGGAGCCCCGATAGCGTTATCGTCCTGCGGTTCCGCGAACTAGGACTGCCACACGACACCAGATCCCTTCCCACATAGCGGTTGACCGGCGAGGCCGCCGATCCGCCTGAATTTAGGTGGTCGCGGCGGGCGACGACCGGCGTTCAGCGCCGCGCCCCGGCAGATTCGCGCGCGTGATTCGACGGCCGCCATGGCCGCGGAATCGCGGCGGGTCCGATGGAGCGCCACGGTCGAGGAGCAGGGAGAGCGATGCCTCCAGGAAACAACAAGACCCAGAAGATGAACATCGTCGAGCTCCAGCACATGAACATCCTGGATCTCCAGGAGCTGGCTCGGAACCTCGAGGTAGCCGACTACTCGGTCCTGCGCAAGCAGGAGCTGATCTTCGCCATCCTCAAGCACCAGACCGAGCGGAGCGGCCTGATCTTCGCCCAGGGGGTGCTCGAGGTGCTCGAGGAGGGGTTCGGCTTCCTGCGGTCACCGAGCTACAACTACCTGCCCGGCCCCGACGACATCTACGTCTCCCATTCGCAGATCAAGCGGTTCGGTCTGCGCACCGGGGACACCATCTCCGGCCAGATCCGTCCTCCCAAGAACGACGAGAAGTACTTCGCCCTGCTGCGGGTCGAGGCGATCAACTTCGAGGATCCCGAGGTCACCAAGAACAAGACGATCTTCGAGAACCTCACGGCGCTGCACCCGCGCGAGCGGTTCCGCCTCGAGCACAACCCGAAGGACATGACCACCCGCATCATGGACCTGCTTTGCCCGGTGGGCAAGGGGCAGCGCGGCCTGATCGTGGCGCAACCCTTTTCGGGGAAGACCATGCTTCTCCAGAAGGTGGCCAACGCCATCACCACCAACCACCCGGAGGTGGCCCTCATCGTCCTGCTCATCGACGAGCGGCCCGAGGAGGTGACCGACATGGTGCGGTCGGTCAACGGCGAGGTGATCAGCTCCACCTTCGACGAGCCGGCCACCCGCCACGTCCAGGTGTCCGAGATGGTGATCGAGAAGGCCAAACGGCTGGTCGAGCACCGCCGCGACGTGGTGATCCTGCTGGACAGCATCACCCGCTTGGCTCGGGCCTACAACACCGTCACCCCGCACAGCGGCCGTATCCTCACCGGCGGCGTCGACTCGACCGCGCTGCAGTGGCCGCGCCGGTTCTTCGCCGCGGCCCGGAAGCTCGAGGAGGGAGGCAGCCTGACTATCATCGCCACGGCGCTGGTCGACACCGGCAGCCGCATGGACGAGGTGATCTTCGAGGAGTTCAAGGGCACCGGCAACATGCAGGTGGTCCTCGACCGCAAGCTGTTCAACCGGCGCACCTTCCCAGCCATCGACGTCACCTCGACCAGCACCCGGAAGGAAGAGCTGCTGCTGACGGAATACGAGCTGAACCGGATCTGGGTGCTGCGGCGGATCCTCAACCAGATGGGGGTGATCGAGGGGATGGAGTTCCTCCTCGAACGGATGCAGGGCACGGCCTCCAACGAGGAGTTCCTCAAGGTGATGAACGACTGACGCCCGCGCCGGTGGCTACCCTTGCGCTACCCCGGTTGCCGGCTTATTTTGATACCTTCTTAGGCACCGAGTTCAGGTAATGCGGAGGTCCGATCGTGAAGGAAGGCGTTCATCCCAAGTACCTCGAGTCGACCATCTCCTGCGCCTGCGGCAGCGTGGTGCAGATCCGGGCCACCGTCGAGCGGACGCACGTCGACATCTGCTCCCAGTGTCATCCGTTCTACACCGGGAAGAAGCAGCAGTTGGTGGACCGCGGCGGCCGTATCGAGCAGTTCAAGCGTCGGTACGGCGTGGAGCAGGACCAGCCGGCGCCCGCGGCTCAGACCTGAGCGCATCGCCCACGCGGACAGGCGATAGGACCGACTCTCCGAGATCCCGGTCTTATCGCCTTTCGCATGTACTCCGATGAAGACCTTCCAGACCCCGTCCACGCCTGACCGGGACGAGATCGCCGAGGACCTGCCGATCGGCGGGCAGGCGGTGATCGAGGGGGTGATGATGCGCGTGCCCGGCAGGATCGTCACCGCGGTGCGCGCCCCGGACGGCCGGATCGCGATCCGGACCGAGGCGTATACCCCGATCACCAAGCGGCTGCGCTGGCTGGGCGTGCCGGTCCTCCGCGGCGCCGTGTCGTTCTTCGAGATGCTGGTGATCGGCATGCAGGCGCTGAGCTTCTCGGCGGACGTGGCCATGGAGGCCGAGCGGGACCCGGCTCCGACCGCCGCCGCTCCCCCCCGGCCTCGCTGGCAGGAGCGGCTCATGCTGGCCTTCACCCTGGTGATCTCCCTCGGGCTGGGGATCGGGGTGTTCTTCTTCGTCCCCCTGGCCATTGCCCAACTCCTCCGGGTGGAGCGCAGTGCCCTGACCTTCAACCTGGCCGCCGGTGCTGCCCGGGTGATCCTGCTGCTGGCCTACCTGTGGGGGATCAGCCGCTGGGGCGAGATCCGCCGCGTCTTCGAGTACCACGGGGCCGAGCACAAGACGATCTTCGCGCGGGAGGCCGGGGCCGCCCTGACCGTGGCCGGAGCCCGGTCCCAGCCGCGCCTGCATCCGCGCTGCGGCACCAGCTTCATGCTGATCGTGGTCCTCATCGCCATCGCCATCTTCGCCGTGGTCGACTCCCTGTTCCCGCTGGTCATCGGGCATCCGCAGAGCCTGGCGGAGCGGTTCCTGACCCACCTGTCGCTGTTGCCCTTGGTCGGTGGGGTGGGGTTCGAGCTGCTCAAGCTTTCGGGCCGCAAGCGGCACCTGCCGCTGGCTCGCTGGCTGATGACCCCCGGACTGTGGCTGCAGCGGATCACCACGCGGGAGCCGGACGACGGACAGCTCGAGGTGGCGCTGGCGGCCCTGCGGACGGCCCTGGGCGAGGACGCGGGGCATACCGGAGCCGCCGCGGCGGCGGGGTCGACGTGATCGGTGGGGAGGCAGGGCGCGGGGTGCTGGACAAGCTGAGGGAGTACGAGGAGCGGTACGAGGCGCTCAGCCGGCGGCTGGCCGAACCGGGAGTGGCCCAGAACCCCGGTCAATACCAGAAGCTGGCCAAGGAGCTGGGCGACCTGCGGGAGATCGTCGAGGCGTCGACGGCCCATCGGCGGGTCGCCGACCAACTGACCGAGGCCGAAGAGATCCTCCGCGACAACAGCGACGCCGAGCTGGTCGAGCTGGCCCGCGCCGAACGGACCGAGCTGCGCGCCGAGATCGAGCGGCTCGAAGGGCGGATCAAGGTTCTCCTGGTGCCCAAGGATCCTGCCGATTCCCGCAACGCCATCGTCGAGGTCCGCGCCGGAACCGGGGGGGATGAGGCCGGACTGTTCGCCGGCGACCTGTACCGCATGTACGTGCGCTTCGCCGAACGGCAGGGCTGGCGGATCGAGCCGCTCTCGTCGAGCCTGAATCCGGCGGGCGGCATCAAGGAGGCGGTCTTCCTGGTCTCCGGACCGGAGGTCTACGGCCGGCTCAAGTTCGAGAGCGGGGTGCATCGCGTGCAGCGGGTGCCCAAGACCGAGGCGAGCGGCCGCATCCACACCTCGGCCGCTTCGGTGGCGGTCCTCCCCGAGGCCGAGGACGTGGAGGTGGAGATCGACCCGGAGGAGCTGGAGATCGACGTGTACCGCTCCGGCGGTCCAGGCGGACAGAGCGTCAACACCACCGACTCGGCGGTGCGGGTGACCCACCGGCCCTCGGGGATCGTGGTCTCCTGCCAGGACGAGAAGTCCCAACTCAAGAACAAGAACAAGGCGCTGAAGATCCTCAAGGCCCGGCTCCTCGACCTGTACCGGACCCAGCAGAACGAGAAGATCTCCGCGGAGCGACGCCAGCAGATCGGCAGCGGCGACCGCAGCGCCAAGATCCGCACCTACAACTATCCCCAGAGCCGGGTCACCGACCACCGGATCCACCTGACCCTGTACCGCCTCGAAGAGGTGCTCGACGGCGACCTGGATGAATTCATCCAGCCCCTGGCGCTGGCAGCACAGGAGAGCGCCCTGGCCGGAGCCGGTGCCCCTGGCGCCGACTGAACCTGCCCGGTGAGCGCGCGCGCCTGGCGGTTGCTCGACCTGCTCAACGAGACCACCCGCTTCCTGACCGGCAAGGGGTTCGGCAGTGCTCGGCTCGAGGCCGAGCTGCTGCTGGCCGACGTGCTGCGCCTCCGCCGCCTGGATCTCTACCTCCAGTTTGAACGGGTACTGACCGAGCCCGAGGTCAACGCGTACCGGGAGCACGTGCGCCGTCGCCTGCGGCGGGAGCCGGTGCAGCAGATCACCGGCCAGGCCGGTTTCCGGGAGCTGGTGCTGGAGGTGACGCCCGAGGTGCTCATCCCGCGCCCCGAGACCGAGGTGCTGGCACAGGCGGTCCTCGATCTGCTGGAACCGGACCCGGGCTCCCCGGTCCTGGACCTGGGGTGCGGCTCCGGGGCCATCGCCCTGGCCCTGGCGCACGAGCGCCCCGGGATGCGGGTGATCGCCACCGACCTGTCCAAGCCGGCCCTCGGGGTGGCGCGGCGGAACGCGACCCGGCTGGGGTTGGCCGACCGGGTAGCCTTCATCCAGGCCGACCTGTTGTCCCCCTGGCGTGCCGCCAGGCCGATCTTCACGTCCATCGTGAGCAACCCCCCATACGTGCCCACCGCCACCATCGCCAGCCTGGAGCCCGAGGTCCGCGACCACGAGCCGCACCTGGCCCTGGACGGCGGTCCTGACGGGCTGGCGGTCCTGGCCCGGATCGCCAGCGCTGCCGGACCGCTGCTCCGACCAAAGGGCATCCTCTGCCTCGAGGTGGGGGACGGCCAGGCCGAGGTGGTCCGCGGCCTGCTAGAAGCGACCGGCGCCTATGCGGAGATCGCCTCTCGCCACGACCTGAATCGGGTTCCGCGCGTGGTGACCGCCCGTCGGGCCGACTGAACCCCTTCCCGATCGTCGTTTCGCCTCTGAGAAGAGCGGCTCCCCGCAGGACGGCTGCGCCGCTGTACCCACCTGTTTCCCGTACGGCTCACCAGCGTTACCCAGACCTCTCGCACGGTTCCTCTCCGCTGGGGTACACGAACCGGTAGTAGATACTCAATTATCTGTAAACATGATACTTGAACACTACGAACTTATTGTGGCACAAGGTTTGTTACGGGTGAGTAGGGCAGCGGGAAAAGAGTTGACATCTGCTCAAATGTTTACTATTTTATTTGTGCAGGTGTTGCCGTTGTCGGGGATCGTGAAAGCGCCCTGTCCCGACACGGAGCCGGTCCTGCCCGTAACGTACCCAGTGCCCGTACCGGGATTCACCCACCAGGAGGACGTCATGGCAGCTCCCAGGCCCAAGGGCAGCAGCGACAGCGCCGGCAAGGATGGTGGAGACAAGGCCATCAAGTTGGCCGTCGACCAGATCGAGCGGCAGTTCGGCAAGGGGGCCATCATGCGCCTCGGGGAGTCGGCAGTAGTCGACATCGACGTCATCTCCACCGGCGCCCTTTCCATGGACCTGGCCCTGGGGATCGGGGGGGTGCCGCGCGGCCGCATCGTCGAGCTGTTCGGACCTGAAGCGGCCGGCAAGACCATGCTCGCCCTGCAGATCGTGGCCCAGGCCCAGAAACGGGGAGGGATCGCCGCCTTCATCGATGCCGAGCACGCCCTCGACGTGAACTTCGCCCGCAAGCTGGGGGTCGACGTGGACAACCTGCTGGTGTCGCAGCCCGATTCCGGCGAGGAGGCCCTGGAGATCACCGATACCCTGGTGCACAGCGGCGCGGTCGACATCGTGGTCATCGACTCGGTGGCCGCCCTGGTGCCCAAGGCCGAGTTGGACGGCGAGATGGGCGACTCCCACGTGGGGCTGCAGGCCCGGCTCATGTCGCAGGCCCTGCGCAAACTCACCGGGTCGGCCCAGAAGTCCGGGACCACGGTACTCTTCATCAACCAACTGCGGATGAAGATCGGGGTGATGTTCGGCAGTCCGGAGACCACTACCGGGGGTCGGGCCCTGTGTTTCTATTCCTCGGTCCGGCTCGACATCCGCGGGATCGGGGCCATCAAGGACGGCGATGAGGTCATCGGCCGTCGCACCCGCGTGAAGGTGGTGAAGAACAAGGTGGCCCCGCCGTTTCGCGAGGCGGAATTCGACATCCTCTTCCGCGGCGACGAGGTGGGGATCTCGCGGGAAGCG
>JBAZUN010000208.1:0-9137 GCA_041661365.1 Candidatus Latescibacterota bacterium
ACGGGCCGCACTTGCAGACGGTGTACCCACGGTAAGCGACCGTGACCGGGTCCTCGACCGGGGTATGATGCGCGGCCAGATCGGCCCGCCGCAGGAAACCGCCCCGCTCGACGTAGAAGGCCTCCAACTCCTCGGCCACGTCGTTGCGAAGCGGGTGTCGGCCGTAGAAGCGGTCGCTGGCCGCCTGCAGCTTTTGCTCGCGGGTGCCGGCGGTGAGTCCCTCCTCCTCGACCAGCCGTCTCAGGGTCCGGGCCAGCCTGGGATGCCAGGGCTCGGTGCCCGCGTCGAGCAGGTCCAGGGTAGGAGCCACCACCTCGGCGAAGGTGCGGGTGCCGTACCGCTGCAGGGTCGTGAGGCACAGGTCGACCACGGCCGGGACCGGGGCCATGCGGATGTCGCCGGCCGGGATCCCGTGGCGCAGGTACCACTCGATGGCGGTCGGGGAAAGGGGCGCGCGGCCCTGGCCGGACGGCCCCTTCCCCTCGCGTCGGGAGGCGTCGTAGATCAACAGCGGCACCTCCCCGCCGATGCAGCACTCGCCGTGGTCGGTGATGGTCAGGGCGAGGATGGTGGCCACTGCCGAGTCAGCGGCATTCCCGCCGCGATCGAGCACGCCGATGCCGGCGGCCACGGCCGGGGCTCCACCCGCGGCTACCACCCCGGCGCTGCTCACGGTCTTCCAGTCGCTGCAGGCTGCTGCGTCGTGCGCCATGGGGGTCTCCTGGGGTTGGGTTCTGGTTCGGTGCGTCTGCCTTCCGTCCCTCTACAGACCTACGCAGACCCGGCGGCCCAGCGTACCTCGCGGACCAGCCGACATCCGTCCCGTTTCATCTGTTGCCCGACAATGAAGGTCGTGGCGATCCGCGGGTCAAGGTGTCGCCGAACCTGAGGGGCTTCGTATCCGCGGGGATGCGCTCGACCCTGATGCTCGGTTGACAGCAGTCGATGGACATCCCTTACTTGCCCCTGGCTCGCGGCCTGAGGTGCCTTCTCCCACCATCCTGGCCCCATGTGATCGGATTGGCTCCCCACCCGGCTCTGGCGATCAACCCTCACGGCCACCTGTACTGGTCTGCTACCGGAGGTGAGGAGCCCTGGCCGGAGGAGACGGCGATCGAGCGCATCGGCGCCGCCTTCGCCCTGGGGATACCCCAGGGGCTGCTCCACCTGGCCTCCCGTGAACTGGACACGCCCTTGCCGGCCGGGATCGCCTGCTGGCGGGAACTGGGCCGGCTCTACCTGACCGGGTTCTGTCACGGGGTCAACCCCCGGGCAGGCGGAGTGCCGCCAGCCCCGCCGGTGCCGACGACCGAGTTGCAGGCTCTGCTGGACCGACTGCCACCGATCCAGGGCGGGGAGTACCTCACCTTCGACGCCTTGGCCGCGCTCTGGGAGGTCCTGGACGCCCAGATACGGGCCGAGGCGGCCGCCCATCCGGAGGGGCCGTCGGGGTATCTCAAGGCACTCAGCCCAAGCTGGCGGCTGGTCGGCAGGGTGTGCTTCCATCTGGCGGAGAACCGTCGCAGTGAGGAGTACCCTTTCGCCTTTCTGGCGACCTACGCCGTCGGGCTGTCGGCCCAGGGACGGGTGCAGTACCAGCCCCTGGCCGCCGCCCTGAAGGAATACGCCGGGAAGCGCCACCAGGCGGCTCTGTTGCACCTGCTGGCGCCGGTCCAGGCGGCGGCTGAGCAGAGCGCCCTGACGCGTGAGCTGCTGGACAGCCGGAGCCTGTTCCAGCCCCTCGCCTGGACCCCAACCCAGGCCTATCGTTTCCTTCAGGAGGTGCCGCCGCTGGACGCCAGCGGGGTCGTGGTGCGGCTCCCCGATCTCTGGGCCGGGGGCCGGCCGCCGCGACCGCAGGTCACCGTCCGCGTCGGGCAAGCCCCGGCGCAAGGACTCGGTCTGGAGGCGCTGCTGGACTTCCAGATCGACAGGTGCCTGGACGGCGAACCGCTGACCGACCAGGAGTGGCAGAGCCTGATGGCCTCGGCCGGCGGCCTGGTGCTGATCCGCGGCCGCTGGGTGGAGGCCGATCCACAGCAGCTCCGGACCACCCTGGACCACTGGCGCCAGGCCGTCCGACGCGCCGGCAGCGGGGTGAGTCTGGCCGAGGCCCTGCGACTGCTGTCGGGGGTTGCCGCTGACGGTGGCGGGGGAGTGGCCGCCGTCACCGAGCCGGTGGCGCAGTGGAGCGGATTACAGCCTGGGGACTGGCTGGCCACCACCCTGGCCCGCCTGCGCGATCCGGCGCAACTGACGGCCGCCGGCGCCATTCCCGGCCTGCTGGCCGAACTCCGGCCGTACCAGCGGACCGGGGTAAGCTGGCTGCGGTTCATGAGCGAGCTGGGCCTGGGCGCCTGTCTGGCCGACGACATGGGGTTGGGCAAGACCGTGCAGATCCTGGCCCTGCTCCTGGCGCGCCGCGCTGAGGGCCGGAGCAGCGGTCCCAGCCTGCTGGTGGCACCCGCCTCGCTGCTGGCCAACTGGCGCGCCGAGATCGAGCGCTTCGCCCCGGATCTCACCTGGTGTATCGTCCATCCGGCAGAGTTATCCGGGGAGCAGTGGCAGGCCCTGCAGCAAAACCTGGCCGGTAGCCTGGCCGGATGCGAGCTGGTCCTGACCACCTACGGCCTGGTGGCGCGCCTGGAAGAGCTGCAGCGCCTGCCTTGGGACCTGGTGGTCCTGGACGAGGCCCAGGCGATCAAGAATCCCTCGACCCGCCAATCGCGTGGGGTCAAGAAACTGGCCGCCCGGCAGCGCCTGGTGCTTACCGGTACACCGGTCGAGAACCGCCTCAGCGACCTGTGGTCGATCTTCGACTTTCTCAACCCGGGTCTGCTGGGGTCGGCCCGGCAGTTCGGCCGGTTCGTCAAGGCCCGGGGCACCGACGCCGGCAGCCTGGGCGGCCTGCGGTCCCTGGTCCGTCCCTACATCCTCCGGCGGATGAAGACCGACCGGCGGGTTATCGCCGATCTGCCCGAGAAGACCGAGGTCAAGGCCTGGTGCGGTCTGGCCCCCCGGCAGGCGGCGCTCTACGGCCAGGCGGTGCGGGAGCTGGCCGAAGGGGTGACCGCAGTCGAGGGGATCCGGCGACGCGGAATGGTGCTGGCCTCGCTGATGCGGCTCAAGCAGATCTGCAACCATCCGTCGCAGTGGCTTCGGGACGGGGTGTACGCCGAGGCCGACAGCGGTAAGCTCCAGCGCCTTCGCCGGTTGGTGGAGGAGATCGTCCAGCGCCAGGAGAAGGCCCTGGTCTTCACCCAGTTCCAGGAGATGACCGGGCCGCTGCAGGAGTTCCTGAACGAGGTCTTCGGTCGTCCAGGGCTGGTGCTGCACGGGGGCACGCCGGTCAGGGAACGGCGTCGGTTGGTGGACACCTTCCAGTCCGAGCAGGGACCACCCTTCCTGGTGCTGACGGTCAAGGTCGGTGGGACGGGACTGAACCTGACCGAGGCGTCTCACGTGATCCACTTCGATCGCTGGTGGAACCCGGCCGTGGAGAACCAGGCCACCGACCGCGCCTTCAGGATCGGCCAGCGGCGGCCGGTGCTGGTACACCAGCTCGTCTGCCGTGGCACGGTGGAGGAGCGGATCGACGAGATGCTCGAGCGCAAGAGCCACCTGGCTGAAGAGGTTCTGAGCCAGCAGGGCGGCGAACGACTGCTGACCGAGATGGGCGACCAGGAACTGCTGCGGTTCGTTTCCCTCGACCTGGGCCGGTCGACCACCGTGGAATAGACGGTCCGGATCTCCCGAGAGGAGGTGGAGCATGGCCTGGTGGTACCAACGGTTCCCGCAGGCGAGCGTGGCCGAGCAGCGGCAGCGGGCGGCGGCGGCAGCAGCCAAACTGAAGAAGCGTGGCAAGGCCCTGTCGCCGGTAGGGGCGCAGGGCCAAGCCATCGCCCAGTCCTTCTGGGGCCGGGCCTGGTGCGCCAATCTCGAGTCCTACAGCGACTACGCCAACCGCCTGCCGCGCGGTCGGACCTACCTGCGCAGCGGCGCCGTGGTGCACCTGGAGATCGACCAGGGACGGATCGAAGCCTTGGTCAGCGGTCGATCCCTGTACCAGGTCAAGGTCGAGATCTCGCCGGCGGCGCCGACTCAGTGGCGGGCCCTCTGCCGGGAGTGCGCCGGCAACATCGGCTCGCTGGTCGAGCTGCTGCAGGGGACCCTGTCCGAACGGATCATGGAGATCATGACCCGCCGGCAGACCGGGCTCTTCCCGTCACCCCAGGAGATCACGCTGGCCTGCTCCTGTCCGGACTGGGCCACCATGTGCAAGCACGTGGCCGCGGTGCTCTACGGCGTCGGGGCCCGGCTGGACGAGGACCCGGCCCTGCTATTCAAGCTCCGTCATGTCGATCATCGCGAACTGGTGAATCAGGCAGACGCGGTGAGCGCCCTGACCGACCGCCGCCAGGGGAAGACGACGCCTACCCTGTCAGTGGAGGAAGTAGGCGAGGTTTTCGGCATCGAGGTGACCACCGGGCCAGTGGTCAGGACCCGGCGAAGCAAGCCGAAGCAGAAGGCCGCGACCGCGGCCAAAACCAAGAAGAGGTCGGCCGCTCGCCGCGGGACCAGGGGGCGCCCGGCGCCGAAGAAGCAGGCCCCCAGAACCAGGGCCAAGAAGGCCGTCACCAAGAAAGCCGTCACCAGGAAGGCCGTCACCAAGAAGGCCGCCACCAAGAAGGCCGCCACCAAGAAGGTCTCGCGAGCCTTGAGCCCGAAGAAGCCAGTCGGGAAAACCAAGGTCCACCCTCGGACGGCCACCTCCAAGCCTCGGGGCCAAGGTGCACGCCGGAAGGCGGTACCGCCTGCTCCATCGCCGTCGCCGAGGAAAGGCCGGTCCCGTGGGCAGTCGCAAGCCAGCGATGGTCCTATGCCATAGCCAGGAATTCAGGAGGCCCCGGTATTGACCGGCCGTTTCTATCACCTCGATCAACTGGCCGCTTTGTGTCAGGCCCACCCCGGTCGGACCAAGGTGGTCTTCGTCCCCAGCCTGCAAGCGGGCGACAGCCTTGCGGTGGCCCTGGCGCGGGCGGGTCAGGGGTGGGCCAATCTGCACCTGGTCACCCCCGAGGCCTGGATCTCCCGGTCGGTAGTTCGCGGCCTGGAGGCCGAAGGGTGGCGTCCCCTCCTGACCGACCACGATCTGCCCCAGGTCGAGGAGTTGCTGGGTCGGCTTCCCAAGAGCGCTGGCACTGCACTTCCTGACCCGCGGCTGGCCCCGGCCCTGCTGCGGGCCCTGCACGACCTGCGGCAGGCCGGGATCGATCCAGCGGCGCTGGCCGTCCTGGGCTCGAAGTCCTTCGTGGCCCCGATCTACCGGGGGTATCTCGCGTTCCTGCAGGAACACCGGCTGCACGACCTGGCACTCAGGTGCGAGCGCGCGACGGCCGCGGTCCGGTCCGGCCGCGAGGCGCCGGTCTACGCCATCCTCGACGAGGTGATCCTCGGCGAGGTGGTGTACCAGTACCTCTGCCGCGAAACCGGGGGGCGACTCCATCGCATCGGCCGGAACGACTACGGCATCCCGCCGCCCAGGCAGAGTGCCGCGGCGCGGTTTTCCGAGGCCCCCTTTCCGGTCCCGCCGGGCCGGGTGGGTCGGGCCGGCCAGGTCTTCTCCGACGTCCTGACCGAACAGGATAGGGACCGGATCCGACTGGCCCAGGTCACCGGCCCGGAAGGAGAGGTCGACTGGATCCTGCGCGACCTGCTGTCCCATCGCTATCCGCTGGATACGGTCGAGGTCGCCTACACCGCGGACCGTCCATACCTGGTTCTGCTCCACGACCTGGCCGAGCGGTTCGGCCTGTCCATCACCTTTGCCAGCGGCCTGCCGCCTGACCTGACCCGACCGGGACAGGCCCTGACCGGTTTCCTGGGCTGGATCGCCTCCGGGCTGGAGGTGGACGAGCTGATCGCGCTCTGCCAGGCCCGGCTGGTCTCCCTGGCGCGGGCCCCGGAGGACGAAGCCGGCGATCCGACCGGGATCGAGGAGATCGCCGGGGTGCTGCGGGCGGCCCGGCTGCGGCCGGGTCGGGGGTCGTACCGGGTCGGGCTGGAGCGGCTGGCCCGGGGGCTGGCCGTCCAGCGACAGCAGTATCAGGAGGAAGGTCGGACCACCGGTCATCTGGAAGACCAGAGCCGCTCCCTCGAGCAGGCCCGTCTGCTGGTCGACCAGCTCTTGACTCTAGCACCCGAGGGAGGACGGACCACGGTCCGCTCCCTGGCCCAGGGAGGGGTGGAATTCCTGGCCCGCCACAAGGTCGTCCTCACCGAGACGGACCGCGGCGCCGTGAAGGCCCTCACCGCCCTGCTGCACACCGCCGGTGACCTGGTCGACCACGAAGGGCCGGTCGACCGCGTGGCCCGGTACCTGATCGATCTGTCCCGGCAGAGCACGGTCCAGCCCCGCGGCCCCCGGCCCGGACACCTCCACGTGGTGCCGCTGGACCGCGCGGGGTACGCCCAGCGATCTCGGCTTTACGTCATTGGCATGGACGAGGGCTGCTTTCCGGGGCGCGGGGTCGAGGATCCGGTCCTGCTCGACGCGGAGCGCCGGCGGCTCTCTCCGGCCCTGCCCCTGCAGCGGGCGCGTCCCGGCGAGCGGGTCTGGCATCTGCTGCGGCTGTTGGGGATGACCCCCGGCGAGGTGATCCTGGTTTCCCGGCGCCGCTCCCTGGCCGACGACGGCGAGACCTATCCGGCGGCCCTCTTCCAGCACCTGGCAACTTGCCTGGGCACCGACGAGGAGGAGCTACCGGTCGAGCCGGTGGTACCGTCGGCCGATGCCCTCTTCCTCACCCGGGGCGAGGCCATGGTGGCCACCCGCAACGGTCAGGGGTACGAGCAGGCCGTAGGGCGCGTCTTCCCCCTGGCCGCCGCCGGCCGCGCGGCCGACGCGACGCGACAGCAGCCCGGACTCGGCCGCTTCCACGGATGGCTCGGTCGACCCACCCCCGAGCTGGACCTGGGCCGCGGTGACCTGGCCGTCTCGACCTCCCGCCTGGAATGTCTGACCCGCTGTCCGTACCGCTACTTCCTGCGGCACGTGCTGCGGCTGGAGCTGCCCGAGGAATGGCCGGACGACCCTGGTCGCTGGCTCCATCCGATCGACTTCGGCCGGCTGGTCCATGCCTTATTCTGCGATTTCATGACCGAGGTCACCCGACGCGGGGAGCGGCCGGACCCGGCTCTCCACGGAGACCTGCTCCAGCAGCTCCTCGACCGCCGCGTCGAGGAGTACCGCGGCCGGGTACCGGTGCTCCACCAGGCCGCCCTGAAGGCCGACCTGCAGAGCCTGACCCAAGCGGCTCGGGTTTTCCTCAGCGCCGAGGCCGGCCGCCCGGGGGTGGAGCCGGCCGGGTTCGAGATCAGCTTCGGCTTCGGCCACGCCGAGGGACTGAGCCGGCCGGAACCGGTGCTCCTCCGCCTCGGTGACCAGGTGCGCCTGCTCCTGCGCGGGTACATCGACCGGGTCGACCGCACCGGCGCGGGGTACGAGCTGTGGGACTACAAGACCGGCTCGCCGGCGCGGTACGTCGAGGACGGCCTGCTCGAACGGGCCGAGCACCTGCAGTGGATCCTCTACGCCTATGCCTTGGAGGAGATCCTCCGCGACCGGGGCCTGGAGCCCAGGATCCACCGCTCCGGGTACTTCTTCACCAGCGAGCACGGGTACGGCCGGCGGGTGGCGCCGCCCCTGCCGCGACCGGCCGAGCTGGCCGACCGTCTGGGGCCGCTGTTGGCCCTGGCCGCGGCCGGACGTTTCCCCCAGCTCCAGAAGACCGACCAGTGCAGCCGGTGCGACTATGCCCCGGCCTGCGACCAGCGTCCCCTGCAGGCCGCCGGGATCGAGGCGGCGAAGGCCGCGGCCACGGCCGAGGAACGAGCCGCGGCCGACCTGATGGAGGCATGGCTGCGTGACTGAGCCGGGGCTGCACGACCAGGCGGCCCGCGAGGCCGTTCGCACGCGGTTGGAGGTCAACCTCGTGGTCCTGGCCGGAGCCGGCGCGGGGAAGACCCGCGAGCTGGTCGAGCGGATGGCCAACCACGTCCGCCGGGTCAGCCCCGAGGTGCAGCGGCTGGCCGCGATCACCTTCACCCGCAAGGCGGCCGGCGAGATGCGGGGCCGCTTCCTCCTGCGCCTGCGCGAGCTGCTGGCCGAGGCCAGCGGGGAGGAGCGACAGCGACTCGAGCAGGCCCTGGGTCGGATCGACCAGTGCTTCGTCGGCACCATCCATTCATTTTGTGCCCAACTGCTGCGCGAGCGGCCGCTGGAGGCCGGACTCGATCCCGAGTTCGTCGAGCTCGACGAGCGGCAGGAGGTGGTCCTGCGGCGACAGCTCTGGGACCGGTTCGTCCAGGACTGCTTCGCCGCCGGCGATCCGGCCCTGACCCGGCTCGACGAGCTGGGCCTGCGCAGCGAGGATCTGCTCTCCTTCTTCGTCCGACGTTGCCAGTTCAGCGACCTGCCCCTCAAGCCGACTCGGACCGAGCCACCCGACCTGACCGCGACCCTGGCCGCGGCCGAGGCCCTGGCCGACCAGATACGGGCGCATCTGCCCGACCCGCTCCCCGAGCGGCGGGATACCTTCATGCAGGGGTTCGAGCAGGCCGAGTTGTTCCGGCAACACGCCCACCTTCCCGAGTACCGCCGTCACCTCGGCTGGCTGCAGCGTCTGCACCAGCTCAAGGAGGTGACCCTCAAGTGCTGGGGGGAGCACCGCGACTTTGCCAAGCAACTGCGGGACGAGTTGCACCCCGGATTCCGGCTGCAGGTCACCGGTCCGGTGCTCCGGCAGTGGCGCCAGCACGTGTACGGCCACGGGATCGAGTTCGTCGACCGGGCCACGGCCGAATACGAGGTCCGCCGGCTGGCGTTGGGACAGCTTACCTTCCAGGACCTGCTGCTCAGGGCCACGGTCCTGCTGCGGGATCACCCGGAGGTGCGGCGCTACTTCCAGGACCGGTACCGCACCCTCTTCGTCGACGAGTTCCAGGACACCGACCCGGTGCAGGCCGAGATGCTGTTCTACCTGACCGGCGGGAGCCTCGAGGAGCGGGACTGGCGGGCCCTGGCGCCGCGGCCGGGCTCCCTCTTCCTGGTCGGCGACGAGAAGCAATCGATCTAC
>JBAZUN010000208.1:9147-9570 GCA_041661365.1 Candidatus Latescibacterota bacterium
CTGGACGAAAGAGCGATTGGTCGCCGGCGACGGTCGTGTGGAGATGCTCGACACCTCCTTCCGCTCCCTGGGTCATCTATGCGCCTGGATCAACCGGGCCTTCGAGCCGCTGTTCGCGGCGCAGGACCCGCGGTACCAAGCCCGGTTCGACCCCCTCCGGCCGTACCGGGCGGACGGCGCCGATCCCGCCTGCGTTCGTCGCCTCTCCCTGGCCCCGGTGCCGTACCACCGCCGCGCCCAAATCGCCGAGCTGGAAGCTCAGCGCTTGGCCCGGTTCATCGCCGCGGCCCTGCAGGGTGCCACCCCGCTGAACCGGGAGGGCCCCGACGCCCTGCTCGAGCCGATGGCCCGGCCCGGCGACTTCCTTATCCTCACCCGCACCCGCAAGCTGCTGCCGGTCTATGCCCGGGCCCTGGAAGCACG
>JBAZUN010000209.1:0-9562 GCA_041661365.1 Candidatus Latescibacterota bacterium
CCCTGACTGGACCGCCCTCGGTCTTCGGGCGGCACTGGTGCTGATGCTGATACCGGCTTCCTCATCGGCGCTGCAGGCCGGCGCGGCCCGCGCTAGCCTCGTGCCCGAGACGGTCGTCGGCGTCCCGATGATCGGGTACACCGACGGGTACAGCATGCCGGCCGACGGTCTGCACGACTCCCTCTACGCCCGGGTGCTGGTCCTGGACGACGGGGTCACCCGCGTGGCCCTGGCTTCCCTCGACCTGCTCGGTCTGAACGTCAACCTGACCCCCGGCCCGGGCCGGCTGGCGGGTCTGCTCCGCGACCAGGGACTGACCGGCTGGCTGGTGGTCTCCACCCATACCCACGGCGGTCCCCGGACCCTGAGCCTGTCCGAGCCGTGGACCAGCGATCGCGCCTGGCCGACGGCGACCGCTCCGTACGTCACCTGGGTCGAGGACCAGGTGGCGGAGGCCGTGGCGCAGGCCGCGGTCCGGATGCGGCCGGTGCGTCTCGCCGCCGGCCGGGGCAGGGTGGACCTCAGCTTTAATCGGCGTCTGGTACAGCCGGACGGCACGGTCCGAATGATCTGGGGCTCGGGATGGCGCGGCCAGGATCCGACCTCCCTGGGGCCTACCGATCCCGAGGTCGGCGTGGTGCGGCTGGAGGACGACCAGGGCCGGGTCGTGGCCGTGCTCTTCCACTACGCCTGTCACGCCGTGGTCCTGGGCTCGGGGAACCGCCGGCTCACCGCCGATTTTCCCGGATACGCCATGCGCTGCATCGAGGATCAGGTGCCCGGCTGCACGGCCCTGTTCCTGCAAGGCGCGGCCGGGGACCTTGATCCCCTCATCGACGTGCAGAACGACTTCGGGCCGGCGCAAACCCAGGGGGAGGTTCTGGGCCGGGAGGTGGTCCGGGTGACCGAGTCCCTGGTCAGAGGCGAGGGACGACTCGAGGCCGCGCCGCGGCTGGGGTGGACCCTGATCACCGCAACCTTCCCGCGCTTCTCCGATCATCAGCGCTCGGTACCGCTCGAGCTCGGCCTGCTGCAGATCGGCCGGTACCTGGCCCTGGCCGGCCTGCCCGGAGAGCCGTTCGTCGACCTGCAGCTCACCCTCAAGGCCCGTGCGCCGCTTCCCTTCCCCCTCCTCCTGGGGTACGCCAATGGGTACGCGGGGTACCTGCCCACGGTTGCGGCCAGCCGCGAGGGAGGGTACGGCGCAGATTCGGGAACCACCCTGCACGTCCAACCAGGGGCGGGCGAGGCCCTGGTCGACCGCGCCGTGCAAGCCCTGCTCCAAGAGGTCTGGGTCCAGCCTCTGCCGGATACCCTGTCGAATGCCGGCCCGGCCCGGCTGCAGGGCGCCTTGCGTCCGGCCGTGCTCCCCGAGCCCCAGGGACCGGAGGCGATGGCCGTGGACCTCAGTCAGCTCGGTGGTCCGTCGCTCCTGCCGCTCTCCCCGCGGGAGGACGGGGTCTGGGCCCTGGACCATCTCCTACAGCTCGACGCGGTCTCAGGAGAGCGCGAGATCACGGTGTTGGTGCGGAACGCGCAAGGGCAGTACCAACCTTACTGCCGCTGGCCCCTGGTGGTGCTCCCCGGCAGCGACCTCCCGCTGCTGGGACCTGAGTCGGCAACGGGGTGGAGCACCAGCGGCGAAGGCGGAGCGCGCTGGTCCGGGACGGTGGAACTCGACGGCCGCCGGGCCGCAAGCCTGCTGGTCCAGCCCGTGGACACCGGCAGCCCGGCCGACCTGTGGCGGGCCGACCTGAGCGCGACCATTGCGGTCGACCTGGCCGGGTACCGGGCCCTGCGGTTCTGGGTCCACCCGGGATCGGCGATACCCGAGGGCTGGTCGTCGCTGGGGCTCTACCTCAACGGGGTGGCGGTCGACCTGGCCCCCTGGATCGACCTGACCCGGCCGGGATGGCAGCCGGTGGAGATCGAGCTGGCCCCCCTGCTGACCGCGCTCGGTCCCTCGTTGAGCCGGCTGCGCTGGTGGGGCAAGGCGCGCGGCACCCTGTACCTGTCCGGGGTCGAGCTGGTCGCCGCCTCTCCCGCGACCGGGCCGACCGCGGTGACCCGGACCGACGCCACCAACGAGGAGCTGCTGACCGAGCCCCTGCTCCTCCTCCGGCCCAACCGGCCCAACCCGTTCAACGGCACCACCCTGATCCCCGTGGTCCTCGCCGCCCCGACCGAGGTGGAGGTCGCCGTACACGGGCCGACCGGTCAACGGGTGGCCACCCTGCTACAGGGATTGCAACCGGCCGGGGAACACCTCTGTCGCTGGGACGGCCGGGACGACGCGGGCCGCGTCGTGGCCAGCGGGGTCTACCTCTGCCGGGCTCGGGCCGGGGATCAGGTGGAGACGCGACCCCTGCTCCTCGTCAGGTAGGCGAGTCCGACAGGCGAGACCAGCGGAGGATCGCGGTTCTGAGGAGCGCGTTCGGCAAACCCGGCAGGTCTTCGACTACCACTGGCACGCCGGGATCGCGAATCGGCCGTGGAGTCGCGCCGCTTCGCCTCACGGCTGTCGCATCAGTACCACCCGCACCGCGCACTCCCCCGGAGGCAGCTCCACGGTGCGTCGGCGCGCGTCGAACCGGCCCCAGGGCTGACCGTTCACCTGCACTTGGTCGATCTCCACGGCCGGGTCCTCGACCGGACAGACGCGCAGGTCGCCCGGTGCTCGGTCCGCGGCCACGTGGAAGTAGAGCACGGCCGGCTCCCGCTGCACGTAGAGACTCAGGTAGAGGTAGTTCAGCAGGGCGTGCTCCATGGTGTGATACGAACCCTTGGACGAGGTTCCCTTGGTGCCGTCCAGCAGGTTCCCCGCCCGATCGGTGCTGACGTAGTCCCCGCCGTATTCCGGATCGAGGAGGTGCTCCGTCCAGAAGACCGCGGTCCGGCGGAAGTAGTCCAGGTATTGGGGGTCCTGGGTGAGGTTGTACAGCCCTAGGGTCATAAAGTTGCCGTAGGCCTGGATGAACCAGACCTTCTGCGGGTCCACCTGCCCGGGATCGCTCCGGGCGAATCCCGGGTACCAGCCACCGTAGACCGGGTCCCAGCCGATCCGGATCATCCGGTCGGCCAGATCGAGCGCCTTGGTCCGGTAGGCCTGGTTTCCGGTAAGGTGATAGAGCCGCATCAGGACCCACGAGGTCTCGATGTTCCCCCCGACCCCGATCATCTCCACCCCGTCCCGGTACCGCGGCTGGTAGGTCCAGGTCCGGTCGAAGTCGTCGAGGATGTACCCCTCCTCCGGGGTCTGCATCCGACGCAGGGCCAGGTCGATGTCCCGCTGCATCTGGGCCAGGTACTCGGGGCGACCATCGGCCAGGTAGAGGTAGAGCAGGTAGCTGCTGAGGATCCCGATCTGGGGGTTGAAGCTCTTGTTGGTGCTCTGGACCGAAAGGTCCCGGTTCAGGGTGACGTAGTACCCCCCGTGCACCGAGTCCCAGGCGTTGGTCTGGAGGATCTCGTTCGAGCGCTCCAGGCAGCGCCGCGCCGTCGCGTCCCGGGTGGCCAGGTAGTACAGGGCCAGCCCGGTGTTGGCATACATCTGCGTGAAGGCATCCTTGGTCGTATCCGCCGGTTCGCCGGTCTCGGTGACCGAGCGGTACCAGCCACCGTATCGGTGATCCCATCCGTGGTCAACCAGCCAGGCCGCCGTGTCGCGGGCCAGGCGCAGATACTCTTCCTCTCCTGACAGGAGGAAGGCGGCGGACAGGCTGTAGAGGTGCCGGCCGAGCATCGTCGGATACTTCTCGGTGCCCCCCACCCGCTGCCAGTCGCGGGCGAGTCCGGTGTAGAAACCGCCGTGCACCCGATCGCGGCCGTGCTCGAGCCAGGGGGGCATGACCTGGCCCAGGGCCTGGTCGCGCCAGGTATCAGGCCGCATCACCCGTTGGTCGTCCGGGAGCGCGCGCGGCGCGGATCCGACCTGACCGCGGGCGCCGGCCAGGGCTCCCCAGGCCAGGATCGCCCCCACGACCAGCCAGCCGGTGCTCCGTTGCTTCCTCTCCATCCGCGGCTCCTTTAGCGATACCCGTCATCCGCCGGGGGCACCTTTCCGCGGGCGCCGGTGATACGAGGCGGGGTACCTTCGTGACTTGGCAGGAAAGGGGCAATGATTCCCGAGCGGTCCGAGGCATGAAAAAGATAAGGTCCTGCCAGCCATAGGCTGCAGGACCCTATCTGGTACCCCCGGGGCGACTCGAACGCCCGACCCACAGATTAGGAATCTGTTGCTCTATCCACCTGAGCTACGAGGGCACAGCAGACGGGTGGTCGTCACCCCGCGTGGCCCACGCGGGCCGCCATCGGGCCATGCGGCCCTTCCTCGACCTCGAACTCGACATGCTCTCCCTGGACCAGGGCATCCCCGTCCTCTACCCGCGAATGGTGAACGAACAGGTCATCGCTCCCCGAGACGGTGATGAACCCGTACCCGAGGCGGCTGTTGTACCACTTCACCATGCCGGTCTGCGCCATGGGGCCCCCGGCGGACGGAACCCGGTGCGGGCGGCTGCCAACCTGCCCCGACCACTCATCCTCCCACCCCGACCGACGCCTAGGTGCCGGTCTTGGGAGCCACGCCCGAAAAACGCGGAGAGTATACGGCTGAGTCCACGCCGGCGTCAAGCCGTGCATGCAGCCGACCGCGGCTCCTCAGCATCGGTCGAGGTTTCTCCAGCAGGGTTGACTAACCAAACCTCACCAATACGTTAGGTGTCGCTTTTGGCTGCTCTATGAATGAGTGGCTCATCCGGCCAACACACCCGGGCAAGGGTGAACGGGGAACAAGCCAACGATGGCCCAGCTTTTCTCGCGCGGCGCCAACTGGGCGTTGCGCGCCGGCGTGGCGGCGATCCTCACGGGTGGAGTCGCGGTGGCTCTCCTGGTGGCCAACAGCAGCCGATCGGACTTCCTCACCAAGGTGAACGTGCCGCGCGACCAGCCAGTGCCGTTCAGCCACAAGCACCACGTCACCGGCATGGGAATCGACTGCCGGTACTGCCACACCTCGGTCGAATCGGCCGCCTTTGCCGGGGTGCCCCCCACCGAGACCTGCATGACCTGCCACTCCCAGATCTGGACCGAGGCCCCTGCTCTCGAACCGGTTCGGGCCAGTTTCCGCGACCGGCTCCCCCTGCGCTGGACCCGGGTCCATGACCTGCCCGACTTCGTCTACTTCAACCACTCCATCCACGTCGCCAAGGGGGTCGGTTGCGAGACCTGCCACGGCCGGGTCGATCAGATGCCGCTGACCTGGAAGGCCCAGACCCTGAACATGGAGTGGTGTCTCGGCTGCCATCGCGACCCGGCCAAGTTCCTGCGACCGCGGGACCAGGTAGTGACGATGGGATATCAACCCCCGGTCGATCAGGCGGTCCTCGGCCAACGCCTGGTAACCGAATACGGCGTCAACACCCAGCAGCTCACCGACTGTTCGATCTGCCATCGCTGATGTCGAGCCTGCCGTCGCGCAAGCAACTCGATCCGGCCTTCCTCAGGCCCGCGGCCCCGACCCTCCGGGGACCTGAATACTGGCGCAGTCTGGACGAGCTGGCCGGTTCTGAGGCCTTTGTCGAGCTGCTCCATCGCGAGTTCCCCGAGCAGGCCTCGGAGTGGCACGACCCGGTCAGCCGCCGGAGCTTCCTCAAGGTCATGGGCGCCTCGCTGGCCTTCGGGGGCTTGACCGCCTGCACCAGCCAACCGGCCGAGCTGATCGTCCCCCAAGTCCGGGCTCCGGAGGAACAGATCCCGGGCCGGCCGCTGTTCTACGCCACGGCCGCGGCCCTGGACGGCGTGGCCTGCGGGGTCCTGGTCGAGAGCCATATGGGACGCCCGACCAAGATCGAGGGGAACCCGCAGCACCCCGGGAGCCTGGGCGGGACCCACGCCATCACCCAGGCCTCGATCCTCGACCTCTACGACCCGGACCGGCTGCAGGCGGTGACCAATGCCGGTCGCATCAGCTCCTGGGACGCCTTCCTGCGCGGATTGACCCCGGTGCTGGAGGCCCAGCGCCTCACCCAGGGAGCCGGGTTGAGGATCCTGACCGGGAGCGTCACCTCGCCCACCCTGGCGGCCCAGCTCCGCGCCCTGCGCCGGATCTACCCCGCGTACCGCTGGCACCAGTACGACCCGGTGGGCCGCGGCCCGGCCAGGGCCGGATCCCTGCTGGCCTTCGGCGAAACGATGAACACCTGGTACGACCTCGGGCGGGCTAAGGTGATCCTCTCCCTTGACGCGGACTTCGCCAACAGCGGCCCGGCCGCGCCGCGATACGCCAGGGATTTCGCCGCGCGGCGGAGGGAGGCCGGCGGTTCAGCCGGCATGAACCGGCTCTACCTGTGCGAGTCGACCCCCTCGGCCACCGGCTCAATGGCCGACCACCGGCTGGCCCTGCGGCCGGGCGAGATCGTGACCCTGGCCCTGGCCGTGGCCCGCGGCATCGGGGTGCCGATCGCCGAATCGGCCTTCGACGGCGAGGTCGCCCTGCCGCCGCGCGCCCAAGCCTGGATCGGGCCGCTGGTGCGGGACCTGCTGGCCCACCGAGGTACCAGCGCCGTGATCGCCGGCGATCAGCAGGACCCCACGGTCCATGCCCTGGCCCAGGCGATGAACCTGGTCCTGGGGAACGGGGGGAGCACCGTGCATTGGACCGCGCCCCTGGAGGCGGAACCGGTCGATCCAATAGAATCCCTGACCGAGCTGGTCAGCGACCTGCGTAGCGGCAGGGTCGAGGTCATGGTCATCCTCGGCGGCAACCCGGTCTACGACGCCCCGGTTGACCTCGGCTTCGCCGCTGCCCTGGACCAGGCGCGGTTCCGCGTCCACCTGACCCAGCAGACCAACGAGACCTCGATCCTCTGCCACTGGCAAGTGCCCGAGTCCCACTACCTCGAGCACTGGGGCGACTACCGCGGCCACGACGGCACCGTGACCCTGGTCCAGCCCCTGATCGAGCCGCTCTACGGTACCCGCTCGGCCCACGAGCTGCTGGCCGTGCTGGCCGGACAGGCGGGGAAGCCGGGGTACGACCTGGTGCGCCAGTACTGGGAGACCCAACTGCCCCAGGCCGACTTCGAGGCCATCTGGCGCCGCGCCCTGCACGACGGGGTAATGGCCGGGACCGCCCTGCCCGAGCGGCAGCCGATCCTGAGGACGCCGGTCGTCCTTCCCGCGGCACCACCATCTCCCGCTTCGTCGACGGCGTTGGAGCTGATCTTCCGGCCTGATCCGCTGATCTGGGACGGCCGCTTCGCCAACAACGGCTGGCTGCAGGAAACCCCCAAGCCGGTGACCAAGCTCACCTGGGACAACGCCGCGCTGATCGGTCCGGCCACCGCGGCCCGCCTGGGCCTGGAGAACGAGCAGGTCGTCGAGCTCAGTGCTGGATCGCGCTCCCTACGGGCTCCGGTCTGGATCGTGCCGGGACAGGCCGAGGGAGCGGTTACCGTCCATCTCGGGTACGGTCGCTCGCGGGTCGGCCGGGTCGGCACCGGCACCGGCTTCAACGCGAACCTGCTCCGCACCAGCACCAGGCCGTGGTCCGCGATGGAGTGCACCCTGACCGCGACCGGGGACCGGCAGGAGCTGGCCTGCACCCAGGAGCACCAGAGCATGGAGGGTCGGGCCCTGGTGCGGCAGGCCGACCTGGAGGAGTTCCGCCAACGGCCGCGGTTCGCCGCCGAGGAGGGGGAGGATCCACCCGCCGACCTCACCCTGTACTCGGGGCACGCCTACCCGGGTCGCGCCTGGGGGATGGTCATCGACCTGGGCGCCTGCATGGGGTGCAACGCCTGCACCGTGGCCTGTCAGGCCGAGAACAACATCCCGGTGGTCGGCAAGAGCCAGGTCCGCAAAGGTCGCGAGATGGCCTGGATCCGGGTCGACCGGTACTACCGCGGCGATCCGGAGAACCCCGGGATCGCGCATCAGCCGGTTCCCTGCATGCACTGCGAGAACGCCCCCTGCGAGGTGGTCTGCCCGGTGGCCGCCACGGTGCACAGCAAGGAGGGGCTCAACGACATGGTCTACAACCGGTGCGTGGGGACCCGCTACTGCGCCAACAACTGCCCGTATAAAGTCCGCCGGTTCAACTTCCTGCAGTACGTCGACCGCGAGACCGAGAGCCTGAAGCTGCAGCGCAACCCCGACGTCACGGTGCGGGCCCGCGGGGTGATGGAGAAGTGCACCTACTGCGTGCAGCGCATCAACGCGGCCCGGATCGAGGCCAAGAAGGCCGGCCAGCCGGTCGGCGACGGCGAGGTGGTCACCGCCTGCCAGCAGGTCTGCCCCACCGGCGCCATCGCCTTCGGCGACCTGAACGACCCGGCCAGCGCGGTGGCCCGACTGCGGTCCAGCCCGCTGCACTACGGCCTCCTCACCGAGCTGAACACCCGGCCGCGCACGACCTACCTGGCCGCGGTGCGGAACCCCAACCCGGAACTGACGGGGAGCTGAGATGGCCGCTACCTCCCGTCAGACCCCGTACCAGCCGCCGGTCCCGGAACTGGGGCCAGGTCCGGCCTCGTACAGCTCGCTGACCGAGAAGATCAGCGGCATCGTGCTGACGACCGACACCCCCTTGGCCTGGCTGATCGGCTTCGGCGTGGGATTCCTCCTCCTCCACCTCTTCCTGGCCGGGGTCGGGTACCTCCTCTTCGAGGGGACCGGCATCTGGGGGATCAACAACCCGGTCGGCTGGGCCTTTGCCATCGTCAACTTCGTCTGGTGGATCGGGATCGGCCACGCCGGCACCCTGATCTCGGCGATCCTCCTCCTCTTCCGCCAGCGCTGGCGCACCTCGATCAACCGGGCCGCCGAGGCGATGACGATCTTCGCCGTGCTCTGCGCGGCCCAGTTCCCGCTGATCCACACCGGCCGTCCCTGGCTGGCGGCCTACTGGCTCCTCCCCTATCCGAATACCATGGGGATCTGGCCTCAGTTCCGCAGCCCGCTGATCTGGGACGTCTTCGCCGTGACCACCTACCTGACCGTGTCGCTCCTGTTCTGGTACGTGGGGCTGCTGCCCGATCTGGCCACCTTCCGAGACCGGGCCCGGAACCGGTTCGCCCAGCTCGCCTACGGCCTGCTGGCCCTGGGGTGGCGCGGCGAGGCAGCCCACTGGGAGCGGTACGAGACCGCCTCCCTGCTGCTGGCCGGGTTGTCCACGCCGCTGGTCCTGTCGGTGCACACCATCGTCAGCTTCGACTTCTCGGTCAGCCTGATCCCCGGGTGGCACGCCACCATCTTCCCGCCCTACTTCGTCGCCGGGGCGATCTACGCCGGGTTCGCCATGGTGCTGACCCTGATAATCCCCCTGCGCCGGCTCTATGGACTCCAACAGCTCATCACCGAGCGGCACCTGAACAACATGGCGAAGATCATGCTCGCCTCGGGACTGATCGTCGGGTACGGGTACCTCATGGAGCGGGTGATGGCCTGGTACAGCGCCAACCCGTACGAGGTTTTCATGATGGACAACCGGATGCACGGGCCGTACGGCGGGTTCTACTGGGCCCTGATCCTGTGCAACGTGCTGATCCCCCAGCTCCTCTGG
>JBAZUN010000210.1:0-8460 GCA_041661365.1 Candidatus Latescibacterota bacterium
CACGCGCCATGAGCCGGTGGCCGATGGGCGTCGAATACCCCTGACCACGCGGGAGTTCGATCTGCTCATTTATCTGGTCGAGCGGCGAGGTATCCTGGTTACGCGCGAGGAG
This sequence comes from Candidatus Latescibacterota bacterium, assembly GCA_041661365.1. Classification (GTDB taxonomy): domain Bacteria; phylum Latescibacterota; class UBA2968; order UBA8231; family UBA8231; genus CAITNQ01. The sequence continues at coordinate 113 of JBAZUN010000210.1, forward strand.
CTCCTCGAAGCGGTATGGGGGTACAGCGACGGGACGGCGCTGGACACACGAACCGTGGACAACTACGTCGCCCGCCTCAGGCGGAAGATGGAGCCGGACGTCGAGCGGCCAAGGTACATCACCACCCGGCGGGGTGCAGGATACCTGCTGGAGATCGAGTGATCCGTGCGCACCTGCGTGACCATGATCGCGCTGCTGGCCGCCAACGTGCTATGGGCGATTGAGGCTTCGACGGTCCGGCAGGTGAGTTGGTCCTTCGAGATCGGGGACGAAGGCTGGCGGGTCGGCGTTTCGCCGGTCAGCTTCTTCACCGGCGATGCCGGGTCGGAAAAGGTTCGTGCCCCGGACGTGGTAGATGGAGCCCTGGTTGTGCGCGGGTCGCCGACGGAGCGCCTGTTCGTCGACGCCGACGGTCTGGTGCGTCGAGGAGTCGCGTTGGTCCAGTGGCTCCTCAGTCCCGCGATCGGGGCAGAGGCGTCGGACCTTGAGCGCCTGACCCTGCGCCTGCGGGCCGTGTCCGGGGCGCAGATCACCTGGAAGCTGCAGTGGCTGACGCAGGATGCCAAGGTCGCATTTGGCAACCTCCATAACGAACGGCGCAGCCTGGCCCTGCCGGATTCGGTGCGGTCGGTGGCCGCAAGATATCGGCAGGGCCGGATCTCGGAACGGGCCTGGCGGCAGTTCATGGCCGCATGGGAGGCCGGTGAGGGGCACGACTACGCTCAGACGACGAAACGCCTGGGGGACGAAGAGATCCTGCTGCTAGGCTGGGTAGAGACCGAGGCCCGGCGATTCGTCGGAACCGGGGAGTGGCAGGAACTGGCAGTGGACTTGAGCCCCTTGGCAGGGTGGCGTGGCAGCGTGGTCGGCTTCGGCCTGGAGTTCATCCAGCAGCCGACCGCGCCCGATGCGCTGCTTGAAGAGTCCAGTCAATCCGCCGCGCCCTTCGTCTGGGTTGACCAAGTGGACCTGGTTGGCGCCACCGGTCCACCTGACAACTGATCTTCCCAACGCTCGACCAGAACCCAGGCGGCTAGGTGGGTGGCTGCCGTGGGTCGGCACCGAGTTTACCGAAGTGTTACACGGCAGGCGGTGCCGGCGGGTGGAACCTGTCGCTTATTTAGTGGCAGGCATGACGCAGTAGTACGCCGTCGAGCGCGACACGGTAGCGGCGCTGCACCGGCAAGGCAGACACCATGCGCGTAGATCGTATCCCCTTCCCCACGCTACTCCCGAACCGCCTGGTGCGGGTAGTTCTATTCCTGACCTGCCTCGCGGCCTGGCCCGTCGGCGGGGTCCAGTGGCAGACGGCGGGGGGGGCTTTGTGGGGGAAGGGTACCTTCGAGGGGATGGCGGTGTCGCCCGCGGCGCAACTGCGCCTGACTTCCTTTGCCGGTACCAACGTGGCCCTGGGTACTCGCGGCAGCGTCGACGGGCGCAACATAGGCACACGCTTGACGGACGGTAATCGAGCCACGGTGTGGAATTTCCTGGACGACCCCGAGGTGCTTGGCAAGGTCATCCTCCTGGACCTGAGCGGTGATCGGCTGGTCGACCGAGTGCGCGTCCTGCCGCCGGTGACCAGTCAGAGCCCCGAGTTCTTCGTCAAGGGATACCGGATCGAGGTGGCGCCGGCAGGGGCGCCGGAAAGCTGGAAGGTGGTGGCCGAGGAACATCTCAACGCACGTCGGGAGGTGGACACCACGGTCGACAGTACCTGGGTCCGTATGACCGACGGGGTGCCGACCCCGGTGATCGCCCGGTACCTCCGCCTGACCATCACGCGCCAGGACCTGCCGAACCGGGTGGAGATCGGCGAGCTCGAGGTGCTGGGTGCAGGATACCAGGTCAATGGTGTCTACACCTCGGCCGTGCACGATTTCGGTGGCCTGGTGAACCTGGGGGCCGCTTCCTGGCAGGTGGATCAACCCGCGGGAACGAGTCTGCGCCTGCAACTGCGTGCCTCTGCGGACGGCAGTCAGTGGCCCGACTGGGAAGACGTACCACCTCACGCGGTTACCGCTGCGACGGCGGTGGCTGCCGTGGCGCCGGTGCGCTTTGCTCAGTGGCGGATCGAGGCGGCAACCTCAGATCCGTTTGCGAGCCCGGGCATCACCTCGGTCTCGGTTGTCTATGAGTCGAGACTGGTCGCGCACTCGGCCTTTGGTCGCGTGCGGCCTCGGCTGGCCCCGATCGGGACGAAAATGGCCCTGACCTACCTTGCTGATCTGCAGCTTGCCGTCGGCGACCGCGGGGTGGATCTGATCGCCCTGGATCGCTGGGGTGACGTTGGCGAGGTAAGGTTGAACGGCGTCAGCCTGTCTCCCTCGCGGTATCAGATCGTTACCGCGGCTCAGACGTCTCCCCAGGTTCCACCGCTGATCCTGCATCTCGACCGTGATGCCCGGATCTCGACCTCAACGCGTCTGGAGCTGGACTTCACCACCGCCTTTTTCGCCGAAACGGCACCGGTGGCGCTGCTGTTGGGCAGCGACGAAGGCGACACTGCCGTGCTGCAACGGGTGACCCCGGTGTACGACGACAGTATCAAGGTGCGCGTCACCGGGGTGCTGCCGGCTCTCATTCCGCCCCGATCCGTGCGGGTAGTCCCGCCCGTGGTGTGTCCGAGGGCTCCAGAGGGAGTCCGCATCCTGTTCGACCTGGGTTACGTGCAGGCGGCCGTCCCCGTCTCGGTCAGCATCCACGATCTGACGGGTCATACGGTACGAGTCCTGCTGGACGACGTGCTGCTGGAGGCCGGGCCGATCGCTGCTGCCTGGGACGGCCGCGACCGCGACGGGAATGCCTTGCGACCCGGCATCTACCTGTGCCGGATTCGGGTCGACGCCGAGTGCGGTCAGACCGTGCTGAAAACCATCGGCGTGGCGTATTGACGGGGAGGAAGATGAAGCGGGCCCCGGGGAAGCTGAGGATCGCGCGGCGGATGTGTCAGAGCCCGAGGACGGCGGGTTGGCTGGCGCTGCTGTGTTTGGTGTGGCTGTCGGCATCGGCTCAAGGGGTGGGCGCGGCCGACGAGGAGTCGTTCGGCTACATCCTGCGACGGTCGGGGCGGGACTCCTATCGCAACTACGCGGAATACGCCTACCAACCCTACCGGACGCGCATCAACCAGGACGTGCGCTACAACTTCTTCGGCGACTTTCTGGCCGATGGGTTCCTCGCCTTCCGCCTCGAGGAGCAGCGGCCGGGCTCCAGCGTGATCGCCAAGGACGAAGCCTACCGCAGCCTGTTCAATAAACTGGTGGTGGCCCAGACCTCGTACGGAAGGCTCAACTTCGCCCTCACGGTGGGCGACGAGATCCGCAGCACCCTCAGCCCGATGACCATGCAGCAGGCCGGGTTCAACGGCCTGCGGTGGGAGATGGAATTTCCCAACAACCGCGTCACCCTCCTGGCGGCGCGGGGCTTCGACGCCACCGACTTCCCCGGATACGAGAGCTTCTCCACCCCCGTGAGGGTGGAAGGGATCGTCGACCTGAACACGCGCAAGACCGAGATCCGGGAGGAGAATCCGGTATACACCTGGGGCGGACACTGGGAGACGCAGGTAGGGGACGTGCTGACCCTCGGTGGCACCTTCCTCAACCAGCACCAGACCAACGCCAATCTGGACAGCGGCGACGGGTACCTGCGCGGCAGCGCTCCCTACGCGGACATGCTCCCCCCCCGGATCGTCGTGCTGAGGTTCACCGACGACTCCCCGCTCGACGGTCGCAGCGGCGCGGCCGTGTTCGACGTGGCCGTGGAGGTGGAAGCCACCATGGCTGGGATCGACACGCTGTTCAGCAGCGAAGCGGACAGCCCGCACTACCTGGCGGCATTGGCGCCCGTGCGCTCGGGTGGCCATCAGGTGGGCGAGCACTGGGAGGCCAGTGGCGAGGACGAGGAGCTGCTCTACACGATCGCTCTGCCGGCCGAGATCACGCCCCGCCGCATCCGCTATCGCATCGTAGCGGCCAACGATTATCGCATTGCCGCGGCGCAGACGCACCCGTTCGTGGGGGGGGAACGCACCACCCCCTTCTTCATCCTGGAGCGTGCTCCCGGCAACATCGGCGACTACACCAATCGCACGTTGCTCGTCCTCGAACACGGACTCAATTCAGCGCAGACCTTGTGCGGATTGGATTTCGCCGCCGACTTGGTGGGCCTCAAGGTGCGCGGCGAGGTAGTGGCCAATCAGCTCACCCGCAAATTCCCGGTCCGGGACGGGCACCATTCGGCGTCGACCGACTGGGGATGGTACGTCAACGCGGTCAGGACCTTCAGCGGCTGGCAAGGTCTTTCCGTGGCCGGGGAGCTCTTCCGCATCGACCCGCGGTATGGCGGGGGATACGACAGCAGGCGCGGCGGCGTGCTCCTTTACACGGACAAAGGCGGCCAGGGATTCGAGTCGGTGACGGCCGAATACCCGCTGGTGGAGGACAACGACGACAACGACCGGTACGCGGACGACAACGCCAACGACTATCCCGGCTCCACCGCCCTGGAGCGGGGGGTATACCCGGGACTGGATGAGGACCACGACAACATCCCCGACGACGACAAGAACGCCAATGGGGTGCCTGACTACGAAGAAGCCTTCCTGCTCTATTACTCCGACCCGCAGGAGTTCGTGTACGGACTCGATCTGAACAACAACGGCGTGATCGACGTTCGCGAGAACGACAACAAGCCTGATTATCCCTACGACCGCGACCGGAAAGGACACCATGTCACGGTAGGTTTGTCCCCGTGGGTGGGGGTGAAGGTGGGGCTGGGGCACTACCGCATGCGGACCATCGCCGGCTCCGAGCGCGCGATCTCCTCTTACTTCATCGCTGCGTATGAATACGAGAACCCCCGCTGGGTTCACATCCGCTTGAACCACGACACCAAACGGGTGAAGGATAACATCCCCGATTCGGTGTATGTCTATGACCCGGAGCGCGGCGTCACCCCTTTGAGCGCACCGGATCGGGATCTTCTGCTGCAAAAGAATAGCTGGGTTACCACCAGCTTCGCCGGCACCCGTGTGCGGCCGCTGCGCAACCTGACGGTGGAGAACAACCTTCAGTTCACTCAAAACCGGCAGCAGGACTTGGCGGACACCCCCCTGTCCGAGCGGGAAGTTCGCAGCGCGTTCACCATGGTGAACCGGATCGACTACAGCTGGGAGTGGCGACGGTTCAAGATCCATCCGATGTACAAGCGCCTGTGGCGGCGTCAGACCCTGAGCACGCGGGAGGAGCCGCTGGTTTCACAGGTGCAGTCGGCGCCCATCCTGCGGGTGGATTACGCGCTCACGGACGCGCTGGTTCTGCAATTCGGTCTGCAGGGAGTGCGGCTCGGCTTCCTGGGCGTCGACCGGGCCCTGACCTTTCACTCCGTCGACCGGGTGGATCCCTTCCGCAGCTACTCCAGCACCGATTTCCTGCTGATGCTGACGCTCAAGGGGAACTACCTCGGCAACACCGTGACGACCAATTCGGGACTGCAGTTGCAGCACCGGAAGTACGACGATGCCGACGCGGGCAAGGGCGAGCGCTTCACCCGCTTCTTCGTGGAGGTCGTGGCCGGTTTCGAGCAGCTCTGAGCGCCAGCATGATCGTCTCCAGTGCCATTCTCGCCGCCATCCTCTCGCTGGCCGTGGGCGTCAGCCTCTTCCAGGATTCTCCCGGGGAGCTGGCCAAGCGGTTTCTGGCTGCCCAGCGCCAGATGACCAATGGTGACTTCGAGGGTGCAGTGGCCTCGTACCGCCGCTTGGTGGGGACCCCGGCGAATCCGCTCCTGAGGCCGCGCCGCGTACTGGTGCGCGTGGGCGACGAGGTGGTGCCGCTGACGGCGGCAGCGACCTACCAGATCGCCAGCAGCTTCCGGCGGCGGGGGGAGGAGGCACTGGCTGCCGGAGAGACGGCCGCCGAACCGGCGGCGCACGAGGACCTGGCGCGGGCGTCGCGAGAGTACCGGGCCCTATGCGAGGACGCGTCGGCGCCGGGCACTCTCCGAGAGCGAGCCGCGTTCCAGGTGGGCGACTGTCTGTTCAAAGGGGCTGCCTATGCCGAGGCGGTGGCCGCTTTCGAGGAATTTCGCCGGGCCTTTCCGCAAAGTCGGTACGAGGGGGAGGCGCGGTACCGCACGGCCTGGGCAAGGTACAATACCGGCGAGTGGGGAATTGCCGCCGATCTCTTCATGCAGGTGGCAGCCGCAGATACGGACGCTGAACGAAGCACCCGTTCCCTCTTCCAGGCGGGGGAGGCCTACGAGCGCCTGGGGGAAAACTCCGAGGCCCTGCGCTGCTTCCTGGCGCTGACCAATCAGTTCGACCCGCGACCCTACGAGGGGAAGCGCCGGGTGCGGGAGGTCATCCACCTGCTGCGGGAGAACCTGTCGGCGACGACGCGCGAGCTGGTCGGCAAGGCGCACGTCCGCATCGGCGACCAGTACGCGCGCCTGGATTCCCTCGACACGGCCCTTCGCTGGTACGATCTAGCTGCCAGTCGTTTCCCCACCGAGCCGGACGTGGTCCGGACGGCTTACCTGCGCCGGGCCGAGATCCTGCTGGCAGCCGATCGGCAGCCGGAGGTATTGACTGCCTACCGCCAAGCACTGGAAGCCGTATCCGACCCGTTGTTCCGTGCCGAGGTTCAGGTCAGGCTGATGAGCCTGCTCCGCGAAACCGGTCAGCACCTGGAAGCGGCCGCGGCGTACGGCTTCTACGCCGAAGCCTTCGCGCCCCAGGCGGCCGCGGCCGGCGTCACGGTTCCCCAGGCGCTGCTGCTCCGGGCCGAGTCGCTGCGACTGGCGGCTGGCGAGGACCATTCGGGCGCGGTGCGGGATTCCCTGTATCAGGCGTCCCGCGCTGAATACGAGAACCTGCTGGCGACGACACCCCAGGACTCGCTGAAGGCTGAAGCACTGCTCGGTACGGCCATCTGTGACGAGGGTTTGGGGGATATCGGTGCGGCTCTGGAACGGCTGGAGCAGTTGGTTGCCGAGTACGGCCCTACTCGGACGGGGCAGTGGGGGTTGCTGCTCGCCGCGCGATACTGCGCCGCGGCCGGTGACACCACCCAGGCGGTTACCAGATACGTGAAGTTGACGGCCGTGGACGCGGGCGACGCTGGTGACGTGGTCGACCAGGGCCGGATTGAGCTGACGCTGTTGTATGAAGGCCAGGGTCGATCTGCCGATGCGGTCGCACAGCTTGTAGCCGTCGACACCAGCTCCACCGAGTTCGGCCGGGCTCAGGTGCTCCTGGTCGACCTGTATGGACAGCAAGGTGACTGGGAACGGGCTGAGCAGGTTCTGCAACGCCTCGCCGCAAGGCAGATAGAGCCGAGAACGGCGGTCGAGCTGGCGTACACCCGGGCCCGGATGGCGTTCCAACGACACGAATTCGATGGAACCCTGGCGTTGTTGGCGGACGTGGATACCACTTACCTGACCGACGTGGCCGCGGTGGAGTGGCGGTACCTCCGCGGGGCGTCCCGGTACGAGACCGGCAGATACGCCGAGGCGGCGGATGATCTCGAGGGGTATCTGGCGTCAGGTTTCGACCTGGACTGGAGAGGACCGGCCGTTCAGTTGCTGGCGCGCTGCCTGGCAGCGCAAGGAGATCGGGAGGAGGCAGCCCGGCGGTTGCAGGCGCGCCGCGAGCAGTCAGCTAGCGCGGAGCAGCGCGGCGAATGGCAGTTGGCGTTGGCCCGCATGTGGTGCGAGGCCGGCGATTACCTCCGGGCAGTAGAGGCCCTGCAGGAGGAGGATGGCGATCGGCAGATCGCCGCCGAGGCAAGGCTGCTGCTGGCCGAGGCATACCTGGGTCTGGGCGAGTGGGACCAGGCGCTGAAGGCCCTTGCGGACAGCGAGCCAGGCGCACTGACCACCGCGCAAACGGAACGGCGCCTGCTACTGCAAGGCGTAGCGTCGATGAACGCCGGTCAGTACCCGGGGGCCGTTGCTTTCCTGGAAGAGCTGCTCGGTCGGCCGCCGGGCGAGGCGGTGGACTCAGCGGCGCGCCTTCACCTGGGTCAGTGTCTGTACGCCCTGGGGCGGAACGACGAGGCGGTGGCCGTGCTGCGGGACTTGGTGACGCGGTACCCGGACACCCCCAACGCGGTGGAGGCCGCCTTCCTGACGGGCGAGAATCTCTATCTGCTGGGACGGTACGGGGACGCAACGGCAGCATACCAGCAAGTCACGGCGGGGCCAAGGCGACCGGCTGCCTCCCTGGCCGTGGCTTGGTGCTACATCGGAACGGACCAGCCCACAGAGCTGGTGCTACAGCAGTTGGAGGCCCTCCAGAGTCAGTATCCGGACGTCCCCGAAGCTCGGCAGGCGGCCGTTTT